>NZ_JBIRYZ010000006.1:0-275444 GCF_044390325.1 Streptomyces sp. NPDC018964
CGGTCGAGCTGTTCGGCGGGGTGCGCTTCCCGGCCGTCGGCGAACTGCCGTATCTGCTGACCCTCGGGGGCCACGGCTTCTACTGGTTCCGGCTCCGCAAGGACGCCGCGTAGAACCCGGGGCGGGGCGGTTTCCACCGCCCCGCCCGGGGCACGCATGAGTAACACCCCGCCCACCGGCGGCGCCCCGTGGGCGCGCCGAACGAGGGGAGAGGACGCGACGCCATGTCGGAAGCCGTCACACGCACCGTCACGACACCGCCCGGCCTCCTTGCGTCACTGGATCCACTGTTGAGGGAATGGCTGCCACGGCAGCGCTGGTTCGCGGGCAAGGGCCGTCCCGTCACCGGGTTCTCCCTGGTCGCGGCCACCGAACTGCTGCCGCCCACCGCCAGGCTGGGCCTGTACCACCTGCTGGTGCGCGCGCACCAGCCGCTTCAGCCGGGCCACGACGGTCCCGCGCAGCCCGGCGACTGCTACCAACTGCTCATAGGCGTGCGCGAGGCGTTGCCGCCCCGGCTGGCGCCCGCGCTGATCGGTCATGTGACGCGGGGCCCGCTGGCCGGACGGACGGTCTACGAGGCCCTGCATGACACCCGGCCCGCCGAACTGCTCCTGGAGGCGCTGCGCACCCAGGCCCGGATCGGCGGGCTCCGCTTCGAGCGGGACCCAGGGCAGGAGATCCGGTCCGGTCTGGTGCCGCGCCTGGTGACCGCCGAGCAGTCGAACTCGTCGGTCGTCTACGGAGATACGTTCATTCTGAAACTGTTGCGCCGGATCGTGCCCGGGATCAACCCCGACCTGGAACTGCCGCTGGCGCTGGCCCGCGAGGGCTGCCCCCGGGTGCCCCCGCCGACGGCCTGGCTGGTCGCGGAGCCCGACGAGTCGCCCGGTCCGCCGACGTCGGCCGAGCCGTACGTCCTGGGGGTGCTCCAGCCGTTCGTGCAGGGCGCGACGGACGGCTGGGAGCTGGCGCTGCGGGAGCTGGCCAAGGGGGAGGACTTCGTCGCCGAGGCGCGGGACCTCGGACGGGCCACCGCCGAGGTGCACACCGCGCTGGCCCGCGCGCTGCCCACGGTCACGCTGGGGCACGCCCAGCTCCGCTCCCTGGCCGCCGGCATGACCGAGCGGCTGGAGGCGGCCGTGCACGCGGTGCCCGCGCTGCGGCCGTACGCGGACGGGCTGCGCTCGGCGTTCACGGCGCTGGACGACCTGGCCGCCGAAGGGCGCGTCTGGACCGCCCAGCGGGTCCACGGCGACCTGCACCTCGGGCAGTGCCTGCGCGCGCCGACCGGGGAGTGGTCGCTGATCGACTTCGAGGGGGAACCGGTCCGTCCACTGGCCGAGCGCCGGATGCCGCAGCCGGCGGTGCGGGACGTGGCCGGCATGCTGCGGTCCTTCGACTACGCGGCGCGTTCGGTGGACCCGCCGCAGCCGGACTGGGCCGTGCGGTGCCGGGCGGCGTACTGCTCCGGCTACGCGGAGGCGGCCGGCCGGGACCCGCGCACCGAGCCGGTGCTGCTGCGCGCGTACGAGACCGACAAGGCGGTCTACGAAGTGGTCTACGAGGCCCGGCACCGTCCCGAGTGGCTGCCCGTGCCGCTGGCCGCCGTGCACCGGCTCGCCACGACCGACCTGATCTGACCCATCCGACCCGCGCCCAGGAGGCTTCGCCCGTGACCCCCCGCCCCGAGTCCAGCGGTTCGCATCCGGAGCAGCCGGCCGAGCGGCAGCCCGCGGCCGCCGAGCCGGTGAAGAAGGCCGCCGCGAAGAAGACAGCGGCGAAGAAGACCGCCTCGGCGGCGAAGGCCACGACCAAGAAGGCTGCGACCAAGAAGGCTGCGACTAAGAAGGCCCCGGCCAAGAAAGCCACGACAGAGAAGGCGGCGACCGAGAAAGCGACGGTGAAGAAGGCCGCCGTGAAGAAGACAGCAGCTAAGAAAGCCGCGGTGAAGAAGACCGCTGCCGAGAGCCCGGCGAAGAAGACCGCGAAGAAGACCCCCGCCAAGAAGGCCCCGGCAAGGAAGACGGCACCGAAGAAGACGGCGCCGAAGGCCGTCCCCGCCTCCCAGTCCGCCCCGCCCGAGATGGAGATCGCCGTCTCCCCCGCCGTGACCGCCGACGACCGGGAGCGGCTGCTGAGCGGGACGCACCACGCCCCGCACTCCGTGCTCGGCGCGCATCCGGTGCCCGGCGGGGTCGTCTTCCGGGCGCTGCGGCCGTACGCCCTCGCGGTGACCGTCGTCTCCGGAGGCCTCACCGTCGAGCTGCACGACGACGGCGACGGCTTCTTCTCGGGACTGCTGCCGCTGGCCGAGGTCCCGGCGTACCGGCTGCTCGTGACGTACGAGGGGACAGTGCACGAGACGGAGGACGCGTACCGCTTCCTGCCCACGCTCGGCGAGCTCGACCTGCACCTGATCGGCGAGGGCCGGCACGAGGAGCTGTGGACGGTCCTCGGCGCGCACCCCATGACCCACCAGGGCGTCACCGGCACCCGCTTCTCGGTGTGGGCGCCGAACGCGCGCGGGGTACGGGTGTGCGGCACCTTCAACTTCTGGGACGGCACCGGCTTCCCCCTGCGGTCGCTGGGCTCGACGGGGGTGTGGGAGCTGTTCGTGCCGGGGATCGGCGAGGGCGAGCTGTACAAGTTCGAGATCACCCGCCCCGACGGTTCGAAGACGCTGCGCGCCGACCCGCTGGCCCGCCGCACCGAGGTGCCGCCGGCCACGTCGTCGATCGTCACGTCGTCGGCGTACGAGTGGGGTGACGCGGAGTGGCTGGAGCGGCGGGCGGCCGTGCCCGCGCACCGGGCGCCGTTCTCCGTGTACGAGGTGCACCTGCCGTCGTGGCGGCCGGGGCTGACGTACCGACAGCTCGCCGAGCAGCTCCCCGCGTACGTCAAGGACCTGGGCTTCACCCACGTGGAGCTGATGCCGGTCGCCGAGCACCCCTTCGGCGGTTCGTGGGGTTACCAGGTCACCGGGTTCTACGCGCCCACGGCCCGCCTCGGCACCCCGGACGACTTCCGGTACCTGGTGGACGCGCTGCACCGGGCCGGGATCGGGGTGCTGATGGACTGGGTGCCGGCGCACTTCCCGCGTGACGAGTGGGCGCTGGCGGAGTTCGACGGGCGTCCGCTGTACGAGCACGAGGACCCGCTGCGGGCGGCGCACCCGGACTGGGGGACGCTGGAGTTCGACTTCGGCAGGCGCGAGGTGCGCAACTTCCTCGTCGCCAACGCCCTGTACTGGTGCGAGGAGTTCCACATCGACGGGCTGCGGGTGGACGCGGTCGCCTCGATGCTCTACCTGGACTACTCGCGCGAGCCGGGCCAGTGGACGCCGAACGAGCACGGCGGCCGGGAGAACCTGGACGCGGTGGCGTTCCTGCAGGAGATGAACGCCACCGTGTACCGCAGGGTGCCGGGGGTCGTGACGATCGCGGAGGAGTCCACGGCCTGGGACGGCGTCACCCGGGCCACCCACCACAAGGGCCCCAGCGGCTTCGGTGGGCTCGGCTTCGGCCTGAAGTGGAACATGGGCTGGATGCACGACTCGCTCCAGTACATGAGCCACGAGCCGGTCCACCGCCGCTACCACCACGGCGAGATGACCTTCTCGATGGTGTACGCGTACAGCGAGAACTACGTGCTGCCGATCTCCCACGACGAGGTGGTGCACGGCAAGCGGTCCCTGGTGTCGAAGATGCCCGGCGACTGGTGGCAGCAGCGCGCCAGTCTGCGGGCCTACCTGGGCTTCATGTGGGCCCACCCCGGCAAGCAGCTCCTGTTCATGGGGCAGGAGTTCGCGCAGGGGGCGGAGTGGTCGGAGGCGCACGGCCCGGACTGGTGGCTGCTCGACCCGCACTACGGCGCCGAGGCCGACCACCGCGGGGTGCGCGACCTGGTGCGCGACCTCAACACCGTGTACGGGGACACCCCGGCGCTGTGGGAGGGCGACACCGAGCCGTCCGGTTTCCGGTGGGTGACCGGGGACGCCGCCGAGGACAACGTGTTCGCGTTCCTGCGGTACGACTCCGACGGCTCCCCGCTGCTCGCGGTCTCCCACTTCGCCCCGGTGGTCCGGCAGGACTACCGGATCGGGGTCCCCGACGACGTGCCCGCCTGGCACGAGGTGGTGAACACCGACGCCGGCCGCTACGGCGGCGGTGGCGTCACCCTCCCCGACCCGGTCAAGCCGGAGCCGCAGGGGCGGCACGGGTTCCCGGCGTCGATCCGGCTGACCCTGCCGCCCCTGGCGACGGTGTGGCTGCGTCCGGCCTGAGACCGGTCAGCCCAACGCGTCGGCCAGCGGCCTCGGCAGCGGCTCGGTGTGCAGGACGCCGAGCCGCTGGGTGGCGCGGGTGAGCGCCACGTACAGGTCGCTGGTGCCGTAGCGGCCCGGCTCGACGACCAGGACCGAGTCGAACTCCAGCCCCTTGGCCTGGCGCGGGTCGAGCAGCACGACGGCGTGCGCCAGGTCGGGCTCGGCGCCCGCCGTCACCCCGTCGAGGCGGGCGGCCAGCGCCCGGTGCAGCTCGCGCGGGGCGATGACGGCGAGGCGGCCCTCGTCGGGGGTGAGCTCCGCGACGGCCTCGGCGACGGCGCCGGGCAGGTCGTCGGTGGCGCGGGCCCAGGGCCGTACGCCCGTGGAGCGGACCGAACCGGGCGGTTCGAAGCCGGGGTGCTCGGCGCGCACCACCGCCGCGGCGACGTCCATGATCTCGGCGGGGGTGCGGTAGTTGACGCCGAGCCGGGTGTGCTCCCAGCGGTCCTCGACGAACGGGGTGAGGATGTCCGCCCAGGAGCCGACGCCGCCCGCCTCGGAGGTCTGTGCCGGGTCGCCGACCAGGGTCATCGAGCGGGTGGGGCTGCGCCGCATCAGCAGCCGCCACGCCATCGGGGAAAGCTCTTGTGCCTCGTCGACGATGATGTGTCCGAACGCCCAGGTGCGGTCGGCGGCGGCGCGTTCGGCGGCGCTGCGGTGGTCGTTCTCCTCGTGCCGTTCGGCGAAGCGTTCGGCGTCGATGATGTCGTGCGCGGACAGCACCTCGGAGGAGTCCGGGTCGTCGTCCTCCTTGTCCTCGAACTCGAAGGTGCGGGAGGCGTACGAGACGTCCAGGACGCCCTGGGCGAAGGCGATCTGCGTCTGCCGTTCGCGTTCGGCGCGCTCGCGTTCGAGGCGGTCGTCCTCGCCGAGGAGTTCGGCGGCCTCGTCGAGCAGGGGCACGTCGGAGACGGTCCAGTGCCGGGTGACCGGGCGGCGGACCGCGGCGGCGTCCTCGTCGGAGAGGTAGCCCTCGGGTGCGGCGAGGAAGTCGGCGACCAGGCGCTGCGGAGTGACCCTCGGCCACAGCTGGTCGATGGCGGACCAGACCTCGGGGTTCTCGGCGAGCTCGTCGCGGATCTGGGTGACGTCGCTGGGGTCGAGCAGGTTGGAGCCGTCGTAGGGGTCGGTGCCGATGCGTTCGGCGACCATGTCGGTGAGCGCGTTGAGGATGTGGCCCTCGAAGTGCTCGCGGGCCACGTTGTGCGGCAGCCTGGTGGCGCGGGTGCGTTCGCGGGCGACGTTCACCAGGCCGTCGTCGAGCATGAGGACCTCGCGGTCGTGCTCGATCGCGATCACCGGGTCGGGCAGCGCCTGCCGGTCGCGTACGACGTCGGCGAGGACGTCGGCCATCTCGGCGCGGCCCTTGACGGCGGCGGCCTCGGGGGTGTCGGTGCGGGTGGTCCTCACGCCGGGGTACAGCTCGCCGACGGTCGCGAGGAGCACGCCGGTCTCGCCGAGGCTGGGCAGCACCTCGCCGATGTAGCCGAGGAACGCCGGGTTGGGGCCGACGATCAGGACGGCGCGGCGGGCCAGCAGCTCGCGGTGCTCGTAGAGCAGGTAGGCGGCGCGGTGCAGGGCGACGGCGGTCTTGCCGGTGCCGGGGCCGCCCTCGACGACCAGCACCCCGCGGTGCGGGGCGCGGATGATGCGGTCCTGGTCGGCCTGGATGGTGCGCACGATGTCGCCCATGCGGCCGGTGCGCGCGGAGTTCAGCGCGGCGAGCAGCACGGCGTCACCGGTCGGGTCCTCGTGGCCGGTGCGGGTCTCGTCGCCGAGGTCGAGGACCTCGTCGTGCAGGGCGGTGACCCGGCGGCCCTCGGTGGAGATGTGGCGGCGGCGCCGCAGGCCCATCGTGGTGTGGCCGGTGGCCAGGTAGAACGGGCGCGCGACGTCGGCCCGCCAGTCGATGAGGACGGGCGTGCGCTCGGCGTCGTCGGCGCGCAGGCCGATGCGGCCGATGTGGTGGGTGTCGCCGGAGGCGAGGTCGATGCGGCCGAAGCAGAGGGAGCCGTCCACGGCGTTCAGCGCGGCGAGCAGCCCGGAGCGCTCGGCGACCAGGATGTCCCGTTCCAGCCTGGCCTGCCGGGGGGTGTGGCCCTGGGCGAGCGCCTCCGTGACGGACACCTCGGCGTCGCCGCGCAGGGCGTCCACGCGTGCGTACAGTCCGTCGACGAATTGCTGTTCCTGCCGCAATTCCTCGTCCGGAAATTCGGTGTTTGACAATTCCGCTCCCGCCCGGATATACTGTGTTCACTGAACTTCACCGCGACTCCTCGGAAAATGAAGTCGCGAATCAATGAATATACGCAAAGAAAACCCCCGGGCGCAATTGCCCGGGGGTTTTCTTGTGCCGCGTACCCGCTCGCACCAGGTCGTCGTACCAGGTCAGAGCACGTCCGACAGTTCTTCGAGCAGCCGCCGCTTGGGCCTGGCCCCCACCATCGACCGGACCGGCTCCCCGTCGCGGAACACCATGAAGGTCGGCATCGACAGCACCTTGTAGGCGTTGGTCGTGTCCGGATTGGCGTCCACGTTCAGCTGGACGACCTTCAGCCGGCCCTCCTCCTCGGCGGCCAGCGCGCGCAGCACCGGCGCCATCTGCCGGCACGGCGGACACCAGTCGGCCGTGAACTCCACCAGCACCGGCAGCTCCGACCCGATCACCTCGTCCGCGAAGTCCGCATCGGTCACCTCGGTCACCTCGGTCACACCGCTCATCACAGCTCCCCTCCCAGTTCGCACACCGGTTCCGGACCGCCCGGAACCGCCGCGTCGGCGGCCAGCTCGTCCCGCGCCCGCTCCGCGCGCTTCAATTGCTGCCCGACCTTCTCCCGTACCGCGCGCAGCTCGCCGATCAGGGCGTCCAGCTCGTCCAGCTTGCGCCGGTAGACCTGGAGCGAGGCGGGGCACGCGTCGCCCTCGGGGTGCCCGGCGCGCAGGCACTCCACGAAGGGCCGGGTCTCCTCCAGATCGAACCCGAAGTCCTGGAGCGTGCGGATCTGCCGCAGCAGCCTCAGATCGCTCTCGTCGTACGTCCGGTATCCGTTGCCTGCGCGCCGCGCGGACAGCAGTCCGCGTGACTCGTAGTACCGCAGCGTCCGCGTGGTGGTCCCGGCCCGTGCGGCCAGCTCGCCGATTCGCATGCCGACGAACGTAAGCCTTGACGTCGGCGTCAAGGCAAGGGCGGGCGGGCCCGGCGGGAAGGTGAAGGCGGGCGGGACGGAAACGGCCGAGCGGCCGGACCCACGGGGGTGGGGTCCGGCCGCCCGGCGGTGGTGGAGGCCCGGCGACGGGTGCCGGGCCTCCGGCGACCGGTCGGCCGAGCAACGGGGGAGTATCCCGACCGACCGGGGTCCACGGGGTGGAGCGTCGGCCGTCAGGCCTTGGCCAGCTCCTTCTCGCCGCCCGTCTCGGGCAGCTCGGCGCGGGCCTCGTCGGCGTCGCCGCCGGAGGCGTGGTCGTCCAGCAGCGTCTTCTCGTCGAAGGGGGCGCGGCCGGCCAGGACCTCGTCCACCCGGGCCCGGTCGATCTCCTTGGTCCAGGTGCCGATCAGGACGGTGGCGACGGCGTTGCCCGCGAAGTTGGTGAGGGCGCGAGCCTCGCTCATGAAGCGGTCGATGCCGACGATGAGGCCGATGCCGTCCACCAGGGCCGGCTTGTGCGACTGGAGACCGCCGGCCAGCGTGGCCAGACCGGCACCGGAGACACCGGCCGCGCCCTTCGAGGCCACCAGCAGGAAGAGCAGCAGCGGGATCTGCTCGCCGATCGACATCGGCGTGCCCATGGCGTCGGCGATGAACAGCGAGGCCATGGTCATGTAGATCATGGTGCCGTCGAGGTTGAAGGAGTAGCCGGTCGGGACGGTGATGCCGACCACCGGCTTGCTGACGCCCAGGTGCTCCATCTTCGCGATGAGGCGCGGCAGCGCCGACTCCGACGAGGAGGTGGAGAGGATCAGCAGGAACTCGCGGCCCAGGTACTTGAAGAGCGAGAAGACGTTGACGCCCGCGATGAGGCGCAGCATCGTGCCCAGCACCAGGAAGATGAACAGCACACAGGTGACGTAGAAGCCGAGCATCAGCACGGCCAGGCTCTTGAGCGCGTCGACGCCGGCCGAGCCGGTGACCGCGGCGATGGCGCCGAAGGCACCGACCGGGGCCGCCCACATGATCATCGCCAGGACGCGGAAGACCAGCCGCTGGATGTGCTCGATGCCGCGCAGGACGGGCTGTCCGGCGGGGCCCATGGCCTGGAGGGCGAAACCGCAGAGCAGGGCGACCAGCAGGGTCTGCAGGACCTCACCGGCGGTGAACGCGGAGACGATCGTGGTCGGGATGATGCCCATCAGGAAGTCGACGGTGCTCTTGGCCTCCGCGTCGACCTGCGCCTGACCGGTCTCCTTGACGGCGTCGGTGACCGCGAGGCCCGTACCCGGGTCCAGGATGTTGCCGACGATCAGGCCGATGGCGAGCGCGACGACCGACATGACCATGAAGTAGCCGAGCGCGATACCGCCGACCGCGCCGACCTTGGCGGCCTTCCGCACGGAACCGATGCCCAGCACGATGGTGCAGAAGATGATCGGCGAGATCATCATCTTGATCAGGTTCACGAACCCGGTGCCGAGCGGCTTCAGCTCGGTCGCGAAGTCGGGCGCGATCAGACCGACGGCGATGCCGAGGGCGACCGCGATGATCACCGCGATGTAGAGGTAGTGCGTGCGGTCCCGCTTGGCCTTGGGTGCGGCAGGTGCCGTAGCGGATGTGCTGGTCACGGCGGCCCTCCTTGACGACGTCGTCGGCATCACCGGCGTGCGGCTCACGTCCGGGGGATGGGTTTTCGGGGAACGCCGTGACTATGCCGTGCCCTGTGAGCGCGGTCACCCTTCCGTTCATTTAGTTCACCGTGGGCCCCGGAGGCAGACTGGCGGCATGCGCTTCCCCCTCCCCCGGCCCCGCAGCCTCGCGGGTCAGCTCTTCGCCATGCAGGCCGTGCTCATCGCGGTCGTCGTGGCCGGGTACGCGCTGTTCAGCTACGTCAGCGACCGCAGCCAGGCCGAGCAGGCGGCAGGCCGTCAGGCCACCTCCGTGGCCCGTTCGATCGCCGACTCGCCCTCCGTGCGGGAGGCGATCCGCACCCCCGACCCGTCGGCGGAGCTCCAGCCGTACGCGCTGGCGGTGGTACGGAACACCGACATCGACTTCGTCACGATCATGGACCCGCGGGGCATCCGCTGGACCCACCCCGACCCCGACCAGATCGGCCTGGTCTTCCAGGGCCACACCGGCCCGGCGCTTCAGGGCCGCACCTTCACCGAGACCTACACCGGTACCCTCGGACCGTCGGTCCGGGCGGTCACCCCGATCCGGGACGGCGACCGGATCACCGGCCTGGTCAGCGCGGGCATAAGGGTCGAGGAGATCAGCCAGCGCGCCCGGGGACAGCTCACGGCGCTGCTCGCGGTCGCGGCCGGCGCCCTCGGGCTCGGCGCCATCGGCACGTACGTCATCAACGCCCGGCTGCGCCGCCACACCCACGGCATGAACGCGACCGAGCTCAGCCATATGCACGACTACCATCAGGCCGCGCTGCACGCCGTGCGCGAGGGGCTGCTGATGCTGGACTGGCGGTACAGGATCGCGCTGATCAACGACGGCGGCCGGGAGCTGCTGGGCGTGGGCCAGGAGGAGGACGTGGTGGGCAGGTCGGTGGCGGAGCTGGGGCTGCCCACACCGCTGACGGGGGCGCTGCTGGCCTCCGAGCCCCGGGTGGACGAGGTGCACCTGACGGCGGACCGGGTGCTGGTGGTGAACACCTCACCGGTCACCGGCGGCCAGCGGCGCGGCTCGGTGGTGACGCTGCGGGACGTCACCGAGCTCCAGTCGCTGATGGGCGAGCTGGACTCCGAGCGGGGCTTCACCCAGGCGCTCAGGTCGCAGGCGCACGAGGCGGCGAACCGGTTGCACACCGTCGTCTCGCTGATCGAGCTGGGCCGGGCGGAGGAGGCGGTGGACTTCGCCACCGCCGAGCTGGAACTGGCGCAGGCGCTCACCGACCAGGTGGTGGCGGCGGTGAGCGAGCCGGTGCTGGCCGCGCTGCTGCTGGGCAAGACGGCGCAGGCCAACGAGCGGGGCGTGGAACTGGTGGTGTCGGACGACAGCCGCCTGGACGACGGCCTCCTCCCGGACACCCTGCCCGCCCGGGACCTGGTCACCATCCTCGGCAACCTGATCGACAACGCCGTGGACGCGGCGCAGGGCGGGGTCCGGCCCCGCGTGACGGTGACGGCGCTGACGGAGGAGGACGGGGACGGGGGCGGCTCGGAGCTGATCCTGCGGGTCTCCGACACCGGCCCCGGCGTCGACCCGGACCACACGGAGGCGGTCTTCCAGCGGGGCTTCACGACCAAGCCGTCCGGTCCCGGCGGGCGAGGGCTGGGGCTGGCGCTCGTACGGCAGGCGGCGGGCCGGCACGGCGGGACGCTGTCGGTGACGTCCGGGGACGAGGGCGGCGCGGTGTTCGAGGCACGGCTGCCGTTGAGGGACGCCGCTGTCGCACAGGGTCCGGGAGGCGCCGTATGAGCGGGGAGCCCATCAGAGTGCTGGTCGTCGAGGACGACCCGGTGGCCGCCGACGCCCACGTGATGTACGTCGACCGGGTGCCCGGCTTCGTCGCCGTCGGCAAGGCGCACACCGGCGCGGAGGCCCGCCGGGTCCTGGACCGCACCCCCGTCGACCTGCTCCTCCTCGACCTGCACCTGCCCGACGTGCACGGACTCCAGCTCGCCCGCTCCCTGCGGGCGGCCGGCCACCACGCCGACGTGATCGCGGTGACGTCGGCGCGGGATCTCGCGGTCGTCCGGGAAGGAGTCTCGCTGGGCGTCGTCCAGTACGTACTGAAGCCGTTCACCTTCGCGACCCTGCGGGACCGGCTGGTGCGGTACGCCGAGTTCCACGCGGCGGTGGGCGAGGCGAGCGGGCAGGACGAGGTGGACCGGGCACTGGCGGTCCTGCGGGCCCCGGGGCCGGCCGCGCTGCCGAAGGGGCTGAGCGGGCCGACGCTGGAACGGGTGACGGGGGTGCTGCGGGAGGCGGGGGACGGGCTGACCGCGGCGGGGGTCGCCGAGGAGGTGGGGATCTCCCGGATCACGGCCCGGCGGTATCTGGAGCACCTGGTGGAGGCGGGGAGGGCCGGGCGTGCGCCGGTGTACGGGCAGGTGGGGCGACCGGAGCTGGTGTACCGATGGGTCCGGGGGGTGGAGAAGGGGCGTTAGGACCTGTCCGGGCGTGATCCCCGCGGACAAGGCTTGTCCGTCCCGCACGACCTGAGAACACCCGTGCGGGCGCGGCATCACCACCCCCGCCACGAAGAGACCGCGGTCGTCCCTGTGGCCGGGTTCCGCATCGCAGGCGTCCTCCGCTGGTCCGTTCACTCGCCCGACGGCCGCTGAGCGGACCTTCCGGCCGGTGGCCGTGTCCGATGACGCGGCCGCCGGGCGAGTGCGGAGGTGTGTCAGCGGACGACGTCGAACACGTTCTTCTGCAGGCCGTTGGCGTACGCCTCGTGCTCGACCAGCTTCAGCTTCTGGGTGTCCTTGTCCGTGTCGCTGAACAGGCGCTTGCCCGCACCGAGCAGGAGCGGGAAGACGAGCAGGTGGTAGCGGTCGATCAGGCCGGCGTCCGAGAGGCTCCGGTTCAGGGAGGCACTGCCGTGGACGATGATCGGGCCGCCCTCGGTCTCCTTCAGGGCGGCGACCTCGTCGAGCGAACGCAGGATCGTCGTCTCGCCCCAGCCCGCCACCAGTTCGCCCTCGGTGAGGGTGGTGGAGACCACGTACTTCGGCATCACCTTGTAGTCGGCGAAGTCCGCCATGTCCGGCCACACCGGGCTGAACGCCTCGTAGCTGGTCCGGCCCATCAGCATCGCCGTGGCTTCCTTCTGCTCGCGGCCCTTGATGTCGAACGCCTCGGGGAGGAACTCGACGTCCTTGAAGGTCCAGCCGGAGTTCCGGTAACCGGGCTCGCCACCCGGGGCCTCCACGACGCCGTCGAGCGAGATGAAGGCGGTACTGATCAGGGTACGCATCGAAGGTTCCTCGGTAGCTCGTGTCTGATTCTCAGCGGGTCGGACCGGTGGACGCTTCGGCCGTACTCACGGCTGCTGCGCACCGGTCACGACCTATGACTGCCGATCATGAAGGAACTCATCGGCCCGCGCCCCGTTTTCCGGCAGTTCGACGACCGGATCAACTCCGAGGGCACCACGGGAGTACGCCACCGGGCTGCCGGGGCCGGACCACGCGAAGGCGTCCGACGTGGAGTCGGGCGTCCGGACCATCCCGCCGGAGCGGATCCGCACGCCCGCCGGCGACCACGAGTGCGCGGACGAGCGGTACGTCGAAGCTCTGGTCGCCATGGCCGACGTGGGCAAGCGGGGCTGGTGGCTGCAGTACCGAGGAAGCCTCCCCCAAGGCCTGCTGAATGTCGCCGAGTCGGAGTGGTTCGCCACCCGCCTGCGGAGCTACCAGACCGTACATGTGCCGGGGCTGCTGCAACTCGGCGAATACGCCCGTGCCGTCCTCACCGCGGCGCTTCCGCCCCTGCCCGACTCCGAAGTCGAACTCCGCGTCGTACAGCGCCTGCGGCGTCAGCAGGTTCTGGACCGCGACAGTCCCGTCGAGTACGTGGCGTACGTGCACGAGTGGGCCATGCGGATGCAGTTCGGCGGACGTCGCGTCATGCGCGGGCAACTGCATCACCTTTGCCGGGTATCCGAGCGCGGCACCGTCGAACTGCGTGTGCTCCCCGTCGAAGCCGGCGCCTTCCCGGTGCCGGGCACGCCGTGCTCTACGCCCATGGCCCGGTCCCCCGGCTCGACACCGTTCAGCTGGACTCCGCCCACGGCGGCGAGTTCACTCACTCCGAGGCCCAGCTCGCCGAGTACCGAATCCACATGGACTGGTGGCAGGACCACACGCTCAGCCCACAGGACTCACGCGACCTCATCCACTCCATCGCCCGGCAGCTCTGACCTCTGAGAGGACCTCATGCCCGACATCACCTGGGAAGCCCCCTTCTGCGCCGAGGGCAACAACTGCTTCCGCACAGGCACCGATCCCCAAGGCAACGCCTGCATCGCCGTCGCCGGCCAGGAGGACCACTACCTCACCGACACCCGCGAAGCCCTCCGGACCCTCATCCGCGACATCAAGTCCGGCAAGGCCGACCACCTTCTCTAGATGATCAATTCCAAGGGTGCGATTGAGCGCTGCGTCTGGCTGGCTGAGGGCTTGAATCGGCGGCTCGTCGTGCCCCAGCAGTTTTGTGTGCTCCCGTCGGCCGATTCTCACTCCTCCTGAGTGATGACATGGATGCGCCCGGCGGTTGACGCCCGTGGGGGCAGTGGTGACTGAGACTTGAACTCCGTTGCTTGAATGGGGAGTTCAAGTGGATCGATGGGATCGGGCTGGGCGGGTCGCGGCGTACGGGGCAGCGCTGGCGCTGACGCCCTACCTGCTGATCAAGGTGTCGTGGGTGGTCGGTTCGCTCCTGGGGCTGCTGCCGGTCGGGACCGGATTCGGCAAGGCGGAGTGGGTGGTGCTCAACAGCGCCACGATCGGTATGGCAGGGATCGGGATCGCGGTGGCGCTCGCGCTGGTGCGGCCGTGGGGGATGCGCATACCGGGGGCGCCGTTGGCCTTCTGCGCTTGGGTGGGAACGGGGTTCCTCGTCCCGGTGCTGCCGTACGCCGTTCTCAGTTCGCTGCTGAGCCCAGAGGATGGCAATCCGAAGAGCGGGGGTGACGCCGACCCGTCGATGCCGGTCTGGGAGGCCGCGCTGGTTCAGATCGGGTTCGTAGGTATGGGGCTGGGTCTGGCCATCGCGCTGCCCACGTACTTGCGGCGGCGCTGGCCGGATGCGTTCGCGGGTCGGCTCGGCGACCGTGGGGAGGGTTCGTCGAGGGTGCTGCCATGGATGACGGTGGTCGGCGCCGCGGTCGGTCTCATCTGGCTGTACTGGGCGGTGGGCGGCACCGCTGGGGTCGCCCACCCCGGCGAGCGGGACCTCGCTTGGCGTGTGCTGTCCGGCGTCTTCGGGCTCTGGGCGTTCGTGGCGTCCGCCGCCACCTGGGCTGCCGTCCGAGGCCGGCCCGCACGAGTCCCCCGATGGGGCCCGATGGTGTTCGGCTGGCTCGGCTCGGGCTCGTTGTTCGCCTGGAGCGGCTGGAAGCTTCCGTTCACCCTGTACCTGGCGGTCGCGCAACCGGCCGATGCGGCCCTGCCGGAAAACCTCGCGCTCGCGGCGGTCCTGCACCTCGCAGCGGTGGGGGCGGGCGCCGCGATGCTGCGAGCGCTCGTTCATACGCGGCTGGTGTCATCGAACTCGTAGCCGACCCGCCCAAGACCTTCATGTGACGAACAACCTGGACACCCCCGCGACAGCACTGTATGTGCACCAGGCCCTGGAACGCGGCGAGCGCGTCGTGGCGAACCGTGACCGGACGCCGCTGACCGGTGGAGGGTCAGTTGTCGAGCGGTACGACTTCACCGTCGGCCACGAGGTGAGGTGTGATGCCCCGCTCATGGGCGGCGCGGCCGAACCGCTCGGCCATGTCGGGCTGTTCGGTGTACGCAGGAGCGTTGTCGAACAGTTCGCAGTGGATCGCGCAGGCCGCTGTGGCGCCGAGAGCCGCCGCGGCCTCCACCGCCTGTTCGGGCGTCAGTGTGACGGGCACGTTGGCCTCGTAGCCCTCGAACCTGGCGATCACGCCGTTGACGCCGCCTCCCCCACACCGGAGCGGGCCGGTAAGCGGTCCGCCTCTCTGCCGCAGTCGTTGATCAAGGAGGTCGAGGTCCGGACCGGGAAGTCCGGGTTCTCGGCCGTCGTCTCCGAGGCGCTGGAGCAGTGACTTGCCATGGCCAAGCTGCGCGAGGCCGACGAGCGCGAGTTCGGGCCGGTCAGCGACGAGGCGATGAGGCGGGCGGAATCCGAGTGGTGAGCAAACGCCCCACGTTCCCGTTGCCCCGGCCGGACATCAGCGCCGTCGACGACAGGAACGTGAGGCGTCCGGCAGATCACACATACCGAAGCTGTGCGCCGCCGCTCCGGACCTGCCGGGACAGCCCTCGATCGACGCCATCACGGTGTGAGTGAGCACGGGTGCCCCCTCTCACCGTTCGGTGATTGGACAGTTTCTCCCGACATGACGCCCCTTATGCGGCATTTCGCCGGGAGAAGCTGTCCCATCACGCTGCCGGCACCGGGGCCTGGGCGGCCGTCCGGCAGGGCGGGGCCGCCCCTCGTGCCGTACCGGCTAGAAGACCGACTCCGCCTCGTCCATCCGGTCCCCCGGCACCGTCTTCAGTTCGGTGACCGCCTCCGCCAGCGGCACCATCACGATGTCGGTCCCCCGCAGGGACGTCATCTTGCCGAAGTCGCCCCGGTGCGCCGCCTCCACCGCGTGCCAGCCGAAGCGGGTCGCGAGGACGCGGTCGTACGCCGTCGGCACGCCGCCGCGCTGGACGTGGCCGAGGATGACCGGCTTGGCCTCCTTGCCGAGCCGGCGCTCCAGCTCGTACGCCAGGGCCGTACCGATGCCCTGGAAGCGCTCGTGGCCGAACTTGTCGATCTCGCCCTTGCCGTAGTCCATGGTGCCGTCGGCCGGGTGCGCGCCCTCGGCGACGCAGATCACCGCGAACTTCTTGCCGCGGGCGAAGCGTTCCTCCACCATCTTGACCAACTGGGCCGGGTCGAAGGGGCGTTCGGGCAGGCAGATGCCGTGGGCGCCGGCGGCCATGCCGGACTCCAGGGCGATCCAGCCCGCGTGCCGGCCCATGACCTCGACGACCATCACGCGCTGGTGGGACTCGGCGGTGGTCTTGAGGCGGTCCATCGCCTCCGTGGCGACGCCGACCGCCGTGTCGAAGCCGAAGGTGCGGTCCGTGGACGAGATGTCGTTGTCGATCGTCTTCGGGACGCCGACCACCGGCAGGCCCGCGACCGACAGCATGTGCGCCGCGGTGAGCGTGCCCTCGCCGCCGATCGGGATCAGCGCGTCGATGCCGAAGTCGCGGATCATGTCCGAGGCGTTCTCGCAGGCCTCGCGGAGGCGGTCGCGCTCCAGCCGGGAGGAGCCCAGTATGGTGCCGCCGCGGGCCAGGATGCCGCTGACCGCGTCGAGGTCGAGCGTGCGGTAGCGGCCGTCGAGCAGGCCGGAGTAGCCGTCCTCGAAGCCGATGACCTCGTCGCCGTAGTTGTCGACCGCCCGGTGCACGACCGACCGGATCACGGCGTTCAATCCAGGGCAGTCGCCGCCTGCGGTGAGCACTCCTATACGCATCGTGCCGAGTCTCCTGGTCGCTGTCGATACCGGTGAGCCAGTCCCGATTCTTTCACGTCCCCCGGGGCTCCGCCGACGCCATCCGGGTGGGCGGCCTAGCCAGAGCCGGAGGTATTGTCAAGAGGGGTCCGCTCACCTGAGTGGGCGATTTTTTGCGGCCCCGCCGAAGACCCTTGCGGCCTCGACGAAACGGAGAGCGCGCGTGACCCGCAGCGTGTACGTGACCGGTATCGACCGCGGCGACGGCCGCCAGGTCGTCGAACTCGGGGTCATGGAGCTCCTGACCAGGCAGGTCGACCGGGTGGGCGTCTTCCGTCCCCTGGTGCACGACGGGCCCGACCGCCTCTTCGAACTGCTGCGCGCTCGGTACCGGCTCACCCAGGACCCGGCGACCGTCTACGGCCTGGACTACCACCAGGCGTCCGCCCTCCAGGCCGAGCAGGGCACGGACGAGCTGGTGTCCACCCTCGTCGACCGGTTCCACCGGGTCGCCCGCGACTACGACGTCGTCCTCGTCCTCGGCACCGACTACGCCGACACCCAGTTCCCGGACGAGCTCAGCCTGAACGCCCGGCTCGCCAACGAGTTCGGCGCCTCCGTGATCCCGGTCGTCGGCGGCCGCAGGCAGACCGCCGAGTCGGTGCGCGCCGAGACCACCAACGCCTACCGCGCCTACGACACCCTCGGCTGCGACGTGCTCGCCATGGTGGTCAACCGGGTCGCCCGCGAGGACCGGGACGAGCTGGCCGAGCGGCTCGCCGGCCGGCTGCCGGTGCCCTGCTACGTGCTGCCGGACGAGCCGGCGCTGTCCGCCCCGACCGTCTCCCAGATCGCGCACACCCTCGGCGCGAAGGTGGTGCTCGGTGACGACTCCGGGCTGGCCCGCGACGCCCTGGACTTCGTGTTCGGCGGTGCCATGCTGCCGAACTTCCTCGCCGCCCTGACCCCGGGCTGCCTCGTCGTCACGCCGGGCGACCGCGCCGACCTGGTCGTCGGTTCGCTGGCCGCGCACAGCGCCGGAACCCCGCCGATAGCCGGGGTGCTGCTCACCCTGGACGAGGTCCCGGCCGAGCACATCCTCACCCTCGCCGACCGGCTCGCCCCCGGCACGCCGGTACTGTCGGTGCCGGGCACCAGCTTCCCCACCGCCGAACAGCTCTTCTCCCTGGAGGGCAAGCTGAACGCGGCCACCCCGCGCAAGGCGGAGCGGGCGCTCGGCCTGTTCGAGCGGTACGCCGACACCGCGGACCTCACCAAGCGGGTCTCCGCGCCGAGCAGCGACCGCGTCACCCCGATGATGTTCGAGCACAAGCTGCTGGAGCAGGCCCGCTCGGACCTGCGCCGGGTCGTGCTCCCCGAGGGCACCGAGGAGCGGGTGCTGCACGCGGCCGAGGTGCTGCTGCGCCGGGGCGTGTGCGAGCTGACCCTGCTCGGTGACGTCGACCAGATCCGCAAGAAGGCCGCCGACCTGGGCATCGACCTCGGCGACACCCAGCTGATCGACCCGGCCACCTCCGAGCTGCGGGACGCGTTCGCCGAGAAGTACGCCGCCCTGCGCGCCCACCGGGGCGTCACCGTGGAGCTGGCCTACGACGTCGTCTCCGACGTGAACTACTTCGGCACGCTGATGGTGCAGGAGGGCCTCGCCGACGGCATGGTGTCGGGCTCGGTGCACTCCACGGCGGCGACGATCCGGCCGGCCTTCGAGATCATCAAGACCAAGCCGGACGCGGACATCGTGTCGTCCGTCTTCTTCATGTGCCTGGCCGACAAGGTGCTGGTCTACGGCGACTGCGCGGTCAACCCGGACCCGGACGCCGAGCAGCTCGCCGACATCGCGGTGCAGTCGGCGGTCACGGCGGCACGGTTCGGGGTGGAGCCGCGGATCGCGATGCTGTCGTACTCGACCGGCACGTCCGGTTCCGGCGCCGACGTCGACAAGGTGCGCGCCGCCACCGAGCTGGTGCGCTCGCGCCGGCCCGACCTGCGGATCGAGGGGCCGATCCAGTACGACGCGGCCGTGGAGCCGTCGGTCGCGGCGACCAAGCTGCCCGGCTCGGAGGTGGCCGGTCAGGCGACGGTGCTGGTCTTCCCCGACCTGAACACCGGCAACAACACCTACAAGGCCGTACAGCGCTCGGCCGGCGCCATCGCCGTCGGGCCGGTGCTCCAGGGTCTGCGCAAGCCGGTCAACGACCTGTCCCGGGGCGCCCTGGTGCAGGACATCGTCAACACCGTCGCCATCACGGCGATCCAGGCCCAGTCCTCCGCCCAGTCCACCGCCCCGTCCCCGACCGAGAAGGCGACCGTCCAGTGAGCCGCACCCGCGTCCTCGTCCTCAACTCCGGCTCCTCGTCGGTGAAGTACCAGCTGCTGGACATGCGCGACAGCAGCCGGCTGGCCTCCGGTCTCGTCGAGCGGATCGGTGAGCGGACCTCCCTCGTCCGGCACACCCCGCTCGCGGCGGGCGGCGGGACCCGGGAGCGGACCGGTCCGGTCGCCGACCACGGTGCCGCGCTGAAGACGATGGCCGAGGAGCTGGCCGCCGACGGCCTCGGCCTCGACTCCCCCGAGCTGGCCGCCATCGGCCACCGGGTGGTGCACGGCGGGAAGCGCTTCACCGAGCCGACGGTGATCGACGACCCGGTGCTGGCGGAGATCGAGCGGCTGATCCCGGTGGCGCCGCTGCACAACCCGGCCAACCTGACCGGCATCCGCACCGCCATGGCGCTGCGCCCGGACCTGCCGCAGGTCGCCGTCTTCGACACCGCCTTCCACACCACGATGCCGGAGTCGGCGGCCCGCTACGCGATCGACGTCGAGACCGCCGACGCGCACCGCGTCCGCCGCTACGGCTTCCACGGCACCTCGCACGCGTACGTCTCCCGGGAGACCGCGAAGCTGCTGGGGAAGGCGCCCGAGGAGGTGAACGTCATCGTGCTGCACCTGGGCAACGGGGCGTCCGCCTCGGCCGTACGGGGCGGTCGTTGCGTGGACACCTCCATGGGGCTGACGCCCTTGGAGGGACTCGTGATGGGTACGCGGTCCGGAGACATGGACCCGGCCGTCATCTTCCATTTGATGCGTGTTGGCGGAATGTCCGCCGACGAGATCGACACTCTCCTCAACAAGAAGAGCGGTCTGGTCGGACTCTGCGGTGACAACGACATGAGGGAGATCCGGCGCCGGATCGACGAGGGCGACGAACAGGCGAAGCTGGCGTTCGACATCTACATTCACCGTCTGAAGAAGTACATCGGTGCCTATTACGCCGTTCTCGGACGGGTGGACGCGGTGGCCTTCACCGCCGGGGTCGGCGAGAACGCCGCCCCGGTGCGGGAGGCGGCCGTGGCGGGCCTGGAAGGGCTGGGCCTGGCGGTGGACGGCGAGTTGAACACCGTACGCGGCGGCGGGCCGCGGCTGATCTCGCCCGAGGGCGCGCGGGTCGCGGTCGCGGTGGTACCGACGGACGAGGAAATGGAGATCGCTCAGCAGACATACGCACTGGTCGGAAAGTACAACTGAGCAGGGACTTCCTCATATGTACTTTCCGTCAGACGGAATATTCCGCTGCGAAACAAACCGATAGGATCGCCCCATGCGCCGTTCGAAAATCGTCTGTACTCTCGGCCCCGCGGTCGACTCCCACGAGCAGCTCGTCGCTCTGATCGAAGCCGGCATGAACGTGGCCCGCTTCAACTTCAGCCACGGCTCGCACGCCGAGCACCAGGGCCGGTACGACCGGGTCCGTGCCGCCGCCAAGGAGACGGGCAGGGCCATCGGTGTCCTCGCCGACCTCCAGGGCCCGAAGATCCGCCTGGAGACCTTCGCCGAGGGTCCCGTCGAGCTGGTGCGCGGTGACGAGTTCACCATCACCACCGAGGACGTGCCGGGCGACAAGACGATCTGCGGAACGACCTACAAGGGCCTGCCCGGTGACGTGGCCAAGGGCGACCAGATCCTGATCAACGACGGCAACGTCGAGCTGAAGGTCACCGAGGTCGACGGCCCCCGCGTGAAGTCGATCGTCATCGAGGGCGGTGTCATCTCCGACCACAAGGGCATCAACCTGCCCGGCACGGCGGTGAACGTGCCCGCGCTGTCCGAGAAGGACATCGAGGACCTGCGCTTCGCCCTGCGGATGGGCTGCGACCTGGTCGCGCTCTCCTTCGTCCGGGACGCCAAGGACGTCGCCGACGTCCACCGCGTGATGGACGAGGAGGGCCGCCGGGTCCCCGTCATCGCCAAGGTGGAGAAGCCGCAGGCGGTGGAGAACATGGAGGACGTCGTGGCGGCCTTCGACGCCGTCATGGTCGCGCGCGGCGACCTCGCCGTCGAGTACCCGCTCGAGAAGGTCCCCATGGTGCAGAAGCGCCTGATCGAGCTCTGCCGGCGCAACGCCAAGCCGGTGATCGTGGCGACCCAGATGATGGAGTCGATGATCACCAACTCCCGGCCGACCCGCGCCGAGGCCTCCGACGTGGCCAACGCGATCCTGGACGGCGCCGACGCGGTCATGCTGTCGGCCGAGTCGAGCGTGGGCGCGTACCCGATCGAGACCGTGCGGACGATGTCGAAGATCGTCCAGGCGGCCGAGCAGGAGCTGCTCTCCAAGGGCCTGCAGCCGCTGGTGCCGGGCAAGAAGCCGCGCACGCAGGGTGGTTCGGTGGCCCGCGCGGCCTGCGAGATCGCCGACTTCCTCGGCGGCAAGGGCCTGGTGGCCTTCACCCAGTCCGGTGACACGGCCCGGCGCCTTTGCCGCTACCGCGCCGCCCAGCCGATCCTGGCGTTCACCACGGACGAGTCGACCCGCAACCAGCTCGCGCTGAGCTGGGGCGTGGAGCCGTACGTCGCGCCGTTCGTGAACAGCACCGACGAGATGGTCGAGCTGGTGGAGCAGGAGCTGCTCAAGCTGAACCGCTTCAGCGAGGGCGACATCGTGATCATCACGGCCGGTTCGCCCCCCGGCGTCCCCGGCACCACCAACATGGTCCGTGTCCACCACCTGGGCGAGGCGACCGGCTGACCGTGAGGGTCCCGTACGGCACCGAGGGCGCCCCCTGTGGCAGGGGGCGCCCTCGGTGTGTTGCGGCTCCCGGAAGGGTCCTGGCGGCGTTCAGCCGGTGATGTACTGCTGCAGTCCGGGCACGTGCAGGGTACCGCCGAACTGGCCGGCCTGCTTCACCGTCACCTTGGTGAAGTAGATCAGCGGGATGTTGAGCGGCGGCGGGTGCTCCGGGTCGAACGTGACCGGGATCAGGCCGAGCAGGTTGCCGGAGATGCTCTCGGTGTACATCACGGTGTCGCCGTCGCGGATGGTGGACGTCGACCCCTTGGCCGCCTGCACGTGGTGGGTCGCGCCGGACCGCTTGTCCTCGACCGTCTGGTGCAGGTCGCCGATGTCGGTGCCGTCGGAGATGACGTACTTCAGCACCCTCTTGGTGGCGCCGCTCGCCGTCCGCACCTCGACGATGCCCTGGTAGTCGGCGCCCTTCAGCAGCAGGGAGCTGGCGTTGAGGGTCCAGGGGTCCTCGGGCAGCAGGATCTCGTTGTCGACGCCGCCCTCGGCGTCGGTGGCGACCGGGCAGTCCTCGGGGTCGACCGTGGCCGACGCGGAGGGGCTGGGGGAGGCGGTGGCCGCGGGGGTCTCGGTGGCCTCCTCGACCGTCTCCTCGGCGTCCTCGGCGGCCTTCGTCGCCTTGTCGGTGGTGTCCTTCGCGGTGTCCCCGGCCGCTTCGGTGGCCTTCTCGGTGGTCTCCCCGACGGTTTCGGCGGCGTCCTCGGCCGCGTTCCGCGTGGCGGAGGCGGACGGGGTGGGGCTCGCCTCGGCCTCCTTCTCCTTCGGGGTGAGGACGTCCTCGAGGGCGTCCCCGAGGCCCTCCAGGAGGTTGCGGTCGGTCTTCGAGGGCTCCGGCTCGGGCTCGGCGGAGGCGGAAGGCGCGGGCGCCGGCTCGTCCTTGTCGTCGGAACCTGAATCCGACGAAGAGGACGACGAGGACGTGTCCTTGTCCGTGCCCCGGTCCGCCTCGGGGCCCTTCTGCTCGCCGGAGGTCTCCGCCGAGGGCTCCTCCTCCGCGGACGCGCTCCCGCTCGCCGACGCGGACGGCGTGGGCGACGCGGAGGCGTCGTCCTTCTCGGCGCCCTCGATGACCTCCAGGCAGGCCTGGTACTCGTCGACGGTCAGGCTGTTCGCCGTCGGCGTCCCGTCGTTGTTGTCGGCGAGGGCCAGCGTCGGCGTGAACCCCATCCCCATGAGGACCGCCGTGGGCATCGCCGCCAGGGCTATCGCCTTGCCGCTCGGTACGTGGAATCTCGTGAACAGCGGCTTCTTCGGGGCCGCGTGACGCGGTCCGCGCACCTCGTCAGCCGACACGGTGCCCCCCTGCGGCCCGAACGCCGTCCGCCTCACCGTCTTCCCCCTTCTCGAAGGAGACGGCCGGGAACCGCGGTGCCGCGGCGGGGTCCTGGGGTGCGCCGTCCGGCGCCGCCTCACCCGTGGGCGCGTCGGCGCCGTCCTGCTCCCCCGCCGCCTCGACCGGCGGTTCGCCCGGCGCCCAGGAGAGGGAGAGCGCGCCACCGATCAGCGCGAGCAGGAAGCCGATCAGGAAGCCGCCTATGTTGGAGACCACCAGGGACACCAGGGCCAGCAGGATCGACGCGACACCGGCGAAGACCCGGGTGGCCGACTGGAACCACATGGTCAGGCCCAGCGTGAACAACAGCACGCCGATGATCAGCGACCCGGCGCCGGCCGTCGTCGCCATGGCGAGCGACATGTGGCCCAGCTTGAGCGTGGCGTAGGGGAAGTACGCGATGGGGATTCCGCCCAGCAGCGTGAACAGACCGGCCCAGAACGGCCGGGTGCCCCGCCAGTCGCGGAATCGCAGACGCAGCCGGGTGAAGGTACCGGCGCTCTGGACCGGAGTCTCGGCACTCATGGAAAACAGCTCCCTGGGTCCGGTGGGGGTACGTACCGGCTCGGCCGTAGGCGTGGAGAAGCCGGAAGTGTGGGTCTGTGAGGGTGGCCCGGCGCGTGGACCGGCCGGGCGGTGGGGCGGAGAAGCGACGGCTTCTCCGCCCCCGGGACAGCTCAGCTACCCCGGAACACCCCGGTGACGGAAGCCGTCTAGTAGCACTCCATGTCGGAGTCCATACCGAGACGCATCGACAGGCCGTTCAGTGTGAACGTGCCGGCCGTGGTCGCCCACGCCGTCTGCTCGACGTTGTAGAGGTGGGCCACCCTCGCCTGCTGGGCGAAGCCACCCGGCAGGGTGGTCTTCTCGTCCTTGTTGGCGGGACCACGCGTCTTGTCCTGGACCGCGACACCGATGTCGATGTCCTCGAACTTCGCATCGGCGTCGAGCTGGGCGACGTCGATGTAGAGGTTCTCGGCCGTGACCGGCTTCTGCCTGCCCGCGTCAAGACGGAGGTAGACCGTCTTGCCGATAAGAGGGATCTTCGTCGCCACCGACTGGCACATCTTGGTGATCTTTGCGGTGTCGAACGACGAGATCGCGACCGGGACCGGCTTCTTTTCCTTGCCCTCGGTCGACGTGTAGACGGTGTCGATGCCACCGTACTGGGCGAATCCCTCACCCTTCAGGTAATCCGCCGTCACCTTGAACTGCTGGCCGGACACGCTGAACGACGCCGCGAGGGCGCCCTGCGCCAGACCGACACCCACCGCCGCCGTCGCGAGCACGCTGGGCACCATGACCACAGCGAACCGCTTCCATCTGGTCCCGCCACGCACTTGGGACTCCATATTTCCTCCTTCTCGGACGTACATCTCCTGCTCCGGCCCGTCGCCGTGAACGGCGGCTCGGCAGGGCAGGGATGGGAGAAGTGCTACGTCCTCGGGAAGGAGAGCGCCCGAGCTCGGCGGCGCGTACCACGCACCCGATCACCGGCGATCACCCCCGAGCGACAACCACTGGTCGCGCCTGACACGCATCACGCACAACCCTGCTGGACAGGCTTCGCCGGGTGGGCGAAGACCCCCCTGTCCGAGAACCGGCGTCATTGCCGCCGGTCCTGCTCGGTGGGGACCCAGGAGCTCCCGCGGCCCGACCGGCTGTCGGGGTACGGGCAATGGACCGAGCGTCGCCGATCGTGGTGCATTCTCGCCGTCGACACAAGGGGGTTCGTTACTGGCTAGTAACGGCCGGATAACCACACGACGACCCGCCGGTTCCGTTCGGCGACGCTGGGTGCACCGCAGGGACCGTGCAAAACCATTGACCGCTGGACATAATCCGACAGATCGCCGGTCGCGACTTACTCGCAGTAACAGCGGCCGCGATTACCAAGATTTGGCAAAGCGCGGCCGCATCGGCATCCGTGATCCGTTCGACGACTCGAACCCCACGCGCCCGAACCCCCGGCAAACCAGCCGGAATCGGGCGACGCGACGGTGCCCGGGTCGCTCAGAACAGGGCCCGCGCCAGCGCCCGGCGCGCGGCGACCACGCGCGGGTCGTCGGCACCGACCACCTCGAACAGCTCCAGCAGCCGCACCCGTACGGCATTGCGGTCGTCGCCCGCGGTGCGTGCCACCGTGTCGATGAGCCGGCCGAAGGCGTCCTCGACATGACCGCCCACCAGGTCCAGGTCGGCGGCGGCGATCTGTGCCCCGGCGTCCCCCGGCTTCTCGGCGGCGTCCTTGCGCACCTGCTGCGGGTCCAGGCCCTGCACCCGCTGGAGCAGTTCGGCCTGGGCGAGACCCAGGGTGGCCTCGGGGTTGGCCGGGTCGTCGGCGAGCACGTTCTTGTACGCCTGGACGGCACCGGCGAGGTCACCGCTGTCCAGGGCCTGAACGGCGGCCTCCAGCAGGGCGTCGTACGGACCGGCGGCCTCGCCCGGAGCGGCCTGGGCGGCACCGCCCGGCTCGGCGTCGGGGTCGACGGCGAGGCCGGTCAGGCCGAAGCGCTGCTCGCCGACCTGCACCAACTGGTCCAGGGTCTGGCGGATCTGCGCCTCGCCCGCGGCCCCCTGGAAGAGCGGCAGCGCCTGTCCGGCCACCACCGCGAAGACCGCCGGGATCCCCTGGATCCCGAACTGCTGCATCAGCATCTGGTTGGCGTCGACGTCGATCTTGGCGAGGAGGATGCGTCCGTTGTACTCGACGGTGAGCCGCTCAAGGAGCGGGCTCAGCTGCTTGCAGGGCTCGCACCACTCGGCCCAGAAGTCGATGACGACCGGGACCTCGGTGGACCGCTGCAGGACGTCGCGCTCGAAGCCGGCCTCGTCGACGTCGATGACGAGATCGGCCGGGGAGATCGCGCCCCCGCCGCCCTGACGGGCCGCCTCCGCGCGCGCCTGCTCCGCCTTCGCCTTGGCCTCCTGGGCCGCCTTCACCGCGGCGAGGTCGACGACTCCGCTCATGGACATGTTCCGTGGCTGCATGCGTCTATCCTCCCCCGTACGGCGCGCGTAAGTGAAAACGCCCGGGAAAGCCAGGCGTACGTGTGTTGTTGACGCCGGGTCCCCACCCCGCGCCGGTGGTCGTCGCTCGGGCGCATCGGTCATGCGCGCTTTCGCTACGGGTCGTAGCGTAATGCCGGCCGGGGCCCGCTGAACACCCTGTCCCGGTGATCTCCCTCACCACCGCACGGAACCGGCCGGTTATCGTCGGACCATGCAGAGCCGCACCCCCGCCGGTCGCGCCGGGCGCCCGCGCAGCGCCGCCGCGGACGCCGCGATCCTGGCCGCGACCCGTGCGGCCCTGGTCGAACTGGGCTGGTCCAAGCTCACCCTGGGGGACGTGGCGCTCCGCGCCGGGGTCGCCAAGACCACCCTCTACCGGCGCTGGGCCGGCAAGAACGAACTGGTCGTGGACGCGGTCGCGGAACTCTTCGACGAGCTGACCCTGCCCGACCGCGGCTCGCTCGCCGCCGACATCGAGGGCGTGGTGCTCCAGTTCGCGGCGATCCTGGCCCGCCCGGAGGCCAGGAACGGCCTGATGGCGGTGGTGGCGGAGGCCACCCGCGACGACGCCCTGCGCGAACGCATCCGCGCCTCGATCGTGGACCGGCAGAAGCGTCTCGTCCTCACCGGCCGGGCGCGGGCGCAGGCGCGGGGCGAGCTGCCGCCCGAGCCCGACGCGCGGGAGGCGGAACGCACGGTCGACCTGATCTTCGACATGGTGGCCGGCGCGGTGGTGCACCGCACCCTGGTGAGCGCGGAACCGGCCGACGAGCGGTGGGTGCACGGCTTCACCCGGGTCCTGCTGTCGGGCCTCTCCGCCGCCCCCGGCCCCGGCTGACCGGGGCCGGCCGCGGTCGGCCGATAGTCGTCTGTCACCGCCCTCGGCGCGCTGCGAGGATCACGATCACCCCCACAGGGGATGTACGGGACGCCGAGCAGCCGGGGAGGCGCACATGACCGGGACAGGGACCGAATCCGCCGCCGCACGGATCGACACCTCCAGGCCGCACCCGGCCCGGGTCTACGACTGGTTCCTCGGCGGCAAGGACAACTACCCGGTCGACGAGGAACTGGGCCGGCGGATCATGGGCGTCGACGGCACGGCCCGGCACGTCGCCCGCACCAACCGCTGGTTCATGCAGCGGGTCACCCGGTGGCTGGCCGGTGAGGCGGGGATCCGCCAGTTCCTGGACATCGGCACCGGCATCCCCACCGAGCCCAATCTGCACCAGGTGGCGCAGGGCATCGCGCCGGAGTGCCGCGTCGTCTACACGGACAACGACCCGATCGTGCTGAAGCACGCCGAGGCGCTCCTGCACAGCGCCCCCGAGGGCGTCACCGACTACGTCCAGGCCGATGTGCGCGAGCCCGGCCGCATCCTGGAACAGGCCCGCGAGACCCTGGACTTCGAGCGGCCGGTGGCGCTGTCCCTGGTGGCGCTGACGCACTTCCTCGGCGACGAGGACGACCCGTACGGGCTGGTGGCACGGCTCGTCGAGGCGCTGCCGTCCGGCAGCCACCTCGTCCTGTCGCAGCTCACCGCAGACTTCGACCCGGAGGCGGTCGGCCGCGGCGTCGAGATGTACGAGGCGGGCGGCGTCACCCTCGCGCCGCGCGGCCGTGCGGAGATCGCCCGCTTCTTCGAAGGGCTGGAGCCGGTGGAGCCGGGCCTGGTCCGGCTGACCGACTGGCACCCCGAGCTCGCGGTCGGCGAGACCACCGACGAGAACGCGGTGATCTCGCTGTACGGGGCGGTGGCCCGCAAGCCGTGACCCGATCGCGCGGAGAGGCCCCCTCATGGTGAGCGGGCTCCGCCGGGAGACGAACGACGGGACCCCTTGTTACGGTGCCCCGATGGCATCGGCCAAGAAGTTCCAAGTCACCTTCGACTGCGCGGAACCCGAGCGCCTCGCCCGTTTCTGGTGCGAGGTGTTGGGGTACGTCGTACCGCCTCCGCCGGAAGGGTTCGCCACGTGGGACGACTACAAGCAGTCCCAGCCCCCCGAGCAGCGGGATTCATGGTTCGCCTGCGTCGACCCCACAGGGGTGGGCCCGCGCCTGTACTTCCAGCGCGTACCTGAAGGCAAGGTCGTCAAGAACCGGGTGCACCTCGACGTGCGGGTTGCCACCGGTCTAGTGGGCGAGGAGCGCCTCGCCGCACTCGAGGCCGAATGCGCACGGCTGGTCGCGCTTGGCGCGGTACACGTGCAAACGCTGTACGACGGCAACGATGCGTGCATTCCGATGCAGGACATCGAGGGCAACGAGTTCTGTCTCGACTGAGCGTCTTCCGGGACGAGGCGGGGGCCGTCTCCCCTGCCGCGGTGCCCAGGTCGGTGGGCTGTGCCCTGCCGGGCAGAGCCCACCGACCTGACCGAGCGGCGTCGGGTCTAGAACCCGGCGGGCTCCGTGTACACGCCCCACTCGTCGCGCAGGACGCCGCAGATCTCGCCGAGGGTCGCCTCCGCGCGTACGGCGTCCAGCATCGGCCCGATCATGTTGGCGCCGGACCGCGCGGCCGCGACCATGGCGTCGAGCGCGCCGCGCACCCGGGCGTCGTCGCGGGCGGCCCTGCGCTCGCCGAGCAGCCGGACCTGCTCGCGCTCCACCTCGTGGCTGACGCGCAGGATCTCCAGGTCGCCGGTGACGGACCCGGTGTGGACGTTGACGCCGACGACCCGCTTGTCGCCCTTCTCCAGCGCCTGCTGGTAGCGGAACGCCGACTCGGCGATCTCGCCGGTGAACCAGCCGTCCTCGATGCCGCGCAGGATGCCGGAGGTGATGGGCCCGATCGGGTGCCTGCCGTCCGGGTGGGCGCGCAGGCCCCGCTCCTTGATCTGCTCGAAGATCTTCTCGGCGTCCGCCTCGATGCGGTCGGTGAGCTGCTCGACGTACCAGGAGCCGCCCAGCGGGTCGGCGACGTTGCCGACGCCGGTCTCCTCCATCAGCACCTGCTGGGTGCGCAGGGCGATCTCGGCGGCCTGCTCGCTGGGCAGCGCGAGGGTCTCGTCGAGGGCGTTGGTGTGCAGGGAGTTCGTCCCGCCGAGCACCGCCGCCAGCGCCTCCACGGCGGTCCGTACGACGTTGTTGTACGGCTGCTGCGCGGTCAGCGAGACACCGGCGGTCTGGGTGTGGAAGCGCAGCCACTGCGCCTTGTCGCTCTTCGCGCCGTACACGTCCCGCATCCAGCGCGCCCAGATGCGCCTGGCCGCGCGGAACTTGGCGATCTCCTCGAAGAAATCGACGTGCGCGTCGAAGAAGAAGGAGAGGCCGGGCGCGAACACGTCCACGTCCAGCCCGCGGCTGAGGCCCAGTTCCACGTACCCGAAGCCGTCGGCGAGCGTGTACGCCAGCTCCTGCGCGGCCGTCGCCCCGGCCTCGCGGATGTGGTAGCCGGAGACGGAGAGCGGCTTGTAGGCGGGGATGCCGGCGGCGCAGTGCTCCATCAGGTCGCCGATCAGGCGCAGATGGGGCTCGGGCTGGAAGAGCCACTCCTTCTGCGCGATGTACTCCTTGAAGATGTCCGTCTGCAGCGTGCCGTTGAGCACGGCCGGGTCGACGCCCTGGCGCTCGGCGGCGACGAGGTACATGCAGAAGACGGGCACGGCGGGCCCGCTGATCGTCATGGAGGTCGTCACGTCCCCGAGCGGGATGTCCCGGAACAGCACCTCCATGTCGGCGGCCGAGTCGATCGCCACCCCGCAGTGGCCGACCTCGCCCAGGGAGCGCGGGTCGTCGGAGTCGCGGCCCATGAGCGTCGGCATGTCGAAGGCGACGGAGAGGCCGCCCCCGCCGTTGCCGAGGATCATCTTGTACCGCTCGTTGGTCTGCTCCGCGTTCCCGAACCCGGCGAACTGCCGGATGGTCCACGTCCGCCCCCGGTAGCCGGTCGGGTACAGCCCGCGGGTGAAGGGGTACTCCCCCGGCCAGCCGATCCGCTCGAACCCCTCGTAGGTGTCCCCGGTCCGGGGCCCGTACACCGGCTCCACGGGATCGCCGGAGAGCGTGGTGAAATCCGCGTCGCGCTTGCGAGCGGCGTCGTACCGGGCCTGCCAGCGTCGGCGGCCCTCCTCGATGGCGTCAGCGTCCATACCCTCGAATTTACTAGGACGTCCAAGTAAATGTCGATGGGAGACCGCCGCACGCTGCTCCGTACGGCGGTGGGGCGCGCTACGCGACCGCGGGGGCCTCCTCCGCGATCCTGCCCTCCAGCTCACGGCTGATCCTGCGCTCCACGAAGAACGCGGCCGTGGGGACGGTCCCGGCGAGCAGCACCCACAGCTGCTTCTTGACCGGCCACTTCGCCTTGGAACCGAGGTCGAAGGCGAAGATCAGGTAGACGACGTACAGCCATCCGTGGGCGATGCTGACCACCTGCGTGAAGTCGGCCGCGCCACCCATGTCGAGCACGTACTTGCCGATCATGCCGAGGGTCAGCGCGACGAGGAGGACACCGGTGACGTAGGCCATGATCCGGTAGCGGGTCAGCACGCTTCGCTTCATGGAGTCGAGCGTAACGGGCCGTTCCGGGAGATCTTGGCGGGGGTCGGTCCCCCTCGAAGTCAGCGGGTGGCGCCCTCCGGCCACAGGACTCGTACCGGGATGGCGTTCCGCTCCACGTCCGCGCCCAGTCCGCGGTGCCCGGTGATCCCCGCCCGTATGCCCGCCCTCCCGCAGACAGGCGCCGTGCAGGCGCTCGTCGAAGTCGCGCGCCACCTTGGGCGGCGCGCTGGTCGTGAGGGTACGGCGCACCGCGTGGGCCCGGCAGGATCACGGCCGGTGGCCCAGCCACTCCTGTGGCAGTTTCTGGCCGGGTTCGTCGAGCCAGTACGTCTGGCCGTCGGGGGTGATGGTCACGCCGAAGCGTTCGCGGGTGGGGCGCCCCCGGGACTCGAACCACTCATATGCGCGTTCCACGGTGTCCCACAGTTTGCGGGGGCCGCTCTGGTGGACGGTGCCGTCTTCGACGTGCGCCCACGATCCGTCGCTGGTCCACATGCGATAGCCGGTGATGGTGCCCCCACTCATCTCCTGGGCTTCGCCGACCTCGCCGACGACGAGGGAGTGCACGAAGCGGAAGCCCTCGCCGCCGAGGTCGCGAGGATCGAAGGCGGCGTTCCGGTGGGTGAGGTTGTCGGACCGTCCTGGGTAGGGGACGCCGCCCGTGCTGTTCTCGTCGCGGGCCTTCATGAAATAGGAGCCACCGGCCAGAAAGCGTCCCAGGAGGGTACCGTCCTGGCCGACGGTGATGCGAGCGTTGCCCCAGCCGAGGGGGCAGACGATGACGCCCCCGGGCCGGACACCGCGCGCCAGGGCGTAGGGAAAGGCGTCGAATCCGCAGGTGATGATCAGCCGGTCCAACGGGGTGTCGGCCGGAAAGCCGGCACGGGCGTCCGCTGCCCGCACCGTCGGGTGATGGCCGACCTCACCGAGGCGGGCCTTGGCCAGCCGGGCGAGGTGGGCGTCGACCTCCACGGTGATCAGGTTCTCGTCGCCCGACCGGTGGCAGATCAGAGCCGCGTTGTAGCCGGTTCCGGTGGCGACCTCCCCGATCATGTCGCCGTCCTCGACGCCGAGCGCTTCGAGCATCTGGAGCATGAGGCTGGGCTGGGACGAGGAGGAGGTGGCCACATTTTCGGACACCTGTGTCGTCAGTGCGCGGTCGCTGTAGACCGCGTCGAAGTACCCATCGTCGTCGGCCGTGACAACGGCCCACTCACCGTTCACCTGGCGATGGAAGAAAGGGACGAACACGTGACGGGGCGTCTCGGCGACCGCGTTGTACCAGGCGGGATCGTGGAGGTGGCCGTCGTCGGCGAGCCGCTGGGTCATGCCCTGTCGCAGGGCTTTGAGGGCAAGGGTGTCCGGATAGCTCAACTGATCGCTCCTCGCAGGAGGGAGGCGTGCACCTCCGCGATGGGCAGTCCGGTGGCCTGGGCGATGAACTGCCACTGGCCGGCCGGGTTGCACTCGTAGAAGACCCATTCGCCGTCCGGGCGTACGGCGAAGTCGAAGGCCCCGTAGTTCAATTGGTAGAAGTTCATGAAGCGCCGTACTCGCCGGGCGACATCTTCAGGGATATCGACGGGCTCGTACTCCAGGGCGTCGTAGTCGCTGCGCCAGTCGGCACGCCCCCGTTCGCTTCTGGAGTGGATGGCGACGGGGAACATGCGGCTCCCGACGACGGTGAGGCGCACCTCGTACGCCTTGGGCACCCACTCCTGGAGGTAGTGGGCGGTCAGTTCCAGGGACTCGTCGAGGTCGCTGACGTCGAGGCGGCGGGTGGGGATCATCAGCGGTGGCCGGCCGACGAGGTCGAGAGAGGCTGCGGCGATGGGCTTGCACGCAAGCGGACCACCGACGCTTTCACCCCAGGTGCGTGCGGCGGCGAGGTCGTTGCCGATGAAAGAGCGGGGTACGCGCAGGCCACACACGGTGGCGGTGGTGAGCTGGCCCGGCTTGTGGGCGCTGGCCCGGTAGACGTCCGGGTGGTTCATCCAGGTGACCGGTAGCGAGGTGAGGACTTGCACCATGCCGACCAGGGCCTGGGCCAGCGCCCATTCCCGGTAGGCGTCATCGACCTCGGGAGAGAGGACCGGGAGGCCGGGCCGCCCGTAGTAGACGGCCCGGACCTCCTGGAACCGCACCGCGCGCCGGCTGGTCTCCAGGCTTCCGATCCATCCGGGCGCTGTGGCCCTGTGCTCGGCGGCCAGGGCGACCTGCTGGGGGAACTCGGCCAGATCGAACCGCAGCACAGGCGTTCCACTCTCGGTGAGTGTGTGAACCACCAGGTCGGCGGTGGGGTCGAGTTGCTCGGCGACGACGAGGACATGCCCGCGCGGTGTGGTCACTGTGTTACCTCGCGGCCTTCATCAGGCCGTGCGCGGCCGGCGCCTGCCCGGGGTCGGGCTCCTCGAACAGGTACGGGTCCTTCGTCTCGTCCGCCGGCCCGTTGGAGTCGTTGTTGGTGGCGGTGGAGGAGGCCGCGACGGGTTCCACGGCCCACAGTCCGCCGTCGGGGGTGATGTTGAGCTGGCGGTCCTCGTCGTAGTGGAACGAGTTGGGGTCGATCGTGACGGTGTAGGTGGGTGCCGGCGCCTGGGCGCCGAGGGGGACGAGAGTCGTGGTCATAAGGACTGCCTCCTTGAATGAGTGTGGTTGTCGTCGTGCCGCCCGCCCCGGTGATGGTGCGTATGGGTATCACCGGGGCGGGGTGGTACCCCGCCTCCCTGCCGCGATCTTCTGCCGGGGAGCCATCGGATCGTTTGCGCGGGGAGACGGGAGTCGGGTGTTCAGGCGCGGTCCCTCGCAGCGCAGTACTGCCACACCATGTGGTCCAGTTCGGCGATGCACATCGCGCAGCCGTAGAGCGGGGCCTGTGCCCCGGAGGAGACGACGGGACCGATCCAGGCCACGGTGACGTTCGAGCGCCGGCAGTACAGCCAGCACGTGCCGGTGACCCAGGGACTGTCAGGCAACCGGCGGCCCTCGAGGACGGGGGCGTCACACGCGGTGCGTCCGGGAGTGCTCATCGGGATGCGGCGGCGAGACGGTGGCGACGGTGCCGAGGGCACATGCAGGGCGGCCAGTTGTCGACGAGCGGGATCGTCTTGATCGGCGTCACCTCGTGCTTCTCGCGGATCACGATCCTCTTGCCGTCCGGAGTCACCCGGTACACCGCCATGGTCATCATGTGAGTCCTCAGCTCGCGGACGTTCCGTTGTTCGCTGTCTGTAATCAGTCAACGACACACTGAGTGAATGAAGGTGCACAGGAAGTGCACAAGGGCGTCGCATGGGTACTCGTGGCTGAGAACATGGAGGGACGGAGCAATCCGACTGGGAAGACATCACGTATGAGCGCAGAGAGCACCACGCCTGGGCCGGGCGCCAACGTCAAGGTCCTGCGCGTGCAGCGTGGCTGGCTGCAAGACCATCTGGCCGCCAGGGCAGGCATGTCGAAGTCCATGCTCGGCAAGATCGAGCGGGGTGAGCGCCCGCTGACGCAGGGCATGGGCGCGGCGTTGTCGAACGCTTTCGGGATCACGCTCGACGAGCTGCTCGGTCAGAGCCCGGTTGCCCCTGGTGAGGAGGACCGGCTGAAGGAGCTGCGGAATGTCATGCGGCGCTTCGATCTGCCCACGGACGAACCGGTGCGCGCCGAACTCCTGGAGCAGGGCCTGGCGGAACTCTTCCAGCTCCGCGGCGACGCCGATCTGGCCGGGGTGACGCAGCGGTTGCCCGGTCTCCTGCGTCGGGCGCAGGACCACGCACATGCGACGGGTCTGCCGGAGCACTGGGCGTGGGTGGCTGACGTCTACAGCGCGGTCTACTGGCTCGCCGCGCGGCACCGTTGGATGACGCTGGCGGAACTGGCGGTGGTCAAACAGCGGCAGGCGGCGGAGCGGGCGAACGCGTTGACTCGCGCCGTCGCGGCCCGGGACGAGGCCGGTACGTTCCTCAACGGAGGGGACTTCGCGGGCGGTCTCGCCGTGGTCGACCAGGCAGTGGTGGAGGTCGAGTCGACGCTGTCGGGCCGGGCCCGCAGCCTCGGGCTCGGGCTGCTGCATCTGCGGGGGATGACGCTCGCCGGCCGACTGGCGGACAAGAAGACCGCGCAGCGGCACATCGTGGCGGCGCTGAAGGCGGCCGAGGTCATCGACACCGACGTGAACGTCAACGGCATGCATTTCGGGCCGGAGAACACAGTGACGCATGTGGTGGCGACCAACGCGGACCTGAACAGGCACGCGGATGCGCTGGAGGCCGGGGAGAGGTATCTACGAGAGGGCCCCACGCTGCCCGCGACGCGTATCGGCCCGCTGCACATGAACGTGGCCCGGTCGAAACTGGCACTCGGTGACCGCGATGGGGCGGTGGACTCTCTCGCCGACGCGTGGAAGGCGACGCCTCAGATGGCGAAAGTGCACCCGACCTTCCAGGAACTGAGCCGGGTACTGGTATCACTGCACAAGCGGAGCAACCCGAAAGTGACCGCGCTGGCGAAGCGAGCGGGGATCGCCCTGTAGGAGGGGCATCAGCAGCCGTTCGCCGGCTCGCCGCACGCCGTCACGGTGAAGAGGCCGCGCCTCTGAACGCTGCCGCCGCGCTGTGGCACCGGCCGTCAGTCCTCCGCGAAGTCCCCCGCCGCCACCCGCAGCGGGCGGAGCATCGCGAAGAGTTCGCCGCACTCCTCGGCGTCGTACGCGCTGAGGCCGAAGTCCATGGCCATCAGGTCGCGGGTGGCGGACTCGACCACCTCGCGGCCCTTGTCGGTGATGGTCGCGAGGGTGCCGCGGCCGTCGTTGGGGTTGGGGCGCTTGGCGACCAGGCCCGAGCGCACCAGGCGGTCCACGGTGTTCGTCACCGACGTGGGGTGCACCATGAGCCGCTCGCCGATCTTGGACATCGGCAGCTCACCGGATTTGGAGAAGGTCAGCAGCACCAGCGCCTCGTACCGCGCGAACGTGAGCCCGTACGGTTTGACGACCGCGTCCACCTCGGCCAGCAGGATCTGCTGGGCCCGCATGATCGAGGTGATCGCGGCCATCGACGGTACGTTTCCCCAGCGCTGCTTCCAGAGTTCGTCGGCGCGGGCGATGGGATCGAACGAGAGACTGAGCGGCTTCGACACGAACCAGACCCTACCGGCCGGTCACATGCCGGTCAGCCCCGTCTCACTCATCGGTCCCGCCGCATCACGCAGTGAACCGCCGTCAGCGCAGGACATAGCTCCCCGCCCCCAGAACCGTGCGCAGGCGACCCTCCTCCCGGAGGGCGACGACGGCCTTCTGGACCGTCGACTGCGTCACGCCGTACTCCGCCGCCAGCGCGATCGTGCCGGGGAAGCGCTCACCGGGCTCCCATTCGCCGGCGTCCAGGCGTCGACGGAGGTCTGCGGCCACCTGGGGCCAGACGGGAACGGCGCGATCGAGGTCCATGCCTCCAGAATCCGCGGAAACACGGTTACGCGCTACCGCGTAAGGCCGTCACCGTAAGCATTCCGGCGACCGTGTGAACAGCGGACACAGGAAGAGGCCCGGTGGAGGTACCGGACTCTCCGGTACCTCCACCGGGCCCTGGGTGGACACCGTCCACCCGACACGGTTACTCGGCCAGATGCCTCTCGACGGTCTCCACCTTGGAGGTGAGGCCGTCCGTCACGTTCGGGCGGATGTCCGCCTTGAGGACGAGGGAGACGCGCGGGGCGCGGGCCTCCACGGCGGCCACGGCGCGCTTGACCACGTCCATGACCTCGTCCCACTCGCCCTCGATCGAGGTGAACATCGCGTCGGTGCGGTTCGGCAGGCCGGAGGCGCGGACCACGCGCACGGCGTCGGCGACGTACTCCCCCACGTCCTCGCCGACGCCCAGCGGTGTCACGGAGAAGGCGACGATCATGCGTTCACGACACCTTCGCTGCGGGCGCGGGAGGCGATCACCGCGTCCTCGGCCTCGCGCTTGAGTCGGCGGTCGGCGAAGAAGCCGCCGGTGGGCAGGACCGACATCAGGAAGTAGAAGGCGGCGGTGCCCAGCGACCACTTGGCGCGGTTCCAGGCGTCGGCCCAGAAGAGCACGTACAGGACGAAGAGGAAGCCGTGGACCGCGCCCATCACCGGGACGGCGTTGAAGTCCGTGGTCCGCTTCAGTACCGAGCAGACGAGCAGCAGGAGGAACGAGATCGCTTCGGGGCCCGAGACCAGGCGGAGGCGGCGGAGGGCGGAGGCGGTCTTGATGTCCACGGGTCACCTTCGATGGGAGAGACGTCGGCGTTGACGGGTCGGACGGCTTGTGAACGCACGCACAAGCGTCCCGCCATTGTGGCAAACTCCGTCCGCGATCAGCGGAGGGGGTCCGCGCGTCCCGTAGGGGGCCGGTCAGGGTGCGACTCCACCTTCGGGATCTGTCGGCGGGGGCGAAGGTGCGGCTACCGTCACAAGTGTGGCGATGTTCCGACTTCAGAGCAGCAAGGTGCTCGCCGTCGACATGACCGGGGATGCCGTGAAGGCGAAGAACGGCTCCATGGTCGCGTACGACGGCGAGATGGCCTTCAAGAAGCTCAGCGGTGGCGGTGAAGGGCTGAGGGGGATGGTGACCCGCAGGCTCACGGGTGAGCAGATGACGTTGATGGAGGTGAAAGGGCACGGGACCTGCTTCTTCGCGGACCGTGCCTCCGAGATCAATCTGGTGGGTCTGCGGGGCGACAAGCTGTACGTGGAGTCCAGCAACCTGCTGGCGACCGACGGCGGCCTGCGCACGGGGACGAGTTTCACGGGGATGCGCGGGGCCTCGCAGGGCAACGGGCTGTTCACGACCACGGTCGAGGGCCACGGCCAGGCGGCGCTCCTGTCGGACGGGCCGGCCGTGCTGCTCCGGGTCAGCCCGCAGTACCCGCTGACGGTCGACCCGGGCGCCTATGTGGCCCACCAGGGGAACCTGCGGCAGTCCTTCCAGTCGGGTGTGACCTTCCGCACGCTGCTGGGCGAGGGCGGCGGCGAGGCCTTCCAGATCCGGTTCGAGGGCGACGGGCTGGTCTACGTGCAGCCCAGTGAGCGGAACACGATCGCGGGGGACGTGTGACATGGGCTTCCGGGAGATCAACGCGAAGATGATCGAGGCGACGGTGTCGCCGGGTCAGCGGCTGTTCAGTCAGCGCGGCGCGATGCTCGCGTACAAGGGGGAGGTCAGCTTCACCCCGAACATGGCCGGCGGTCAGGGCGGGCTGATGTCGATGATCGGGCGGCGGGTCGCCGACGAGGACACGCCGCTGATGACCGTCGAGGGCAGCGGCACCGTGCTGTTCGGGCACGGCGGCCACCACGTGCAGGTGATCGATCTCGCCGGGGACACGCTGTACGTCGAGGCCGACCGGCTGCTGGCCTTCGAGGGCACGCTGCAGCAGGGCACGGTGTTCCTCGGCTCGCAGGGCGGGGTGATGGGCATGGTCCGGGGGCAGGTCTCCGGGCAGGGGCTGTTCACGACGTCGCTGAAGGGGCACGGCTCCGTCGCGGTGATGGCCCACGGAGGGGTCATCGAGGTCCCGATCACCCCGCAGCGGCCGGTGCACGTCGACCCGCAGGCCTACGTCGCCCACCACGGCGACGTACGCAACAAGCTGTCGACCGCGCTCGGCTGGCGGGACATGGTGGGCCGCGGCTCCGGCGAGGCCTTCCAGTTGGAGCTGAGCGGCAGCGGTGCCGTGTACGTCCAGGCCTCGGAGGAGAAGCTTTGACGTCCTCCCCCGCTGAAGGCGGGGGATTCCTGGCTCAGGCTGCCTCCGGGAGCAGCGCTCCCAGAGGTCTTGTGCCCTCGGCACCAGCCGGGTTGAGACCAGCCCGGACGAGCATCACACGCGCAGAGTTCTTGTCCCTGGGGGACACGGCTCCGCACGCGGTGCAGGTGTAGGTACGTTCCGAAAGAGGAAGTGCGTGCTTGGTTCTCGCTCCGCACGACGCGCAGTCCATGGTGGTGTGCGCAGGGTGCACGAGACGCACATCGCGCCCGTGCTTGCGGCCCATCTCGATCAGGGCCTGCTTGGTGGCGCCGATCGCCGCGTCGGCGGCTTTGCGGGCCATGGTCGACTTGGCGAGGAACTTCGGCCGGAAGTCCTCGACGGCGATCGCGTCGTGGTCGCGGACGACGCGTTTGGCCCACTTGCGGGCGGTGTCCTGCCGCTGCCGGGCGACCTTCTTGTGCAGCTTCGCGGCCTGCGCCTGCGCCTGTCGGTATCCCTTGGATGCCGCCTGCCCACGATCGGGCTTACGACGGGCCATCATCCGCTGGTAGCGGGCGAGGCGCTGAGCGGCGGTCTTCCCGTGCTGAGCGTGGTGGAGGTCGTGGGGGTCGGATGTGGTGGTGGCGGTTTCCTTGACACCCCAGTCCACGCCAAGCACGCGGCCCGTGGCGGGGAGCGGCTGGGCCTCGGTGGCGACGACGAACGAGGCGTACCAGTGTCCGACCGCATCGCGGTACACGCGCACCGACGAGGGGGCGGCCGGGAGTTCACGCGACCACACCACCGTCAGCGTGATGCCGCCCGCCAGGTGGAGACGGCCGTCCTTCAGCCGGAAGCCCCGGGTGGTGTAGTTCAGCGTGGGCAGGGCCTCACGCTTCCTCTTGTGGCGTGGCATCCCGGCGCGTTGCCGCATCGGCAGGCGCTTGTCGATGTCCTTGAGCGCCTTGGAACGGGACGTGGCGAAGTCGCGGATGGTCTGCTGCTGCGGCACCGAGGCGCCTTCCCGGAGCCACGGCGTACGGGCGCGGGCCCCGGTCAGCATCTTGTCGAGCTGGGCCGGGCCGCACGTCAGTTTGTCGCCGGGGTGCGTGCGGTTGTGGGTGTGCACGGCGCGGGACTTGGCCACACACTCATTCCACACCCAGCGGCAGCGGTCCCACTCGGCGAGCAGCGCCGACCGGGCGGTCGACGACACACGCAGCCGGTAGGTGTACCGGGCATGCCCGGTATTCCCCGAAGCCTTCCAATGTGTCGCCATGATGTCACTTTAGCACTGACTAACCATCAAGAAGCCACTACTCTGGGGTCATGGATGAAGAGAAGCGCATCACGCTCCGACTGCCCACCGGCCTGCATGAATGGCTGGCCACTCAGGCCAAGTCCGCCCGGAGGTCTCTCAACTCCGAGATCGTCTACCGCCTGGAGGCCGAGCGCGACGCCGCCGCGACTGACGCCGAAAGACCGTGACGGCGATCCGACTCACCCCGCCCCGCCCCACAGAAGTCCGATCCCTCTTCGGCCCGAAGGCCGAGGCACCTTCGGAGGAACACGGTGAGCACGCACAGAACGCCAGGCGTCGGCCCCACGGTCTTCGACCCGGCGACGCTGCCGGCCGACGACAACGTCGATCACCACACCTTCTGCGTGGAGCTCAAGGGCACCCAGTGGTTCATGCAGAAGGGGAAGATGATCGCCTACTACGGTTCGATCGAGTTCAACGGGATCGGGCACGGGCGGCTCGACCGGCTCGTCCGTACGTCGTTCCATTCGCCTCTGCACGCGAGCGACTGGGTCGTGGCGGAGGGCTCGGGCAAGATGCTCCTCGCCGACCGGGCCTTCGACGTGAATTCGTACGACCTGGAGGACGGCAACCTGACCATTCGCTCGGGCAACCTCCTCGCTTTTCAGCCAAGTCTCGCGCTCAAGCAGTCGATCGTGCCGGGCTTCCTGACGCTGATCGGAACCGGGAAGTTCGTGGCGGCCTCCAACGGTCCGGTGGTGTTCATGGAACCCCCCATCCGGGTGGACCCGCAGGCGCTGGTCGGATGGGCGGACTGCCCCTCCCCGTGTCACCACTACGACCACGGCTACATGACCGGCGTGATGGGCGGTCTACGTGCGCTGACGGGCCTCGGCGGGGCCTCCGGCGAGGAGCACCAGTTCGAGTTCGTGGGGGCGGGCACGGTGCTGCTCCAGTCCTCCGAGACGCTGATGGCGGAGCAGGCCACGGGGGTGACCCCGCACGAGCCGGGGGTGCCCGGTGGCGGGGTTCCGGGAGGCCACGGACAGGGCTCGGGCACACCGCGCCTTCCCGGACAGCTGGGAGACCTCCAGCGTCGCTTCGGGCTGTGAGCGGTAGTGTGCGGGGTGTGACATCGAACGCCTGAGCGCGGTGCCACACGGAAGCCTTATTAGTTCGCCATTCAACTTCCTTAGGTAGACTTCATTCATGGAGACCGAGACGGCCACCCGCTGGCTGACCAATGCGGAGCAGTGCGCCTGGCGCACCCACCTGGAGGTCAACAGGCTGTTGACGTACCAGCTCGAGAAGGATCTGCAGCCGTTCGGCCTGACGATGAACGACTACGAGATCCTGGTGAACCTGTCCGAGTCGGAGGACCGGCGGATGCGGATGAGCGACCTCGCCTCCGCCACCATGCAGTCCAAGAGCCGCCTCTCGCACCAGATCACCCGCATGGAGAACGCGCATCTGGTCCGGCGGGAGAACTGCGAGTCCGACCGCCGCGGGCTGTACGCGGTCCTCACCGACCACGGCATGGAGACCATGCAGAAGGTCGCGCCCCATCACGTGGCGTCCGTGCGCCGGCACTTCATCGACCTGCTCTCCCCCGAGGCGCTCACCGAGCTCGACAAGGCCCTCAAGCCCATCGCCGAGCACCTGCTGGGGCAGCGGGGGCGTCACTGACGGCCCCCGGTCTCAGCGGGCGAGCGGCAGGCGGAGTTCGAAGAGGGCTCCGCCGGCCGGCGCCGCACCCGCCGTGAGCGTCCCGCCGTGCCGTACGGCGACGTCCCTGGCGATCGCCAGTCCCAGCCCCGCGCCGCCGTCGTCGCGGCTGCGGGCGGCGTCCAGCCGTACGAACCGCTCGAAGATCCGCTCCCGGTCGGCCTCGGCCACGCCCTCCCCGTCGTCGGCCACGCCGAGGACCGCCCAGCCGCCCTCCCGCCGCACGGTCACGGTGACCCGCTCGCGGGCGTGCCGCCGGCCGTTGTCCAGCAGGTTGGCGAGCACGCGCCCCAACTGCCCCCGCGATCCGGTCACCTCCGCCGGCTCCGCGTCCACCGTCACGCCCGTACGGCCCGCGGCCTCCTCGCGGGCCAGCGCCGACAGGTCGACCCGGCCGTCGGCGGGCCGCTCCCCCGCGTCCAGCCGGGCGAGCAGCAGCAGATCGGCGGCGAGGTGCTGGAGCCGCACGGTGTCCTCGACGGCACCGTCCAGGTCGAGCAGCTCGGGGTGGGCGGCGGCCACCTCCAGCTGGGTGCGCAGGGACGCGATCGGGCTGCGCAGCTCGTGCGAGGCGTCGGCGACGAACCGCCGCTGCCGCTCCACGGACGCCTCCAGCGCGGCGAGCGTCTCGTTGGTGGTGCGGGCCAGACGGGCGATCTCGTCGTGGGTGGCCGGTTCGGGGACGCGGCGGGCGAGGTCCTCGGAGGCGGTGATCGCGGCCATCTCGCCCCGGATGCCCTCCACCGGGCGCAGCGCCCGGCCGGTGACCAGCCAGGTCACCACGGCGATGATCACCAGGAGCAGCGGGAAGCCGATGAGCATCACGGTCAGCGCGGTCCGTACGGCGCTGTGCTCGGCGGCCAGGGGGGCGCCCGCGTGGACGGTGAGGCGGCCGTGGTCGGGGCTCTCGACCTCCACGGCGGCGAAGCGGTAGTCCTCGGTGTCGCCGTCGATGGTGGCGGAGCCGTTGCTGAAGGTGGTCTCGTGGCCGATCTCGCCGGGGGCCAGGGACTCGTCGGAGTCACCGGACCCGTCGGAGTCGTCCGCGTCGTCGTCATCGTCGTCGCCCGGTGCCGACGGCCGCGGCGTCACCTCGGTCGTCGCCGTGCCGCTGATCCGCTCCAGGTCCTCACTGCCCGCGGCCAGCTTCCCGTCCTCGTCGACGATCTGCACCGGGCCGTCGCCGCCGTCCAGCCCCGACAGTGCGCCGTACGGCGTCCGGGCGGCGAGCTCGGAGGCGACCGCCCGCGCGGAGCGTTCCGCCCGGGTGCCCGCCTCGGCGGTCAGGTTGGAGCGCAGGGACAGCAGGACGGCGGTGCCGGCCGCGACGAGGGCGACGGCGACCACGAGGGTGGCGCCGAGCGTCGCCCGCGCGCGGACCGAACCGAACAGTCGGCTCACGGCGCCGTCTCCAGCCGGTAACCGGCGCCGCGCACGGTGCGGATGAGACCGGCGCGCAGTTTGCGGCGCAGGGCGCTGACGTAGACCTCGACGATGTTGGGGTCCCCGTCGTAGGCGAAGTCCCAGACGTGTTCGAGGATGTCGGCCTTGGAGACCACCTCGCCGGCCCGCAGCACCAGGTGCTCGAGCACCGAGAACTCCTTGGTGGTCAGGGCCACTTCGTCCTCGCCCAGGAAGACCCGGCGGGCGGCGGTGTCCACCTTGAGGTCGCCGTGCACATGGACCGGGGAGGCCCCGCCGGCCGGCCGGCGGCGCAGCAGCGCCTTGATCCTGGCGACGAGGACGACGTAGGAGAACGGCTTGGTGAGGTAGTCGTCGGCGCCCGTGTCGAGGCCCTCGGCCTCGTCGTACTCGCCGTCCTTCGCCGTGAGCATCAGGATCGGCACGTCGTGGCCGGCGGCGCGCAGGGCGGCGCAGACCCGGTAGCCGTTCAGGCCGGGCAGCATGATGTCGAGGATGAGGAGGTCGTACGTGCCTTCCGTGGCTCGGTGCAGGCCCTCCCGGCCGTCGTGGACGACGTCCACGGCGTAGCCCTCGGCGGTGAGGCCCCTGGCGAGGGAGAGGGCCAGGCGTTTTTCGTCCTCGACGATCAACAGGCGCATGGGTCAAGGGTCGCAAAGGGAACCTGAAGATCCCTTCAGGTGGTTTCAGGTTCCTCTCAGCGTCGGTCGGCGAGATTGAAGGCGTCGCAAACGAAGCAGCTCGGGAGGAACCAGCATGAAGCGCAACATCGTGATCGCCGTCGTCACGGCCGCGGCCCTGGTCGGGGGCGGTACGGCCACGGCCCTCGCGGTCTCGGGGGACGACGCGCCGACGACGCGGGCGGCGGAGAACCGGGCGGCGGACGACGACGGGCGTGACGACGACGAGCGCGACGACGAGCGGGGGCGTGCGGACGCCGGCGATCAGGACGACGACCGCGATGACCGCGACGACCGGGACCGCGACGCCTCCTCCGGTGACGTCACCGCCGCCGACGCCATCGCCGCCGCGCTGAAGCACACGCCGGGTACGGCCGTCTCCGCCGAACTGGACGACAGGGTCTGGGAGGTCGACGTCCTCGGCCGCGGGGACACCTGGCACAGCGTGCGCATCGACCCGGGCACCGGCAAGGTTCTGGACTCCTCGCGGGACGACGAGGACGACGCCGATGAGGTGCGGGCCGCGCTGAAGGGCGCCTCGGTGACGGCCGGGGAGGCCGCGAAGGCGGCTGCCGCCAAGGGGACGGTGGTCTCCGTGGACCTCGATGACGACGACGACCGGGGGTGGGAGGCCGAGACCCGCGCCTCCGGCGGGGACGAGCGGGACTGGCGGGTCGACCTGGGCAGCGGTTCCGTCACGGCGGACCGGGACGACGACGGGGACGACTCCGACGACTCGGACGACGACTGAGGGTGAGGGCGGGCGTCGGGGGTTTTCGCCCCCGACGCCCCTTCCCGTCCCGTCCCTGGGGGCTGCGCCCCCAGACCCCCTTCGGCCCTGGACGGGCCTCGTCCTCAAACTCCCCCAGAGGGGGCACCCCCAGACGGGCTGGAGGCGGTCAGCCCCGCCACCAGTTCGTCCGCCGCCCGGTACGGGTCCAGGTCGCCGGCGATGATGCGTTCCGCCAGCGCGTCCAGGCGGCGGTCGCCGTGGAGGTCGCCGATGCGTTCGCGCAGGGCCGTGACCGCGATGGTCTCGACCTCGCGGGAGGCGCGGGCCAGGCGGCGCTCCGTCAGGACGCCGTGCTCCTCCATCCACGCGCGGTGCTTCTCCAGGGCCTCGACGACCTCGTCGACGCCCTCCGCGCGGGCCGCGACCGTCTTGACGATCGGGGGGCGCCAGTCGCCGGGAGCGCGCGACTCGCCGAGGCCGAGCATGTGGTTCAGCTCGCGGGCGGTGGCGTCGGCGCCGTCGCGGTCGGCCTTGTTGACGACGTAGACGTCGCCGATCTCCAGGATCCCGGCCTTGGCCGCCTGGATGCCGTCGCCCATGCCGGGGGCCAGCAGCACCACGGAGGTGTCGGCCTGGGAGGCGATCTCCACCTCCGACTGGCCGACGCCGACCGTCTCGACCAGGATCACGTCGCAGCCGGCCGCGTCCAGGACGCGGATGGCCTGCGGGGCGGCCCACGCCAGGCCGCCCAGGTGGCCGCGCGTGGCCATCGAGCGGATGTAGACGCCCGGGTCGGAGGCGTGCTCCGACATGCGGACGCGGTCGCCGAGCAGGGCACCGCCCGAGAAGGGGGAGGACGGGTCGACGGCCAGGACACCGACCCGCTTCCCCTGTTTGCGGTACGCGCTCACCAGGGCCGAGGTCGAGGTGGACTTGCCGACGCCCGGGGAGCCGGTGAGGCCCACCACGTACGCGTTCCCGGTCAGCGGCGCCAGGGCCGCCATGACCTCCCTGAGCTGCGGGGACGCCCCCTCCACCAGGGAGATCAGCCGGGCCACGGCCCGTGGCGCGCCGTCCCTGGCCCGGGCGACCAGCGAGGAGACGTCCTGCATCACAGCTCCGTTCACGAGAGGAAAACCTGCAAAAAAGCGGCTCAGGCCTTGGGTACCCGCACGATCAGCGCGTCACCCTGGCCGCCGCCGCCGCACAGCGCCGCCGCGCCGACGCCGCCGCCGCGCCGCTTCAGCTCCAGGGCGAGGTGCAGGACGAGCCGTGCGCCGGACATCCCGATCGGGTGACCCAGCGCGATGGCACCGCCGTTGACGTTCACCTTTTCGGTGGAAACGCCCAGGTCCTTCATTGACTGCACGGCGACCGCGGCGAAGGCCTCGTTGATCTCGATGAGGTCGAGGTCGGACACCTCCAGGCCCTCCTTCTTCAGGGCGTGCCGGATCGCGTTGGACGGCTGCGACTGGAGGGAGTTGTCCGGACCGGCCACGTTGCCGTGGGCGCCGATCTCGGCGATCCACTCCAGGCCCAGCTCCTGCGCCTTGGCCTTGCTCATCACGACCACGGCCGCCGCGCCGTCCGAGATCTGCGAGGAGGAGCCCGCGGTGATCGTGCCGTCCTTGGCGAAGGCCGGGCGCAGCTTGCCGAGGGACTCGACCGTGGTGTCGCCGCGGATGCCCTCGTCCTTGCCGAACAGGACCGGGTCGCCCTTGCGCTGCGGGATCTCGACCGGGGTGATCTCGGCCTCGTAGACGCCGTTCTTCTGCGCGGCGGCGGCCCGCTGGTGGGACAGGGCGGCGATCTCGTCCTGCTCGGCGCGGGCGATGCCGAGGCGGGCGTTGTGCTTCTCGGTGGACTCGCCCATGGCGATGTGCTCGAAGGAGTCGGTCAGGCCGTCGTGCGCCATGGCGTCGAGCATCTGCACCGCGCCGTACTTGAAGCCCTCGCGGGACTTCGGCAGCAGGTGCGGGGCGTTGGTCATGGACTCCTGGCCGCCGGCGACGACCACGTCGAACTCGCCGGCCCGGATCAGCTGGTCCGCGAGCGCGATGGCGTCGAGGCCCGACAGGCACACCTTGTTGACGGTGAGCGCCGGGACGTTCATCGGGATGCCGGCCTTGACGGCGGCCTGGCGGGCCGGGATCTGGCCCGCGCCGGCCTGGAGCACCTGCCCCATGATCACGTACTGGACCTGGTCGCCGCCGATCCCCGCACGGTCGAGGGCGGCCTTGATCGCGAAGCCGCCGAGGTCGGCCCCGGAGAAGGACTTCAGTGAGCCGAGCAGCCGGCCCATCGGGGTGCGGGCGCCCGCGACGATGACGGAGGTGGTGCCGTTCGACGCGGAGGGTGCGGAAGGTGCGGGAGATGCCGAGGATGCGGAAGTCATGAGCTGCGGTCCCCTTCCGGCTGCACAGCCGAGGAGTGAACGAGGGTTTACTGCGAATGTACTGACGTGCGGTGGACCACGTCATCGCCCTTTCGGTGTGATCGCGCGCACGTTGCGTAACCATGGCGGGGGCGCTGCACTGAATCCATGCTGACGCGAATCGACCACATCGGGATCGCCTGTTTCGACCTCGACAAGACCGTCGAGTTCTACCGGGCCACGTACGGCTTCGAGGTGTTCCACTCCGAGGTCAACGAGGAGCAGGGCGTGCGCGAGGCCATGCTCAAGATCAATGAGACCTCCGACGGCGGGGCCTCCTACCTGCAGCTGCTCGAGCCGGTCCGGGAGGACTCCGCCGTCGCCAAGTGGCTGGCGAAGAACGGCGAGGGCGTCCACCACATCGCCTTCGGCACGGCGGACGTGGACGCGGAGGCCGCGGACATCGGGGACAAGGGCGTACGCGTCCTGTACGAAGAGCCCCGGCGCGGCTCCATGGGGTCACGAATCACCTTCCTGCACCCCAAGGACTGCCACGGCGTACTGACGGAACTGGTCACTTCGGCGCCCGTTGAGTCGTCCGAGCACTGACCCACGTACATAAGGGCCGGTAGGGTTGGGTCCGGTCACCGCTCGATGTGCGGTGACCGAGTCCCGTCGTCTTCGGCGACGGGATCGCCGGGGTCCGGGTTTCGGGGGGCGAGCGCGGGGCGGCAGCCCATGCTCCGCCGTCGATCTGACACCATTCCCCGGGGGCCCCGTCCGGCGGATGGACGGAGCCCGGCCAGACTTGCGACCAGGGGACGGATGGGACCGCGCAGTGCGGGGCTACGAGAGCCAGGAGCGAGAGCCGGCGGCTGACGTCGACCACCTCTCTCGGTTCGAAGCCGAGATGAAGCGGCTGAAGACCGAGCGGGAAAAGGCGATCCAGCACGCCGAGGACCTCGGCTACCAGGTCGAGGTGCTGCGCGCCAAGCTGCACGAGGCGCGGCGCACCATCATGTCCCGGCCCGCGTACGACGGCGGTGATCTCGGCTACCAGGCGGAGCAGTTGCTGCGCAACGCGCAGCTGCAGGCCGACCAGATCCGCGCGGACGCCGAGCGGGAGCTGAGCCAGGCGCGGGCGCAGACCCAGCGGATCCTCCAGGAGCACGCGGAGCAGGCGGCCCGGCTCCAGGCGGAGCTGCACCAGGAGGCCGTGACGCGGCGCCAGCAGCTCGACCAGGAGCTGGCGGAGCGCCGGCAGACCGTCGAGTCGCACGTCAACGAGAACGTGGCGTGGGCGGAGCAGTTGCGCGCCCGCACCGAGCAGCAGGCCCGCCGGCTCCTCGACGAGTCCCGCGCGGAGACCGAGCAGGCGATGGCCGCCGCCCGCGCGGAGGCGGAGCGGCTGACGGCCGAGGCCCGGCAGCGGCTGCGGAGCGAGGCGGAGGCGGCCCGCGCGGAGGCCGAGCAGATCCTGCGCCGGGCCCGCGCGGACGCCGAGCGGCTGCTGAACGCGGCCTCCACGCAGGCCCAGGAGGCCACCGACCACGCCGAGCGGCTGCGGACGTCCACGGCCGGCGAGGCGGAGGCCGCGCGCCGTCAGGCGCAGGAGCTCAGCAGGGCCGCCGAGGAACGGATGTCGCAGGCGGAGTCCGCGCTGCGCGAGGCCCGTGCCGAGGCGGAGAAGGTGCTCGCCGAGGCGAAGGAATCCGCCGCGAAGGCGCTCGCCGCCGCCGAGTCCGCCAACGAGACCCGTACGCGGACCGCCAAGGAGCAGGTGGCGCGGCTGGTCAGCGAGGCCACCAAGGAGGCGGAGGCCACCAAGGCGGACGCCGAGCAGCTGGTCGCGGACGCCCGCGCGGAGGCCGAGAAGATCGTCGCCGAGGCCGCGGAGAAGGCCCGCACGATCACCGCGGAGGAGTCCGCGACGCAGCTGTCCAAGGCGGCCAAGACCGCCGAGGACGTCCTCAACAAGGCGTCCGAGGAGGCCAAGCGGACCACCAGGGCGGCGGCCGAGGAGGCGGAGCGGATCCGCCGGGAGGCCGAGGCCGAGGCGGACCGGCTGCGCGCCGAGGCGCACGACATCGCCGAGCAGCTCAAGGGCGCGGCGAAGGACGACACCAAGGAGTACCGCGCCAAGACGGTCGAGCTGCAGGAGGAGGCCCGCCGGCTGCGCGGCGAGGCCGAGCAGCTGCGCGCCGACGCGGTCGCCGAGGGCGAGAGGATCCGCGCGGAGGCCCGCAAGGAGGCCGTGGCGCAGATCGAGGAGGCGGCGAGGTCCGCCGAGGAGCTGCTCGCCAAGGCGAAGGCGGACGCCGACGAACTGCGCTCCACCGCGCAGGCGGACAGCGAGAAGGTCCGCACCGAGGCCATCGAGCGCGCCACGACGCTGCGCCGGCAGGCCGAGGAGACGCTGGAGCGCACCCGCCAGGAGGCCGAGCGGCACCGCGCGGAGGTCGTCGAGCAGGCCGACGCGCTCAAGGAGGACGCCGAGCGGGCCGCGCGCGAGCTGCGCGAGGAGACCGAGCGGGCCGTTCAGGCCCGCCGCGAGGAGGCCGCCGAGGAGCTGACGCGGCTCCACACGGAGGCCGAGGAGCGGCTCGCCGCCGCCGAGCAGGCGTTGAGCGAGGCGCGGGAGGAGGCCGCCCGGATCCGCCGGGAGGCGTCCGAGGAGACCGAGCGGCTGCGCACGGAGGCCGCCGAGCGGATCCGTACGCTGCGGCAGCAGGCGGAGGCGGAGGCCGAGCGGCTGCGTGACGAGGCCGCCGCGGACGCGTCGGCGTCCCGCGCGGAGGGCGAGTCCGTCGCAGTACGGCTGCGGTCGGAGGCCGCGGCCGAGGCGGAGCGGCTGAAGTCGGAGGCGCAGGACAGCGCCGACCGGATGCGCGCGGAGGCGCAGGCCGCCGCCGAGCGGATCGGCACGGAGGCCTCGGAGACGCTGGCCGCCGCGCAGGAGGAGGCCGCCCGGCGGCGCCGCGAGGCCGAGGAACTCCTCGGCGCGGCCCGGCAGGAGGCCGACCAGGAGCGCGAGCGGGCCCGCGAGCAGAGCGAGGAGCTGCTGGCGTCGGCGCGCACCCGCGTGGAGGAGGCGCAGGCCGAGGCCGTACGGCTGGTCGAGGAGGCCGACCGGCGCGCCACCGAGATGGTGTCGGCGGCCGAACAGCACGCCCAGCAGGTGCGGGACTCCGTCGCGGGGCTGCACGAGCAGGCCCAGGAGGAGATCGCCGGGCTGCGCAGCGCCGCCGAGCACGTGGCGGAGCGCACCCGCCGCGAGGCCGAGGAGGAGGCGGACCGGGTCCGCGCCGACGCCTACGCGGAGCGGGAGCGTGCCAGCGAGGACGCGGGCCGGCTGCGGCGCGAGGCGCAGGAGGAGACGGAGGCCGCGAAGGCGCTGGCCGAGCGGACGGTGTCCGAGGCCATCGCGGAGGCCGACCGGATCCGTACGGACGTGTCCGAGCACGCCCAGCGGGTGCGTACGGAGGCGTCGGACACGATCGCCGAGGCGGAGCAGGCCGCGGCGCGCACCCGGGCGGACGCCCGTGAGGACGCCAACCGGATCCGTTCGGACGCGGCGACGCAGGCGGACACCCTCATCACCGAGGCCCGCAGCGAGGCGGAGCGGCTCACCGAGGAGACGATCGCGGAGACCGACCGGCTGCGCGCCGAGACGGTCGCCGAGGCCGAGCGGGTGCGGTCGGAGTCGGTGTCCCAGGCGGAGAAGCTGATCGCGGACGCCGCCGGGGACGCGGAGCGGCTGCGGGCCGAGGCCGCGGAGGCGGTCGGGTCGGCGCAGACGCACGCGGAGCGGATCCGCCGGGAGTCCGAGCGGGTCAAGGCCGACGCGGAGTCGGAGGCCGAGCGGATGGTGTCCGTGGCGCGCGAGGAGGCGGAGCGGACGCTGGACGAGGCCCGCAAGGACGCCAACAAGCGGCGTTCCGAGGCGGCCGAGCAGGTGGACACGCTCATCACGGAGACCACCGCCGAGGCGGACAAGCTGCTCACCGAGGCGCAGCAGCAGGCGCTGAAGACGACGGCGGACGCCGAGTCGCAGGCGGACACGATGGTCGGCGCGGCCCGCAGCGAGGCCGAGCGGATCGTCTCCGAGGCGACCGTCGAGGGCAACACCCGGGTGGAGAAGGCCCGTACGGACGCGGACGAGCTGCTGGTCGGCGCGCGCCGGGACGCGACGCAGATCAGGGAGCGCGCCGAGGAGCTGCGCGACCGGATCACGAGCGAGATCGAGGAGCTGCACGAGCGGGCCCGCCGTGAGGCGGCGGAGACGATGAAGTCGACGGGCGACCGCTGCGACGCGCTCATCAAGGCCGCCGAGGAACAGCTCGCCAAGGCGGAGGCGAAGGCGAAGGAGATCGTCTCCGAGGCCAACTCCGAGGCCGGCAAGGTGCGCATCGCCGCCGTGAAGAAGGCCGAGGGCCTGCTGAAGGAAGCGGAGCAGAAGAAGGCCAGCCTGGTGAAGGAGGCCGAGGAGCTGAAGGCCGAGGCGGTCCGGGAGGCGCGGCGCACGGTCGAGGAGGGCAAGCGCGAGCTGGAGGTGCTGGTGCGGCGCCGCGAGGACATCAACGCCGAGATCTCCCGCGTGCAGGACGTGCTGGAGGCGCTGGAGTCCTTCGAGGCGCCGGGGGGTGCGAAGGACAACGGGGTCAAGGCGGGGGCCGCGGCCGGTGTTACCCGTACGGGTGGCAAGTCATCGGAATAGCTGGCAAAGCGGACGAAATCCCCTGTACGGTGAGGGCTTTGACCATGCCATTGGCAAGGCTTCCGGTGGCGAGCCACTCAAAAGGGGTGTCATTCTCCGTATCAAACGTGCATCCGCTCGATGACACAGCGCTTCGGCCCCTAGGATTCCACCTATCACCTCACCGGTCTCATTCGACAGGAACCCCATGAGCGACACTTCCCCCTACGGCTTCGAGCTTGTGCGGCGTGGGTACGACCGCGCTCAGGTGGACGAACGTATCTCCAAGCTCGTCTCCGACCGTGACAGCGCTCTCGCCCGCATCACCGCTCTGGAAAAGCGCATCGAAGAGCTCCACCTCGAGACGCAGAACGCCCAGGCCCAGGTCAACGACGCCGAGCCGTCGTACGCGGGTCTCGGCGCGCGTGTGGAGAAGATCCTCCGCCTCGCCGAGGAGGAGGCGAAGGACCTGCGCGAGGAGGCCCGGCGCGCGGCGGAGCAGCACCGCGAGCTCGCCGAGTCGGCCGCCCAGCAGGTGCGCAACGACGCCGAGTCCTACGCCGCCGAGCGCAAGTCGAAGGCGGAGGACGAGGGCGCCCGGATCGTCGAGAAGGCCCAGGGCGACGCCGCCCAGCTGCGCTCCGAGGCGCAGAAGGACGCGCAGTCCAAGCGGGAGGAGGCGGACGCCCTCTTCGAGGAGACCCGCGCCAAGGCCGCGCAGGCCGCCGCCGACTTCGAGACGAACCTCGCCAAGCGCCGCGAGCAGTCCGAGCGTGACCTGGCCTCGCGCCAGCAGAAGGCCGAGAAGCGCCTCGCGGAGATCGAGCACCGCGCGGAGCAGCTCCGCCTGGAGGCCGAGAAGCTGCGCACCGACGCCGAGCGCCGCGCCCGCCAGACGGTGGAGACGGCCCAGCGTCAGGCGGAGGACATCGTGGCCGACGCCAACGCCAAGGCCGACCGGATCCGTTCGGAATCCGAGCGCGAGCTGGCGGCGCTGACCAACCGCCGCGACTCGATCAACGCCCAGCTGACGAACGTCCGCGAGATGCTCGCCACGCTCACCGGTGCCGCGGTGGCGGCGACCGGCGCGCCCTCCACCGAGGACGAGCCGATCTCCCGCGGGGTCCCGGCCCAGCAGTCCCGGTAACGGGGACCGGCGTACCGGCGGAGCCCCCTGTCACGGAGTGGCAGGGGGCTTTGTCCTGTTCTAGCGTGGCCGCATGATCGAGCTCGAGGGGCTGACCAAGCGGTACGGCGAGAAGGTGGCGGTGGACCACCTGACCTTCACCGTCAGACCGGGCATCGTCACCGGCTTCCTCGGCCCGAACGGCGCCGGCAAGTCGACCACCATGCGGATGATCCTGGGCCTGGACCACCCGACCGCCGGGGACGTGCGGATCGACGGCACGCACTACGACCGGCTCAAGGACCCGCTGACCCGCATCGGCGCCCTGCTGGAGGCCAAGGGCGTGCACCCGGGCCGCAGCGCCTACCACCATCTGCTGTGCCTCGCGCAGAGCAACGGTCTCCCGCGGCGGCGGGTGCACGAGGTGCTGGACGAGGTGGGGCTGACGGCGGTGGCGCGGAAGAAGGCCAAGGGTTTCTCCCTCGGCATGGGCCAGCGGCTCGGCATCGCGGCGGCGCTGCTCGGCGACCCGCGGATCCTGATGTTCGACGAGCCCGTCAACGGCCTCGACCCCGAGGGCATCCACTGGATCCGCACGCTGATGAAATCGCTGGCCGCCGAGGGCCGTACGGTGTTCGTCTCCTCCCACCTGATGAGCGAGATGGCGCTGACCGCCGACCACCTCGTCGTCATCGGCCAGGGCCGGCTGCTCGCCGACACCTCCATGGCCGAGTTCATCGAGCGCAACTCCCGCTCCTACGTCCGGGTCCGCGGCCCGCAGCGCGAGCGGCTGCTCGAGGTGCTGCGCCAGGCCGGGGTCACCGTCGTGGAGAGCGGCGACGGGGCGCTGGAGGTGGACGGTTCCAAGGCCGAGTACGTCGGGGAGCTGGCGGCCCGGCACCAGCTGGTGCTGCACGAGCTGAGCCCGCAGCACGCCTCCCTGGAGGAGGCGTTCATGCGGTTGACCGCGGAGTCGGTGGAGTACCACGCGCACGCCGGCGCCCCCGCGCCCCGGCAGCAGTGGGGCGACGGCTGGAGGAGGGGCTGAGCATGGCGGCAACGCAGGTCGTCCGGTCCGAGTGGACCAAGATCCGGTCGGTGGCGTCCACCGTGTGGACGCTCTCCCTGGCGGTGGTCGTCACCATCGCGCTCGGCATGCTGATCTCGGCGTTGTCGAAGAACGAGTTCGAGACCATGAGCGCGCGGGACCGGCTCTCCTTCGACCCGACGTTCATCAGCTTCGCCGGGATGAGCCTCGGCCAGCTCGCGATGATCGTGTTCGGGGTGCTGGTGGTGTCGAACGAGTACAGCACCGGCATGATCCGCGCCTCGCTGGCGGCCGTGCCGCGGCGCGGCACGTTCCTGCTGAGCAAGCTGGCGGTCGCCACCGCGCTCGCCCTGGTCGTCTCCATGGCGACCGGCTTCGCCACGTTCTTCCTGGGCCAGGCGATGCTCGGCGAGCACAAGGCGTCGATCGGGGACGACGGGGTACTGCGGGCGGTCATCGGCGGCGGCCTCTACATGACGCTGATCGCGCTGTTCTCGATGGGCGTCGCCACGATGCTGCGCTCCCCCATGCTGTCGCTGGGCATCCTGATGCCGTTCTTCTTCCTGATCTCCAACATCCTCGGCAACGTCGACGCCACGGAGAAGGTCGGCCGGTTCCTGCCCGACCAGGCGGGCAGCAGGATCATGCAGGTGGTGACGCCCCTGGACGACGACACCCCGTACGGGCCCTGGGGCGGCCTCGGGATCATGGCGCTCTGGGTGCTCGCGGCGGTCGTCGGCGGCTATGTGCTGCTGAAGCGGCGCGACGCCCAGTGAGCGACCGCGCGGGACCGGTCTTCACCTCGGTTTGGGCGGAACCGTCAGCGCCTCGATAAGCTCCTAACCCTTACGGGGGGCGTGTGCCCCGCTGTCCTGAACCTTTCGATGGGTGCGGAGCATGATCGAGGCAGTCGGCCTGACCAAGCGGTACGGCGACAAGACCGCTGTGTACAACCTCTCCTTCCAGGTGCGTCCGGGTACCGTCACCGGCTTCCTGGGGCCGAACGGCTCGGGCAAGTCGACGACGATGCGGATGATCCTCGGTCTGGACAACCCCACCGCGGGACGGGTCACGATCGGCGGCTACCCGTACGCCAAGCTGCCCAACGCCCCCCGTCAGGTCGGCGCGCTGCTGGACGCGAAGGCGGTGCACGGCGGACGGTCCGCCCGCAACCACCTGCTGAGCCTGGCCCAGTTGTCGGGCATCCCGGCCCGGCGGGTGGACGAGGTGCTGGGCGTGGTGGGCCTGCACGAGGTGGCGCACAGACGGTCCAAGGGCTTCTCGCTGGGCATGGGCCAGCGGCTCGGCATCGCCGCCGCGCTGCTCGGCGACCCCCAGGTGCTGCTGTTCGACGAGCCGGTCAACGGCCTCGACCCCGAGGGCATCCTCTGGGTGCGCAACCTGATGAAGGCGCTGGCCGCCGAGGGCCGTACGGTGTTCGTCTCCTCGCACCTGATGAGCGAGATGGCGCTGACCGCCGACCACCTCATCGTCATCGGGCGCGGACAGCTCCTCGCCGACATGAGCGTGACGGACTTCATCTCCGCCAACTCCGCCGACTTCGCGCGCGTGCGCACCCCCGACACCGAGCCGCAGCAGCGCGAGAAGCTGTCCGCCGCGATCACCGAGGCCGGCGGCCATGTGCTGCCCGAGCAGGACGGCGCGCTGCGGGTGACGGGACTGGCGCTGCCGCGCATCAGCGACGTCGCCCACGACGCCGGCGTACGGCTGTGGGAGCTGTCGCCGCACCAGGCGTCGCTGGAGGAGGCGTACATGCGGATGACGCAGGGCGCCGTCGACTACCGCTCGACCACCGACCAGAAGGCCGGGCTCCAGCAGCCGCTGCCGCCCGGCGCGCAGCCGCCGGTGCCGGTGCCGGGGCAGGGCCAGCCCGGCTGGTACGCCCCGCCGCCGCCCCAGCAGGGCGGGCAGCCCTTCGCCGCGCCGCAGGGCGCGCCCGTACCGGCCCCCGCGGGCCCCTACGGCGCTCCGGGCGCCCCTGGAGCGGCCGCGGGCGCCCCCGCGCCCAACCCGTACGCGCAGCCCGCCCCGCAGGCGCCCCAGGCGCCGCCCGCCCAGGCTCCGGCGGCGCCGCCCGCCGCGCCCGCGGCCGCTCCCGCAGCGCCCGCCGCGCCCCCCACCGCTCCCGCCGCCGACCTGACCAAGCCCGAGGACGCCCGATGAGCACGCCCCCGCCCCCGATGCCGCAGACCGCCGCACCCGACTGGCAGGCGGCGCCCGGCTCCCCGTACCCGACCTACACCTCGCCGATCCCCGTGGTCCGTACGCACCTCGGGCACGCGCTCGCCTCCGAGTGGACGAAGATCAGGTCCGTGCGCTCGACGATGTGGACGCTGGGCGTGTTCGTGCTGCTCGTGGTCGGCATCGGCCTGCTGGTCGGCCTGGTGGTCTCCGGATCCGACCCCGACATGGGCGGCGAGAGCCCGCTGGCCCTCGGCTTCTTCGGGCTGCTCCTCGGCAGCATGTGCGTCATCACGCTGGGCGTGCTGACCACGGCGTCGGAGTACGGCACCGGCATGATCCGCACCACGATGGTCGCCTGCCCCTCGCGCGGGCGGGTGCTCATGGCGAAGGCCCTGGTGTTCTTCCTGCTCGCCTTCACGGTGGCCCTGGTGTGCGCGACGCTGGTCGGCTTCCTGCACGTGGCGCTGCTGGGGGACCACAACGCCAAGGACCCCTCGGGCGAGGAGTGGCTGAAGGGCACGGTCGGCGTCTCGCTCTACGTGGCGCTGCTCGGCACGCTGTCGCTGGCGCTCGGGTCGGTCGTCCGGCACTCGGCGGGCGCCATCACCCTCATGATCGGTGCCGTGCTCGCCCCGCTGGTGATCGCGCTGTTCATGTTCTCGTCCTCGCTGGCGGACGTGCAGGAGGCGCTGTTCGAGTACTCCATCCCGAACCAGATGGGCGTCTTCTATTCCAGCTCGCTGACCGAGTCCGGCCCGTCGGGCTGGGACCCGCTGTGGATCATGCTGGTCGTCACGGCGGCAGCGCTCGGCGGCGCCTTCGCCCTGCTGCGGAAGCGGGACGTGTAACGGAGTTCAGAACCTCGGCGCGTCACGGGACCGCCGCACCCGCGTGGTGCGGCGGTCCCTGGCGTTCCAGCACGCCTTGTGCCAGTGCCGGCGGTCGTCGACGCCCGCGTGCTCGGGCCAGGCCACCACGTGCGGCACCCCGTCCGGGATCAACTGGTCGCAGCCGGGGCACCGGTAGGCCTTGCCCCGGGCGCTGGAGCCGGCCACGTGCCGCACGCTCCACTCCTCGCCCTGCCAGCTCTCCGTGGACTGCCAGCCGCCGTAGCGGCCGGAGCCGTCCTCTTCGGCGCTCCGGCCGGACGGACCGGCTCCCTTGGGTCGGTTGCGACGCGGGGACACAGGACACCTCACGGGGCTATACAGGATGCTGGGGCCGTCTCCAAGCCTACGCGGCGCGCGCAGGGGTACGCGTACGGCACCAATCGTCACAAGTCCCCTCCGTGACGGTGCGGCACTCCCTTCCTGAGCAGCCGATTCTGCAGACAATCCGCAAAGTCCCTCGCCCAGCCGTGTCCTCGGCACGTGTCGGACGGTTATGCCCTGCGGGGGAGCTCCGCGTCGGAGCCAAGGAAGCAGGAAAGCAATGCGCGTTGGAAGTTTCGTGTTGGCCGCCCGGTTCCCCGGGCAGGGCGAGGGAGAGGCGCTGCACCGCGCCGTCCGCTCGGCCGAGGTCGCCGAGGAGGCGGGGCTCGACACGGTCTGGCTGGCCGAGCACCACTTCGTGCCCTACGGCACCTGCCCGTCGGCCGTCACCCTGGCCGCGTTGCTGCTCGGCCGCACCCGCCGGCTGCGGGTCGGTACGGCGGTCAGCGTGCTGCCCACCGTCCACCCCGTGGCCCTCGGCGAACAGGCCGCGCTGCTGCACGTCACGAGCGGCGGCCGGTTCTCGCTGGGTCTCGGACGCGGCGGGCCGTGGGTCGACCTGGAGGTGTTCGGGACCGGCCTGGAGGCGTACGAGAAGGGGTTCCCGGAAGCGCTCGATCTGCTGGTGCGCTGGCTGCGCGAACCGTCCGTGGGTGCCGAGGGCGAGCGGTTCCGCTTCCGCGAGGTGCCCGTCGTGCCGCGCCCGTCGGAGGCCCTGCACGAGGTCGAGGGACCGGAGGTCGTGGTCGCCTGCACCTCCCCGGCGAGCGTACGGCTGGCCGCCGAGCGCGGGCTGCCGATGCTGCTCGGCATGCACATCGGGGACGAGGAGAAGGCCGAGATGGTCGCCCTGTGGCGCGATCACGCCCGCGCCTGCGGGCGGCCGGCCCGGGAGATCCACCGCGCGGCCCATGTCTCGGCCGGTGTCTGCCAGATCGCGGACCGGCGCGCGGACGCGGCGGAGACCCTGATGAAGGCGATGCCCGGCTGGCTGAAGCAGGGGCTCGAGGCCCATGTCACGGTGGACGGGCGGCAGCGGCGGATGCGCGACCCCCTGGAGTACACCGAACTCCTGTGCGGACTGCACCCGGTGGGCCCCCCGCGGCTGTGCGCCGACCGGCTCGCCGCGACCAGCGAGCGGACCGGTATCTCCCGCTTCGCCCTGCTCGTCGAGGGCTCCGGTGACCTGGCGGCGACCGAGGAGAACGTACGGCGGCTCGGGGCCGAGGTCCTGCCCCGACTCGGCTGAGCGAGCCGGGAGTTCCGCTGAGGCTTGCCGCCCCGGTACTACCGCACCCCCCGCGTACGGAGCGGCAAGCGAACGATGGAACGCGTCAGCAGTCGCGCAGTTCCGGTGACTGGTTCAGCACCTGGGCACGCACCGAGGTGAAGCGGGCCAGCCTCTCGTCGACCGAGGAGTCAAGCGGGAACACGGCCACCCGGTGGCAGTTCTGGAAGGCCAGCCGTACACCGAAGTGCCGTTGCAGCGCGCCGCGTATCGCGTCACTCGCGAGCGCACGCAGCAGCTGACCGCGTGCGTGCTCGTCCGGCGGGGGCGTCTGGTTGTCGGCGAAGGGTCCGCCGTCCACCTTCAGCTGTGCCACCAGGGAGCTGATCATCTCCCATGCGAAGGGCAGGGAGGTCCGGACGCAGTCGACGAATTCCGCTTCGTCGACCTCGCCTCGCTCGGCCTGTTCGAGTAGGGCCGGTGAGACGTCGAGCGACATGGGTTCTCCTCTCGCACCCCCAACGATCAGGGGTTGCCTGACAGATAAGGGAGTGCGCGTTATCGGACACGCTGCGTACACAGTTCGCGACCTCCCGTTCAATACCGTAAGCATCCGACGATGGCGGCACCAGGCGAATGGCCGGATGCGGGACTTCCTGTGGGCCGGTAATCGGCCATCGCCGAAACAAGCGCTTTCCCGGAGATTCAGGACGCGCCCGGTGGGGCCCGAGATGCGTGTGTGACGGCGAATCGCGCCGACCCCGGCCGGTCGAGTAGCGTTGCCGACCATGCGTCTCGTCATTGCCCGCTGCTCCGTGGACTACGCCGGGCGGCTCACCGCGCACCTGCCGTCGGCACCCCGTCTCATCCTGGTCAAGGCGGACGGCAGCGTCTCGATCCATGCCGACGACCGGGCCTACAAGCCCCTGAACTGGATGTCGCCGCCCTGCACGCTGAAGGAGGGCACCGGCGACGAAGAGGGTGTCTGGACCGTCGTCAACAAGGCGGGTGAGAAGCTCATCATCACGATGGAGGAGATCCTCCACGACTCCTCGCACGAACTGGGCGTCGATCCCGGCCTGATCAAGGATGGCGTGGAAGCGCACCTCCAGGAACTGCTCGCCGACCGCATCGAGATCCTCGGCGAGGGCTACACCCTGATCCGCCGCGAGTACATGACGGCGATCGGCCCGGTCGACATCCTGTGCCGGGACGCCGAGGGGCGGACCGTCGCGGTGGAGATCAAGCGGCGCGGCGAGATCGACGGCGTGGAGCAGCTCACGCGCTATCTGGAACTGCTGAACCGCGATCCCCATCTCGCCCCGGTGCGGGGCGTGTTCGCCGCGCAGGAGATCAAGCCGCAGGCCCGGGTCCTCGCGACCGACCGGGGCATCGGCTGCCAGGTCCTCGACTACGACGCGATGCGCGGCATCGAGGACGACAAGCTGCGGCTGTTCTGAGCCGCGCCCGTACGGCCGAGGGCCGGGTTCCGTCGGGAACCCGGCCCTCACGCGTGCCCGCGGGTCAGATCACGTTCTCCGCACCGGCGGGCGTGTCCGCGCCGCTGCTCTGCGGGGCGCTCGCGCTCGTCTCCACGGGGGCGGAGGAGACGGAGCCGCTCGCGGAGTCGGTGGTGGACGGCTCCTCCGGAGGCGTGGGCTCCGTCTCGGTGGGCTCCGGTGTGGTCTCGGTCTCGGTCGGCTCCGGCTCGGTCGTGTCGGAGGAGGGGGGCGGCTTGGGCGTCGTGGGCTTCTCGGTCGGCGACTTCGAGGACGACGCGGAGGGGGACTCGGCCGGATCGTCCGGCTCCGTCGTCCCACTCGGTTCGTCCGACGGCTTCTCCGACTCACTGGCCGTGGGCGTCGGGTCGTCGGCGGTGCCCGGGGTGCCGTCCGGGCCCGGGTCGGTCGGCCGGCCGGGGACCTCGCCGGTGTCGCTGTCCTCCTCCTCGGCGGCCCGTTCGGCGCCGAGGCTGCCGTCGTCGACGCCCTGGCTGGCGGAGGGGTTGACGCCGACGTTCTCCGACGGGGTGCCGGCGTCGTTCTCCGAGGTGGCGCCGAGCGTGACCACCGTGCCCAGTACGGCGACGAGCAGCGCGCCCGCGCCGGCCGCCACCAGGTTGCGTTTGGCCAGTGCCTTGAGGCCGCTGACCGGCCTCGTCCGCGGTGCGGCCGGCGCGGGTGCCGCGCGGGGGACGATCAGGGCGGTGTCGGCGGGCGGTTGGAGCTCCGGGAACGCCGTGGGCGCCTTGCGGGGCGGTGGGGCCGACTCCTCGTAGTGGGCCTCGGGCACCTCCTCCCCCGCGGTCGGCACGAGCGGCAGCGGGGTTCCGGAGCGGTCGGCGACCAGGGCCAGTGCCCTGCGCCCGGCGACGGTGCCGCGCTTGTCGGCGAGGGCGCCGCGCAGCCCGATGGACGCCTCCAGTTCGGCGCGTGCCCGGTCGAGCTGTCCGGCGCACAGTGCGTGGATGCCGAGTTCGTGGTGGAAGTAGGCCTGTTCCGCCACGTCCCCGGCGAGCCGGGCGGCCTCCGCGCCGGCCCGCAGCGCCTTCTCCCAGGCGCTCCAGTGCAGTCCCGAGGCGAACGCGGGCGCGGCGGTACGGGCCAGCCGTACGGCCGTGTCCTGTTCGTCCTCGGTGGGGGCGGGGGTGAGCGGCGACAGCACCGTGAGCGCGGCGAGCACCGCGTCGGCCTCGGCGCAGACCCTCTCCGGGGTGACCGAGGGGTGCCCGGTCCACCAGGCGTAGTGCCGGGCGGCGGCGCGGGCCTGGTCCTCGGCCTCGTCGGCGTATCCGGCGGCCTCCAGCTGGGCCGGCACTCCGGCGGCGAGCCGGTAGCGGGCGCCGGCTGGGGAGACCAGTCCGCAGGCGGCCAGTTCGCCGAGCGCGGCGTCGGCGTGGGTGTCGCCCACCAGGGCGGGCAGGTGCGCCTGGTGGGGTACTTCGCCGCCGAGCGCGACGGCGAACCGCAGGGTGGCGCGGGCGGAGGCGCTGAGCCGGGAGGCGAGCAGCGGGGCGGGGGCGGCGGCCTCGCCGAGCGAGGGCAGCGGCACCTCGTCGCCGTCCACGGGGTCGTGGGAGGACGCGTCGGGCCGTACGTCCTCGAAGACGCCGAACTCGTCGACGGCGTCGGCGCCGGCCCGCAGCCGGTCGCGCTGCCGCAGCAGGGCACCGGCCTGGACGAAGCGCAGCGGCAGGCCCTCGGACTCGAACCAGAGGTCGCCGGCCCAGTTCGCCTCGTCCTCGGTGAGGGGCCGGCCGACGGCGTGCTCGAGCAGGTCGAGACCGGCCGCGCGGTCGAGGCCGGGGAGGGTGACCTCCTCGACGTCGGCGTCGGCGGACGGTTCGGGCACGTCCGGGGTGGCGCCGAACAGGAAGGCGCACTCGGGGGTGGCGTCCAGCAGCTCGTCGAGGGCGGCGCCGCCGAACTCCAGGTCGTCGAGGACGACGACGGCGCCGATCTCGCGGAGGCAGTCGGCGAGTCCGTCCCGGTCCGGACGGTGCAGGGGGGCGTCGTGGACGGCGTAGAAGAGGTCGTGCAGCAGGTCGTCGACCGAGCGGCGGTGGCCGTTCAGGCGGACGACGCCGTCGGGGGCGAGGTCCGCGCAGTCCTCGGCGACGACGTCGAGGAGCCGGGTGCGGCCGGAGCCGGCCGGGCCGGTGAGGCGCACGGAGCGGCCGCGGGCCAGCAGCCGGACCAGTTTCTCGCGCTCGTCCTGACGGGCCAGCAGCGGCAGCGGGAGCTGCGCGGGCCCCGGCGGGACGGGCGGCCTGGCCGCCCGCTCGACCTCGGCCCGCTCGGCCTCGGTCAGTTTCACGGGGCGGCCCGGCCGTTCGGCGGGCGGGCAGGCCTCGATCTCGCTGCCGTCGACGGGGTTGACGGTCAGCAGGAAGTCGCCGGAGACGAGCTGCACCGTGCGGGCGAGGGCGGGCGCGTGCTGTCCGAAGTCGGACGTGAGGGATTCCCGGGGCGGACGCTGGCGCGGCGCCGGGTCTCCCCCGGTCTCGAATGTGCTCGGCCGGGGGGTACCCCCACCCTCGTGGCCGTACTCCTCGGGTCCCGGGTTGTTCGGGTCCATAGGTCCTAGCCCCCAAAAGCGTCGTGTGGTGGAAGCCCCTCCCGACCTCGCCGCACACCGCGCTGTCGCTTCTGGTCCGGGCCCGCTCAGGGTTTGCAGGACAGCGGGCAGCCGAACCCTAAACCTTCGCTCAGTATCCACGACAGTCCGGGGTACCGCGCGGTCCGAGACGTCACAGTCTCGTGAGGATTGCGTGCGTCGCACCGTTCACCGAGGTCGGTCCGGGTTCTGCGGGGGCGTCCGCCCCGCACCCGTACGCCCTCATACGCGGGGCAGCGTGTCCACCCCGATGCCTCCCTCGATCGCCAGGATCCGGTGCAGCCGGGTGGCCACCAACAGGCGCTGCATCTGCGGCGGCACGTCCCGCAGCACCAGGCGCCGGCCGCAGCGGCCGGCCCGTCGGTGGGCCCCCATGATCACGCCGAGTCCGGTGGCGTCCCAGGAGTCCAGATCGGACAGGTCCAGCACCAGGTCGCCGACTCCGTCGTCGACGGCCGAGTGCAGGACCGTACGGGCGTCCGCCGCGCTGCGGATGTCGAGGCGGCCCTCGACGACCAGCTCGGCGTGGTCGCCCCTGATATACATATGCGCTCCCCGTGTTACGTCTCGTGCTCCGCGGTTTTCTGACGACTGGTCACGCACCCTCTGACCGCGCGGCGGCGGCCGAGGTTGCTGCCCGTGAGCGAACCGATACCGAATTCACCCCGGCGTGTGATGCGCGCCGGGGCGGGTGCTCGGTGTCAGTGCTCGTAGAAGCCCTGCCCGCTCTTGCGGCCGATGTCACCGGCGTCAACCATCCGGCGCATCAGCTCGGGAGCGGCGAATTTCTCGTCCCGGGACTCGGTGTAAATGTTGTCGGTGGCGTGCAGCAGGATGTCCACGCCGGTCAGGTCGGCGGTGGCCAGCGGTCCCATGGCGTGGCCGAAGCCCAGCTTGCAGGCGAGGTCGATGTCCTCGGCGCTCGCCACGCCCGACTCGTACAGCTTGGCGGCCTCGACGACGAGGGCGCTGATGAGGCGGGTGGTGACGAAGCCGGCGACGTCGCGGTTGACGACGATGCAGGTCTTGCCGACCGACTCGGCGAACTCCCGTGCCCTGGCGAGGGTTTCGTCGCTGGTCTTGTGACCGCGGACCAGTTCGCACAGCTGCATCAGCGGCACCGGCGAGAAGAAGTGGGTGCCGACGACCCGTTCCGGACGCTCCGTCACGGCCGCGATCTTGGTGATCGGGATGGCGGAGGTGTTGGAGGCGAGCACGGCGTCCTCGCGCACGATCGTGTCGAGGGTGCGGAAGATCTCGTGCTTGACCTCGAGCTTCTCGAACACCGCCTCGACCACGACGTCCGCGTCCGCGCAGGCGTCCAGGTCGGTGGTCGGGGTGATCCGGGCGAGGGCGGCGTCGGCGTCGTGCGCCTCCAGTTTGCCCTTGCTCACGAACTTGTCGTACGACGCCTTGATGCCGTCGGTGCCACGCGTGAGCGCCTCGTCGGTGACGTCCCTCAGGACGACCTCCCAGCCCGCCTGGGCGGAGACCTGGGCGATGCCGGACCCCATGAGGCCGGCTCCGATGACGGCGAGCTTGCGTGCCACTGTGCGACTCCCCTGATACGCGCTGTCGTTGTTCTCTACGGGCGGACATTAGCGGTCGCGAGGGGCCGTGTGAGCGACTTAGTAACGCGTTTCACGTCTCACCTGGTGAGACCCCTGTCACGTCTCCCCCTCGCGGGCCCTGCTGTCCGACGGCACGCGCACGGGGTCTGCGGGGCGTCCTGTGCGCGGCCCCGTCGGCACAGCCCGGTTCAGTCGCGTACCGCGTAATCGAGGACCCGGTCGCTCAGCAGTTCCTCGATGTCGTCGACCAGGACGAGGGCCTCGCGCGAGACCTCGGCCGGTGCGCGGCCCTTCATCATCTCCCGGCCGATGGTGACGAACACCGTGCTGTGGATCCAGCAGATCTGACCGGCCACCAGGCCCGGCAGCGGGTCGCCGGGGGCGGCGCCCGTCTCCTCGCGGAGCGCCGCCTCGAGGTTGTCCTGGGTCTCCTGCTGCATGCTCCACAGCCGGGAGCGCAGCGGCGGGGAGTCGTGGATGACGCGCATGAAGCGGTCGTAGCCCTCCATCAGGCCGACCCGGGGCGACACCGCCTCGATGTCGGCGCGCAGTTCGCGCAGGACGGCGCGGGCGGCCGACTCCCCCGCGTCCCGGGCCCGGACCCAGCGGGCGAGCTGGTCGACGACGCCCTTGGAGCGGTCGAAGAAGAGGTCCTCCTTGGCGGGGAAGTAGTTGTAGACCGTGTTCACGGAGACGTCGGCGGCCTCCGCCACCTCCGCCATCGTCACGGTCACGAAGCCGTGCTCCAGGAACAGTCCGGTGGCGATGTCCGAGATCCGCTGCCTGGTCTCGCGCTTCTTCCGCTCCCTGAGCCCCTCTGCCATGCCTCTCATCGTAGGTCGGCCCGGTGATCACTGGTGTCCCTGCATTTTTGGGGTGGTTGCAAAGTTTCAATGTCTCTGTTTTTCTGGGGTCATGGCAATCATCAGTACGGCCGGACTGGCCCGTACCTTCCAGACGAAGCGCGGCCCGGTGGAGGCCGTGCGCGGGGTCGACCTCACCGTCCGCGAGGGCGAGATCCTCGGCCTCCTCGGCCCCAACGGCGCCGGCAAGACCACCACCCTGCGGATGCTCACCACCCTGCTCGCCCCCACCGGCGGCGCGGCCACCGTCGCCGGACACGACCTGGCGACCGACCCGGCCGGGGTGCGGCGGGCCTGCGGCTACGTGGCGCAGTCCGGCGGGGTCGATCCGCAGATCACGGTGCGGGAGGAGCTGGTCACCCAGGGACGGCTCTACCGGCTCACCCGGGCGCGTGCGGTGGAGCGCGCCGAGGAGCTGGCCCGCGACCTGGACCTGACCGAGCTGCTGGACCGCAAGTGCGCCGCGCTCTCCGGCGGCCAGCGGCGCCGCCTGGACATCGCGATGGCGCTCACCCACCGCCCGAAGGTGCTGTTCCTGGACGAGCCGACGACCGGACTCGACCCCGGCAGCCGCGCCGGCCTGTGGGACCTGGTGCGGCGGCTGCGCGACGAGCACGGCACCACCGTGTTCCTGACCACCCACTACCTCGACGAGGCGGACGCGCTCGCGGACCGGCTGGTCGTCGTCGACCGGGGCACGGTCGTCGCCGAGGGCACACCGGCCGCCCTCAAGCTGGAGTACGGCGGCTCGGCCGACGCCTCGCTCCAGGACACCTTCCTCGCCATCACCGGCCGCGACGCCACCCCGGCCGACGCCGCCCCCGTAGCCGTATAGGACCCCCACGATGCTGCTCCACGACACCGCGCTCATCTACGGGCGCTATCTGCGCCAGTCCCTGCGCTCCCGCTTCGCCCTGCTCTTCGGGGTGCTGATGCCGCTGCTGTACCTGCTGTTCTTCGGCCCGCTGCTGACCGACCTGCCGCTCGGCGGACGGGGCAGCTCCTGGCAGCTGCTGGTGCCGGGGCTGCTGCTGCAACTCGGCCTGTTCGGGGCCTCGTTCGCCGGTTTCTCGATCATCATCGAGAAGGGGCAGGGGGTGGTCGAGCGGATGCGGGTCACGCCGGTCAGCCGGCTCGCCCTGCTGCTGGGCCGGGTGCTGCGGGACGCCACGCTGTTCGTCTTCCAGGCGGTGCTGCTGGTGCTGGCGGCGCTGGTGATGGGGTTGCGGGCCCCGCTGGCCGGGGTGCTGATCGGCTTCGCCTTCGTCGCCCTGCTGAGCGTGTCCCTGGCCGCGCTGTCCTACGCGCTCGCCATGAGGATGGACACCCCGCAGACGTTCGGGCCGACGATCAACGCCCTGACCATGCCGTCGATGCTGCTGTCGGGCCTGATGCTGCCGATGTCCCTGGGGCCCGCCTGGCTGGACGTCCTCTCCCACCTGATGCCGTTCCGCTATCTGGTGGACGCGGTGCGGGACGCCTACGTCGGCTCCTACGCGACGGCCTCCATGCTGTACGGCACCGTCGTCGCCGTCGGTTTCGCGGTCCTCGCCGTGGCGGTGGGCACACGCGTGTTCCGGACGGCCGGGGCCTAACCAGGGGGTGTCGTTTGGATCTTGCCGAGGTCGCGGGGCCTGGCACCGCACCTCGCCGCGTTGTCGTCGGTTGCCAGGGCTCCGCCCTGGCGCCCTCCTCCGCCTTGCGATGCACGGCACCAGACCCCGCTCGGCTTGAGCCGCAGGGCACCGCTCCCTGGAGCCGGCCTGATCCAAACGACACCCCCTAGGCTGGCCCCATGGTCAACCTGACGCGTATCTACACCCGGACCGGCGACAAGGGCACCACGAACCTCGGTGACATGTCCCGGGTCGCCAAGACCGATCTGCGGATCTCCGCCTACGCCGACGCCAACGAGGCGAACGCGGTGATCGGCACGGCGATCGCGCTGGGGGGTCTGGAGGACGAGGTCGTCCAGGTCCTCACCCGCGTCCAGAACGACCTGTTCGACGTGGGCGCCGACCTGTCGACGCCGGTCGTGGAGAACCCCGAGTACCCGCCGCTGCGGGTGGAACAGTTCTACGTCGACCGGCTGGAGGCGGACTGCGACCGCTTCAACGAGCGGCTGGAGAAGCTCCGCTCCTTCATCCTGCCCGGCGGCACGCCCGGCGCGGCCCTGCTCCACCAGGCCTGCACGGTCGTCCGCCGCGCCGAGCGCTCCACCTGGGCGGCGCTGGAGGCCCACGGCGACACCATGAACCCCCTCACCGCCACCTACCTCAACCGCCTCTCCGACCTGCTGTTCATCCTGGCCCGCGTCGCGAACAAGGAGACCGGCGACGTGCTGTGGGTGCCGGGCGGGGAACGCTGAGCCCTACCGGAGCTCCGCCCGGCCGCGCACGGCCCGGTGGAGGCCCAGCAGGGTCTCGGCGCCGCCGACGCACATCAGCACCACGCCGACCTTGACGGGGTCGACCGCCGGCAGGTCCACTCCCTGGGCGAACAGCCACAGCGCCAGGCCCGCCACCAGCGTGGCGGGCCCCGCGAGAAGGTTCCTGGACGCCCGTGTCATCGGCCGACACGCTCCTTGCCCGCGCCGACGACGTCCCGCTCGTCCGCCGGGGCCTTCTTCGGCCAGATCCAGTAGGCCAATGCCACCAGGCCGTGGATGCCGGCGATCCGCCACGCGGTGAAGCGCCAGGACTCCAGGGACGTGACGCGCCCCGGGTCGTCGACGTACCAGATGGCGAACTGGAGCAGCGCGGTCGCCACGACGGCGGCGGTCAGCGTGCCCAGCCAGACCTTGGCCTCGTGCCGGGCGCGGGCCATCCCGTAGCGGGGCGGGCCCAGCGGCTTGGGGGCGCCGCCCAGCCGGTGGGCGGCGTGGCCGTCGAGCCACTTCACCGTGCGGTGGCCGTGGCCCACGGTGTAGCCGATGTAGAGCGCGGCCAGGCCGTGCGTCCAGTTCGGCTCGGCACCGTTCTTCAGGTCCAGCGCGGTGGCGACCAGCAGGACGACCTCCAGCAGCGGCTCGCACAGCAGCAGCGCCAGGCCGGTGCGCGGCATTCTCAGCAGGTAGCGGCAGGCCAGTCCGGCGGCCAGCAGTACCCAGAAGCCGATCTCACAGGCGGCGATCAAGGCGACGATCACGGTTACTCCCTTCGGTCACCTTTTCAGGCTCCCGTGCGGAGCGGCCCCTTTCGTCGTCGCCGCCGATGAACTCGCGGTACATCGAAAGATGCAGTCCAGGACCGTCCGCGGGGATCAGGTGCCGGGTGCGCGCAGCGTGTTGGATGGTGCCATGGCCGTACGACCGCCCCGCCCCCACCGCTTCGACGTGTGGACCGCGCTGGCCGGACTCTCCGGCGGACTGCTGCTATGGGGGCTCGGGCTGGGCGTGCGCGGGGGCGACGACCCGATCGTGCTCTTCGACGGCCGCCGGCCCCTCCTCGTGCCGCTCGCCGTGATCGCCGGCTGCGAGCTGCTGCGCCGCACCGCTCCGCGCGCCGCGCTGCTGACCGGCACGCTGGCGCTGGCCGCGGACACGATGACCCGGGGCAGCATCGCCACGATCGTGATGTACACCGACCTGATGTACGCCGCCGTCCTGTACGGGACACCCGCCACGGCCCGCCGCCTGCCGTGGATCACCGGCATGCTCACGATCGCCGCGACGCTGGTGCCGTACGCCGTGTGGCGGGTGCCGGAGGCGCTGCTGGTCGGTCTCGTCGTCGGCGGTGTGGCGTTCACGCCCGCGTCGACCGGACTGATCGTGCGCAACCACCGCGACGCCGCCGAGGCGGCCCGGCTGCGGGCCGAACAGACCGCGCTGCTCGCCGAGATGGACCGCACCCAGGCGGTGAACGCGGAACGCGCCCGGATGGCGCGGGAGTTGCACGACATGGTCGCCAACCACCTCTCCGCGATCGCCATCCACTCCACGGCCGCGCTCTCCCTGGACGACGAGAAGACCTCCCGCGACGCGCTCACCGTGATCCGGGAGAACAGCGTCCAGGGACTGTCCGAGATGCGACGGCTCATCGGCATCCTGCGCGACGGAGCCGACGACCGGGAGCCCGCCGCGACCCCCACCCTCGACGGCCTCGGCGCCCTGGTCGAGGGCGCCCGCGCCAACGGCCTGGACGTCACCCTCGACGCCACCCCCACCTCCGTGCCCGCACCGGTCGAGCTCGCCGCGTACAGGATCGTGCAGGAGTCGCTGACGAACGCGCTGAAGCACGCCGCTCCGGGAAGGGTCACCGTGCTGCTGCGCCGCCTGGACGACGGCCTCGACATCCGGGTGGCCAGCCCGTACGGCGGCCGGGACACCCCGCGCGCACCGGGGTCCGGGGCCGGGCTGATCGGCATGCGGGAGCGGGTGGCCCTGCTGGACGGCACGTTCGAGGCCGGCCCGGTCAGCGGCCCGGACGGCAAGCTGTGGGTCGTCCGCGCGTCCCTTCCCGTCACCGACATCACCCAAGGAGAACTGGAATGATCCGGGTCCTGGTCGCCGAGGACCAGTCCGCCGTCCGCGCCGGACTGGTGCTGATCCTGCGCAGCGCGCCCGACATCGAGGTGGTCGGAGAGGCGGGCGACGGCGAGCGGGCGGTGGAGCTCGCCCGTGAACTCCGTCCCGACCTGGTGCTGATGGACGTACAGATGCCGCGCCTGGACGGAGTGTCGGCGACCCGGCGGGTGGTCGGGGAGGGGCTCGCCGACGTGCTGGTGCTGACCACCTTCGACCTCGACGAGTACGTGTTCGGGGCGCTGCGGGCCGGGGCGGCCGGGTTCCTGCTGAAGAACACGGACGCGAAGGACCTCATCACGGCGGTGCGTACGGTGGCGCGCGGAGAGGGCATCGTCGCCCCGGCCGTCACCCGGCGGCTGATCGCGGAGTTCGCCGCGAAGCCCGCCCCCCGGCCGGGTGCCGATCCGGCGGTCCTTGACGCCCTCACCCGGCGCGAGCGCGAGGTGCTGTCCTGTCTGGGCGAGGGGCTGTCCAACGCCGCCATCGCGGTCCGTCTCGACATGGCGGAGGCGACGGTGAAGACGCACGTCAGCCGTCTGCTGGGCAAGCTGGAGCTGCGCAGCCGGGTGCAAGCGGCGGTGCTGGCGCAAGAGTTGGGGATCTGACGGAAGTACAGGGGGGGACGGCCGGAAGCACAGGGGGACGGCGAGGACAAGTGGTCCAGACCTATTGACCCGTGGTCCAGACCTTTCTATTCTCGCGGCACTGCGGGTGTGATGGCTCAGTCACACCCCCGACGGCTTCTCCCCCCTAAGGAGGCGCAGCATGCGCTTCAGACACAGAGCCGCCGCAGGGTTCGCGACCCTGCTGCTCCCCCTCTCCGGCCTCGTCGCCCTCGCGAGCCCCGCCCAGGCCGCCACCTCGGCGACCGCCACCTACGCCAAGACCCAGGACTGGGGCACCGGCTTCGAGGGCAAGTGGACGGTGAAGAACACCGGCACCACGGCCCTCAGCTCCTGGACCGTCGAGTGGGACTTCCCCTCCGGCACCAAGGTCACCTCCGCCTGGGACGCCACCGTCACCAACTCCGGTGACCACTGGACCGCCAAGAACGTCGGCTGGAACGGCACCCTCGCCCCCGGGGCGTCCGTCTCCTTCGGCTTCAACGGCAGCGGCTCCGGCGCCCCGACCGGCTGCAAGCTCAACGGCGGCAGCTGCGACGGCGGCCCGCAGGTACCCGGCGACGCCGCCCCCTCCGCGCCGGGCACCCCCACCGCCTCGAACATCACCGACACCTCGGTGAAGCTGTCCTGGTCGGCCGCGACCGACGACAAGGGCGTCAAGAACTACGACGTGCTGCGCGACGGCGCCAAGGTCGCCACCGTGACCGGCACCTCGTACACGGACACCGGCCTCAGCAAGGGCACCGACTACTCGTACACCGTGCGGGCCCGTGACACCGCCGACCAGACCGGCCCGGCCAGCGGCGCCGTGAAGGTCCGCACCACCGGCACCACCGAAGAGCCGCCGCCCGGCGACAAGGTCAAGCTCGGTTACTTCACCGAGTGGGGCGTCTACGGCCGCAACTACCACGTCAAGAACCTGGCGACGTCCGGCTCGGCCGCCAAGATCACCCACATCAACTACTCGTTCGGCAACGTCAAGAACGGCCAGTGCACCGTCGACGACACCTTCGCCGCGTACGAGAAGGCCTACACCGCCGACCAGTCCGTCAGCGGCACCGCCGACACCTGGGACCAGTCGCTGCGCGGCAACTTCAACCAGCTGCGCCAGCTGAAGGCGAAGTACCCGCACATCAAGGTGCTGTACTCCTTCGGCGGCTGGACCTACTCCGGCGGCTTCGGCCAGGCCGCGCAGAACCCGGCCGCGTTCGCCAAGTCCTGCAAGCAGGTCGTGGAGGACCCGCGCTGGGCCGACGTCTTCGACGGCATCGACATCGACTGGGAGTACCCGAACGCCTGCGGTCTGACCTGTGACAGCAGCGGACCCGCGGCCTTCAAGAACCTCTCGCAGGCCCTGCGCGCCGAGTTCGGCAAGGACTACCTGGTCACCGCCGCCATCACCGCCGACGGCTCGAACGGCGGCAAGATCGACGCGGCCGACTACGGCGGCGCCTCGCAGTACCTCGACTGGTACAACGTGATGACGTACGACTACTTCGGCGCCTTCAACGCGCAGGGCCCGACGGCCCCGCACTCGCCGCTCACCTCGTACAACGGCATCCCGCAGGCCGGCTTCAACTCGGCCGACGCGATCGCCAAGCTGAAGTCGAAGGGCGTCCCGTCCGCCAAGCTGCTGCTCGGCATCGGCTTCTACGGCCGCGGCTGGACCGGCGTCACCCAGTCCGCCCCCGGCGGCTCGGCGACCGGCCCGGCCCCGGGCACCTACGAGCCGGGCATCGAGGACTACAAGGTCCTGAAGAACTCCTGCCCGGCCACCGGCACCATCGCCGGCACGGCGTACGCCCACTGCGGCAGCAACTGGTGGTCCTACGACACCCCGTCCACCATCAACAGCAAGATGGCCTGGGCGAAGAGCCAGGGCCTGGGCGGTGCCTTCTTCTGGGAGTTCAGCGGCGACACCACCAACGGTGAGCTCGTGACGGCCATCGACAGCGGCCTGAAGTAACCCTCGGGAAGTACCACACGACATTCGCCCTCCTCCGGACCTCGTCCGGAGGAGGGCGAATGTGTCTAGGCCACGTTCACCCGCTGCCCGGGCGGGGCCGCCTCGAGCCAGGCGAGGAAACCGGTCAGCGCGTCCTCGCTCATGGCGAGCTCCAGACGCGTGCCCCGGTGCAGACAGGCGAGGATCACCGAGTCCGACAGCAGCGCCAGCTCCTCCTCGCCCTCGGGCAGCCGGCGGCCGGCCACCTCGATCGCGGAACGCTCCAGGACGCGGCGCGGACGGGGCGCGTAGGAGAAGACGCGGAACCACTCGACCCGGTCACCGTTGTAGCGTGCCACCCCGTACGCCCAGCCCTTGCCGCCGGAGTCGCCCGACTCGGGCGCGTCCCAGCGCAGGCTGCAGTCGAACGTTCCGCCGGAACGCTGGATGAGGCGGCGGCGCAGGCCGAAGACGAAGAGCCCCACCACCACGAGGGCCACCACGATTCCGCACACAGTCAGAGCGAGGACCATCGACACCGACCTCCTCGTCTCCTAGGTAACGGAACGGAAAAATCATCCAGATCTGCCTCAGCCGCGACCGGCTCCGGATCGCTCCGGTGCCGGCCGCGGCTGAGTGACGTCATCTCACCGCGCTGGAATCAGCGCCCCGCCGACGCCGCCCGCAGACGGACGTCCGCGCGGCGCTCGGCCTCCGCGTCGTCCTCCGCCTTCGCGCGGGCGAGTTCCTGCTCCGCGCTCTGGACGTCGATCTCGTCCGACAGCTCGGCGATCTCGGCCAGCAGCGACAGCTTGTCGTCCGCGAACGAGATGAAACCGCCGTGCACCGCGGCGACGACCGTCCCGCCCTCACGCGTGCGGATGGTCACCGGGCCCGACTCCAGCACACCGAGCAGCGGCTGGTGACCGGGCATGACGCCGATGTCGCCGGACGTGGTGCGCGCGACGACCAGGGTGGCCTCGCCGGACCAGACCTCTCGGTCGGCCGCGACCAGCGCGACGTGCAGCTCAGCAGCCAAGGTGGCTCCTCGGGTCACCACCCGGCGGTTGTGCCGGGTGTTGGTTACAAGTCTAAGGGGCGTGGATGAGGGGGCGGGACGCGCCCGCCCCCTCGGGTGTGAACCTCAGGGGTTCACGGTGAGCCTGATGCTCAGGAGACGCCCAGCTCCTTGGCGTTGTTCTTCAGGTCCTCGATGCCACCGCACATGAAGAACGCCTGCTCCGGGAAGTGGTCGTACTCGCCGTCGCAGATCGCGTTGAAGGCCGCGATCGACTCGTCCAGCGGGACGTCCGACCCGTCGACGCCGGTGAACTGCTTGGCGACGTGGGTGTTCTGGGACAGGAAGCGCTCCACGCGACGGGCACGGTGGACGACGAGCTTGTCCTCCTCGCCGAGCTCGTCGATACCGAGGATCGCGATGATGTCCTGCAGGTCCTTGTACTTCTGCAGGATGTTCTTCACGCGCATGGCCGCGTTGTAGTGGTCCTGCGCGATGTAGCGCGGGTCCAGGATCCGGGACGTGGAGTCCAGCGGGTCCACGGCCGGGTAGATGCCCTTCTCCGAGATCGGACGGGAGAGCACCGTCGTCGCGTCGAGGTGGGCGAAGGTGGTGGCCGGGGCCGGGTCGGTCAGGTCGTCCGCGGGGACGTAGATCGCCTGCATCGAGGTGATCGAGTGACCACGGGTCGAGGTGATGCGCTCCTGGAGGAGACCCATCTCGTCGGCCAGGTTCGGCTGGTAGCCCACCGCGGAGGGCATGCGGCCGAGCAGGGTCGACACCTCGGAACCGGCCTGGGTGAAGCGGAAGATGTTGTCGATGAAGAACAGCACGTCCTGCTTCTGCACATCGCGGAAGTACTCCGCCATGGTCAGACCGGCCAGGGCCACGCGCAGACGGGTGCCCGGGGGCTCGTCCATCTGGCCGAAGACGAGCGCGGTCTTGTCGATGACACCGCTCTCGCTCATCTCGTCGATGAGGTCGTTGCCCTCACGGGTGCGCTCACCGACGCCGGCGAACACCGACACACCGTCGTGGTTGTTGGCGACGCGGTAGATCATCTCCTGGATGAGCACCGTCTTGCCGACGCCGGCACCGCCGAACAGACCGATCTTTCCACCCTTGACGTACGGGGTGAGAAGGTCGATGACCTTGACGCCGGTCTCGAACATCTCGGTCTTCGACTCGAGCTCGTCGAAGTTGGGCGCCTTGCGGTGGATCGGCCAGCGCTCACCGGTGTACTGCTCGTCGACGTTCAGCACCTCACCGAGGGTGTTGAACACCTTGCCGGTGGTGAAGTCGCCGACCGGCACCGAGATGGAGGAGCCCGTGTCGGTCACCGGGGCCTGGCGGACCAGACCGTCGGTGGGCTGCATGGAGATGGTACGGACCAGGCCGTCACCGAGGTGCTGCGCGACCTCGAGGGTCAGCGTCTTGAGCGCACCCTCCTGGGCCGGGTCGGCGACCTCGACGTGGAGGGCGTTGTAGATCTCCGGCATCGCGTCGACGGGGAACTCCACGTCGACGACCGGGCCGATGACCCGGGCGACACGGCCCGTGGCCGCCGCGGTCTCAACAGTGGTGGTCATTAGTTGTCACTCCCCGCGTTCGCGTCGGCCAGGGCACTGGCGCCACCGACGATCTCGCTGATTTCCTGGGTGATTTCGGCCTGGCGGGCCGCGTTGGCAAGACGGGAGAGCGTGTTGATCAGCTCGCCCGCGTTGTCGGTGGCCGACTTCATCGCGCGCCGCGTGGCGGCGTGCTTCGAAGCGGCCGACTGGAGCAGCGCGTTGTAGATCCGGCTCTCGACGTACCGCGGCAGCAGGGCGTCGAGGACGTCCTCCGCCGACGGCTCGAAGTCGTACAGCGGCAGGATCTCGCCCTTGGTGGACGTCTCCGCCGCGACCTCTTCGAGGCGCAGCGGGAGCATCCGGGAGTCGACCGCCGTCTGCGTCATCATCGACACGAACTCGGTGTAGACGATGTGGAGCTCGTCCACGCCGCCGTCCGCCGTCTCCGTCTGGAGCGCCTCGATCAGCGGGGCCGCGACCTTCTTGGCGTCCGCGTACGAGGGCTCGTCGGTGAAGCCCGTGAACGTCTCCGCGATCGTGCGCTCGCGGAAGTTGTAGTGGGCGACACCGCGCCGGCCGACGATGTACGTGACGACCTGCTTGCCCTCGCGCTCCAGGCGCTCGGTCAGCTGCTCCGCCGCCTTGATGGCGTTGGAGTTGAAGGCGCCGGCCAGGCCGCGGTCGCTCGTGAGGAGCAGGACCGCGGCACGGGTCGGGTTCTCCGCCTCCGTGGTGAGCGGGTGCTTGGTGTTCGACCCGGTGCCGACCGCCGTGACCGCGCGGGTGAGCTCCCGCGCGTACGGCGTGGAGGCCGCCACCTTGCGCTGCGCCTTGACGACGCGCGAGGCGGCGATCATCTCCATCGCCTTGGTGATCTTCTTGGTCGCGGTGACGGATCGGATGCGACGCTTGTAGACCCGGAGCTGGGCTCCCATGAGTCAGGTCCCTTCCTTACGTCACTTGGCGGCGGACGGGGCGTCCTCGCCGAGCAGCTTGCCGTCGCTCGTCTCGAACTGCTTCTTGAAGGCCGCGATCGCCTCGGCCACGGCCTGCAGGGTGTCGTCGGACATCTTGCCGCCCTCGCGGATGGAGGTCATGAGGCCCTGCTCGCTGCGGTGCAGGTACTCGAGCAGCTCCTTCTCGAAGCGGCGGATGTCGGCGACCGGCACGTCGTCCATCTTGCCGGTGGTGCCGGCCCAGACGGAGACGACCTGGTCCTCGGTGGACATCGGCTGGTACTGGTCCTGCTTCAGCAGCTCGACCATGCGCTGACCGCGCTCCAGCTGCGCCTTGGACGCGGCGTCCAGGTCGGAACCGAAGGCGGCGAACGCCTCCAGCTCACGGAACTGGGCGAGGTCCACGCGCAGACGGCCGGAGACCTGCTTCATCGCCTTGTGCTGCGCGGAACCACCGACTCGGGAGACGGAGATACCGACGTTCAGCGCGGGGCGCTGACCGGCGTTGAACAGGTCCGACTCCAGGAAGCACTGGCCGTCGGTGATGGAGATGACGTTGGTCGGGATGAACGCCGACACGTCGTTGGCCTTGGTCTCTACGATCGGCAGACCGGTCATCGAGCCCGCGCCCATGTCGTCGGAGAGCTTGGCGCAGCGCTCCAGCAGACGGGAGTGCAGGTAGAAGACGTCACCCGGGTAGGCCTCGCGGCCCGGCGGGCGGCGCAGCAGCAGGGAGACGGCGCGGTAGGCGTCGGCCTGCTTCGACAGGTCGTCGAAGATGATCAGGACGTGCTTGCCCTCGTACATCCACTGCTGGCCGATGGCCGAACCGGTGTACGGCGCCAGGTACTTGAAGCCGGCCGGGTCGGACGCCGGGGCGGCGACGATGGTCGTGTACTCCAGCGCGCCGTTCTCCTCCAGCGCGCGGCGGACCGACGCGATGGTGGAGCCCTTCTGGCCGATGGCGACGTAGATGCAGCGGACCTGCTTCTTCGGGTCGCCGGAGCGCCAGTTGTCGCGCTGGTTGATGATCGTGTCGACGGCCAGGGCGGTCTTGCCGGTCTGGCGGTCGCCGATGATCAGCTGGCGCTGACCACGGCCGATCGGGGTCATGGCGTCGACGGCCTTGTAGCCCGTCTCCATCGGCTCGTGCACCGACTTGCGCTGCATGACCGTGGGGGCCTGCAGTTCGAGGGCACGGCGGCCCTCGGTCTCGATCTCGCCGAGGCCGTCGATCGGGTTGCCGAGCGGGTCGACCACGCGGCCGAGGTAACCCTCGCCGACGGCGACGGACAGGACCTCGCCGGTGCGGGTGACCGGCTGGCCCTCCTCGATGCCGCTGAACTCACCGAGGACGATGGCACCGATCTCGCGCTCCTCGAGGTTGAGGGCGAGGCCGAGGGTGCCGTCCTCGAACTTCAGCAGCTCGTTGGCCATGGCCGAGGGGAGACCCTCGACCTTCGCGATGCCGTCGCCGGCAAGGGTGACCGTACCGACCTCCTCGCGCGAGGCCGCGTCCGGCTTGTACGACTGGACAAAGTTCTCCAGCGCGTCCCGGATCTCCTCCGGCCGGATCGTGAGCTCCGCCATCTGAGTTCCCTGCTCTCCTTGTTGGGCCCGAAGTTTCACTTGGGGGGTCTGGGGGCGACCCCCAGGAATCCTCTGCACGGCCCAACCAGGGCCGTAAGTACGTACTGCCTATTCAGAATGTGCTGCTCAGCCGGCCAGCCGACGGCTCGCGTCCTCGAGCCGGTCCGCCAGGGAGCCGTTGATGACCTCGTCACCGACCTGCACCCGGATCCCGCCGACGACCGCGGGGTCGACGTCGAGGTTGAGGTGCATCCGGCGGCCGTAGAGCTTCGCGAGGGCGTCGCCCAGGCGCTGCTTCTGCCGGTCGCTCAGCGGCACCGCGGAGGTGACGACGGCCACCGTACGGTCCCGGCGCTCGGCGGCGAGCTTGGACAGGGACTCCAGTCCCGACTCCAGGCTACGTCCCCGCGGCGCGGTCACGAGACGGGTGACCAGACGCTCGGTGGCCGTGGCCGCCCTGCCGCCGAGCAGGCTGCGCAGCAGCTCGCCCTTGGCGGAGGCGGTGGCGCTCCGGTTGGTCAGCGCGGCACGCAGCTCGGTGCTGGAGGAGACGATCCGGCCGAACCGGAACAGCTCGTCCTCGACGTCGTCGAGCGTGCCCGCCTTCTGGGCGGCGGTGAGGTCGGCGGTGTTCGCCAGCTCCTCCAGCGCGTCCACCAGGTCGCGGGACTGCGACCAGCGGGAGCGCACCATGCCGGACACCAGGTCCGCGGCCGGGCCGCTGACCTGCGAGCCGAGCAGGCGCTGGGCCAGTTCGGCCTTGGCCTCACCGGCCTGCGCCGGGTCGGTGAGGACCCGACGCAGCGACACCTCGCGGTCGAGCAGCGCGGTGACGGCCGCCAGCTCGTCGGCGAGCGAGCCCGCGTTCACGGACGTGGAGTCCGTCAGCGCGTCGAGACGCTCACGTGCGGCTGCCAGGGCCTCGCGGCTCGCTCCGTTCATCGCGCGGCCTCGGCCTTCTGGTCGAGCTCGTCGAGGAAGCGGTCGATCACGCGGCTCTGCCGGGCGTGGTCCTCGAGGGACTCGCCGACGAGCTTGCCGGCCAGGTCGGTGGCGAGCTTGCCGACGTCCTGGCGCAGCGAGGAGGCGGCGGCCTTGCGGTCGGCCTCGATCTGCGCGTGGCCGGCGGCGACGATCTCCTCGCGCTGACGCTGGCCCTCGGCCCGCATCTCGGCGATGAGCGCGGCACCCTGCTCCTGCGCCTCCTGGCGCAGACGCGCGGCCTCGTGCCGGGCCTCGGCGAGCTGAGCCTTGTACTGCTCAAGGACGCTCTGGGCCTCGACCTTCATGGCCTCGGCCTCTTCGATACCGCCTTCGATCGCCGTGCGGCGCTCCTCCAGAACCTTGTTGATGTTCGGGAGCAGCTTCTTCCAGAAGAAGAAGAACACGATGGCGAAGGCGATGGTGCCGACGAGCAGCTCGGGGCCCGGAGGAACGAGCGGGTTCTGCTCCTCCTCGGCCGCCAGCTGTACCAGGTTGGCGATCACATCAGTGCCTTTCGTCGAAACGTGCCGGGTAAGGAGTGATTACTTACCGAACACGAACGGCATAACGATGCCGATGAGGGCGAGCGCCTCACAGAAGGCGAAGCCGAGGATCTGGTTGGCACGGATCAGGCCGGCCGCCTCGGGCTGACGGGCCAGGGCCTGGGTGCCGTTGCCGAAGATGATGCCGACGCCGATGCCGGGGCCGATGGCGGCGAGGCCGTAGCCGATGGAACCGAGCGAACCGGAGACAGCGGCGAGGGTCTCAGTGGCAGCCATGCTGAATCTTCCTTCTCTTTCATGGACCGGCGGGGGTTGGCCACCGGACGTTCTGGGGCTGAAGGGCGGGAGGTGCTCAGTGGTGCTCGGCGAGCGCGCCCTGGATGTACGAGCAGGCCAGCAGTACGAAGACGTACGCCTGGACGGCCTGCACGAAAAGCTCGAAGAGGATCATGGCCATCGTCATGGCGAAGGAGACGCCGGCGGCCGGGATCATCCAGCTGTTCAGCAGGTACCAGGAGGCGACGGTGAACATCACCAGCATCAGGTGACCGGCGAACATGTTGGCGAACAGTCGCACCGCGTGCGTGAACGGCCGGACCAGCAGGTTCGAGAAGAACTCGATGACCATGACGAGCGGCAGCACGGCGCCCAGCGACTTGTCGTAGCCTGTGAAGTTCTTGAAGGCGCCCACGAAGCCGTGCCGCTTGAAGGTCAGTCCGACCCAGATGACATAGACGATCGCGGCCAGCACCATCGGGTACGCGATGATCGACGAGACCGGGAACTGGGCCAGCGGGATCACGGACCAGATGTTCATGATCCAGATGAAGAAGAACAGCGAGACCATCAGGGGGACGTACTTCTCGCCCTCCTTCTTGCCGAGGGTCTCGTAGACGATCCCGCGGCGGACGAAGTCGTAGCCCGCCTCACCGACCATCTGCAGCTTGCCCGGCACCACCTTGGCCTTGCCGAAGGCCGCGTAGAAGAAGCCGATGACGAGGACGGTGGTGATGAGCGCGAGCAGCATCACCTTGTTGAACTCGAACCCCCCGACCGTGGCGATCGGCTGGAAGAGGAACGAGTGCAGGCCCGGAGCCGGAAAACCACACCCGTTGTCGGACATGATCCGACAGCTCCAGTCAAAGGCGAGCTGGGTCTGGTCAGCACTCACCACGGGCTCCTTCGGCGTGACGCATAGGTACGGCAACCTCGTTGTGTCGGCGCGGCACAGGTCCGCGGGTCGGCACCGGACAGGTGTTACGGATGTGGGGGCGGCTGAGGGGCATCGAGCCTCGCGATCGCTCAGGCGTCAGCTCGGATGCCCGCGCCCGCGATGCCGCAGTTGGCACCGGACGATAGCAGGAGTTCTCACCGGTCTTTATCGCGCCCCTACCCGTCACGACGACGGCCCCGTCTTCTCGGACTCGTCGCTCTTCGCGGAGTCCGGGTCGACGTAGAAGAGCTTGGCCTTCATGTGCGCACGGGCCTGCGCGCCCATCCACACGAGCGTCGCCACGACGAGCGAGATCGCGAACGCCTTCGGGTCGAAGAGCGAGGTGTCCTTGAAGATCGCGACGAAGATCATCAGCAGCAGGAGCTGTGCCACGTAGAGCATCAGCCCCATGGCCTGGAACAACTGCGGCAGCGACTTCGCCGTCCACTGCAGGACGTACAGGCCGATCCCCATGAACAGGATGGCGAGCACGACCCCCACGACCGCACCGATGGCACCCTTGCCGCCGGCCACCGCGGCGCTGACGGCAACGGCGACCGCACCGGCAGCCGCTGTGGGCACAGCGCACTGCAGAAGGTTCCGGACGTCATGGGACGGCATGGCGGCAACTCCGCTTTTCGCAGGGGGCAGGGTGTCGTCATGGACGAGCGTAGACCCCCGGGCCGAGTGAGAATTCCTCGCGCCGGTGAACCGTCGCACTGCGGTTCCGTGGCTGTATCCGGGGTTCTCGTGAACGGTATCACAAACTATTTGATGCAGTCTTTACCTGTCCGGCGTGCTCACCGTCACACATGAGAGTGAATCTGCACGCCCGAGCGAGAACTCGACCTCTTTGTCTGATATTGGGGCGGTTCGCACACCCAACGATGCCCCATAGGAGCCCCACGACTTGGCAATGCTCTAGTCGGATTCTTACCTTGACCGTGATCGGTCGGCCAGGTGTGCGCGAGGGCCGACGGCGGTCGCGCCGTTGACACCGGAGACACCCGCGGCGACCGGGGTGCGGTGGCCGTCGGCGGGCTCCGGGTCCGCCGGGGCCGACGCGTCCGCGGCGGTGACCGGGACCGTCCGGCGGCGACGGCGGTAGCGCGGGGGCACGACGGCCTCCGCCCAGCGCGGGGCGCGCGGCGTGAAGCGGGGCAGCAGGAGCAGCACGAGGCCGAGCGCGGAGAGGATGACGACGCCCAGCACGATCCACATCGACGCCGAGTTCACCGAGTAGGTCAGCGCGCCGAAGCCGATCAGCGCCGACCAGAAGTACATGATCAGCACCGCCCGGCTGTGCGAGTGGCCGATCTCCAGCAGCCGGTGGTGCAGATGCCCCCGGTCCGCCGCGAACGGCGACTGGCCCCGCCAGGTGCGCCGCACGATCGCCAGGATCAGGTCGGCGGCCGGGATCGCGATGATCGTCAGCGGCATCACCAGCGGGATGTAGACCGGCACCATCTGGTGCACCGTGCTGCGCTCGGACCCGCCGAACAGGCTGTCCGGGTCGACCTGTCCCGTGATGGAGATCGCGCCCGCCGCCAGGACCAGACCGATCAGCATCGAGCCCGAGTCACCCATGAAGATCCGCGCGGGGTGCATGTTGTGCGGCAGGAAGCCCAGGCACATGCCCATCAGGATGGCCGCGAACAGCGTCGCGGGGGCGGCGGCCTCGATGCCGTACGAGTACCAGATGCGGTAGGCGTACATGAAGAACGCGGCCGCCGCGATGCACACCATGCCGGCCGCGAGGCCGTCGAGGCCGTCGACGAAGTTGACCGCGTTGATGGTGATGACGACCAGCGCCACCGTGAGCAGGGTGCCCTGCCACTGGGTCAGCGCGACCGTGCCGACGCCCGGGACGGGCAGCCACAGGATCGTCAGACCCTGCATGACCATCACGCCGGCGGCGATCATCTGGCCGCCCAGCTTGATCAGCGCGTCGATCTCGAACTTGTCGTCCAGCACGCCGATCAGCCAGATCAGCGCGGCCCCGGAGAGCAGCGCCCGCGGCTCGTTGGACTTCTCGAAGAGCTGGCCGAGGTTGGTGAGGTGGTCGGCGGCCAGCAGGCCCGCGCACAGGCCGAAGAACATGGCGATACCGCCGAGCCGCGGAGTGGGTTCCCGGTGCACGTCACGTGCCCGGATCTCCGGCATCGCCCCGGCCACGATCGCGAACTTCCGTACCGGCCCTGTCAGCAGGTACGTCACCGCGGCCGTGATGCAGAGCGTCAGCAGGTATTCACGCACGGGCTTCCCCACAGGTCTCGCTGGCCATCACAGCCCCACACCCTAGCGAGGCGCGCATACGGGTGAGGACTTCCGGGTATCCACGATGGTTGCACGCGTGACGGTGCGTCCGTGACGCCAACCCCGGAAACCGGCCCGTTCAGTGGGGGTACGGCGGGAACGCCGCGGCCAGTTCCCGTACGTCCTCCCGGGCCCGCGCGGGCTCGGTGCCGCCCCGCAGGACGCTCGCCAGCAGCCCCGCGACGAACGTCATCTCCCTCGCCCCCATGCCCTGCGTGGTCACCGCCGCCGTGCCCAGCCGCAGCCCGCGGCCGTCGTCGTGCGGGAGCGCGCAGCAGTCCAGGACGAGCCCGGCCGCCGCGAGCCTGCCGCGCGCGGTGCGCCCGTCGACGCCGAGCGGCGCCGGGTCGGCGACGATCAGGTGGGTGTCGGTGCCGCCGGTGGTGACCGCCAGCCCCTCGGCGGCCAGCGCGGCGGCCAGCGCCCGCGCGTTGGCGACCACCTGGTGCGCGTACGCGGCGAACGCCGGTGTCGCCGCCTCCCCGAACGCGACGGCCTTGGCCGCGACGGCGTTCATCTGGGCGCCGCCCTGGCTGAAGGGGAAGACGGCGCGGTCGACGCGCTCGGCCAGCTCGCCGCCGCACAGGATCATCCCGCCGCGCGGACCCCGCAGCACCTTGTGCGTCGTCGCGCACACGATGTCCGCGTACGGCACCGGGCTGGGCGCCACTCCCCCGGCGACCAGGCCGATGGGGTGCGCGGCGTCGGCGATCAGATACGCGCCCACCTCGTCGGCGACCTCGCGGAAGAACGCGTAGTCGATGTGGCGGGGGTAGGCGATGGAGCCGCAGACGATCGCCTTGGGGCGGCGGGTGTGCGCGAGGGCGCGGACCTGGTCGTGGTCGACGAGTCCGCTCTCCGCTTCCACGCCGTAGCCGACGACGTCGAACCAGCGGCCGGAGAAGTTGGCGGGCGAGCCGTGGGTGAGGTGGCCGCCGTAGGGCAGGCCGAGGGCGAGGACGGTGTCGCCGGGGCGCAGCAGGACGGCGTACGCGGCGAGCACGGCGGACGAGCCGGAGTGCGCCTGCACGTTGGCGTGCTCGGCGCCGAACAGCGCCGTGGCCCGCTCCACGGCGAGGCGCTCGGCGACGTCGACGACCTCGCAGCCGCCGTGGTGGCGGTTGCCGGGGTACCCCTCGGCGTACTTGTTGGCCAGCGGCGAGCCGAGGGCGGCCAGCACGGCCGACGACATGAAGTTCTCGGCGGCGATCAGCTGGAGCGTGCTCGACTGCCGCTCGCGTTCCGCGAGCAGCACATCGGCGAGCTCGGGATCCTGCCGCCGCACCACATCACCCTCAAGCACACGCCCGACCGTCATACCGCCCAATGTAGGACGCATCAGCCCGTACGTCGCTGTGGGCAGTCGTTCCGCAGGGCGGTGGGGGTACCTCCCGTGCCTTTCGGGCAATGGGGGAGGGTGGGCACAGCGGAACAACGCCGGAGGCCTTGAAACCCACCCCGACAGCAGCCGGCCTACGCCCGAGCAGGCACCCCGGTCAGCGCCGTCACCACAGGATCCAGCGCCTCGAATATCTCGTCCCCGATGGACCGGAAGAACGTCAGCGGCGCCCCGTACGGGTCGTACACCTCGTCCGCCTCGGCCGTCGGCGCCAGCAGCCACCCGCGTAGAGCCGCCGCAGCCCGCACCAGCGCCCGGGCGCGCATGACCAGCCCCTCGTCCAGCGGAGGCAGCGTCGCCGGATCGATCGCGTCGACCAGCCGCGTGAACTCCTTCAGCGTGAACGTCCGCAGCCCCGCCGAATGCCCCATGGAGATGACCTGCGCCCGGTGGTCCCGCGTGGCCGTCAGCACCAGGTCCGCCCGGATCACGTGCTCGTCCAGCAGCTCACGCCCCACGAACCCCGACGCGTCCGCCCCGTACTCCTCCAGCACGGCCTCCGCGTTGGCCTCCATCGGCGCGCCCTCGTGCCCCCAGGTGCCCGCGCTCTCCACGATCAGCCCGCCACCCAGGATCCCCAGCCGCTGGCTCACGAAATGCCGGGTCAGCCGCTCGGTGATGGGCGAGCGGCACACGTTTCCGGTACTGACGTGGAGGATGCGGAAGGTGTCGCGCGGAAACCCGAAGGTGGTCGTGATCTCCGCGCTGGATTCCCCGTTGCCTATGCCACGCCCCGACTCGGGGGCCGTCAATTCGCCACCTCGAGGTCGGGTACCACCTTGCGCAGCTCCTCCGGCGAGAGCGCGCCCTCGCGCAGCAGCACCGGCACGGGCCGGGTGACGTCGACGATGGAGGAGGGCACGTTGCCGGGCGTCGGGCCGCCGTCGAGGTACACGGAGACGGAGTCGCCGAGCATCTCCTGCGCGGCGTCGCAGTTCTCCGGCGCCGGGTGGCCGGTCAGGTTCGCCGAGGACACGGCCATGGGCCCGACCTCGGTGAGCAGTTCGATGGCGACCGGGTGCAGCGGCATCCGTACGGCGACCGTGCCCCGGGTGTCCCCGAGGTCCCACTGGAGCGACGGCTGGTGCCGGGCGACCAGCGTCAGCGCGCCCGGCCAGAACGCGTCGACGAGTTCCCAGGCCAGCTCGGAGAAGTCGGTGACCAGGCCGTGCAGGGTGTTCGGGGAGCCGATGAGAACGGGCGTGGGCATGTTGCGGCCCCGGCCCTTGGCCTCCAGCAGGTCGGCGACGGCCTCCGAGGTGAACGCGTCGGCGCCGATCCCGTACACGGTGTCCGTCGGCAGCACCACGAGCTCGCCCCGGCGGACGGCGGAGGCGGCTTCGCGCAGACCGGTCGTGCGGTCGGTCGCGTCGTTGGTGTCGTATCGGCGAGCCATCTAGCGGGCCTCCTCGTACGGGTGCTGCTGGGGGGATGAAGTATGCGGGACGCTCACGGCAGCGCCTTGCGGGCGGTGGCGAACCGGGGGCGGTTGTTCAGGTCGGGGTGGTCGGCCGCGTCGGCCCACCCGCGTTCCTCGGCGAAGATCCACGGGACCTGTCCGCCCTGGGTGTCGGCGTGCTCGACGACGACCACCCCGCCGGGGCGCAGCAGCCGGTGCGCGGTGCGCTCCAGGCCGCGGATCAGGTCGAGGCCGTCCTCACCGGAGAACAGGGCCAGGTCGGGATCGTAGTCGCGGGCCTCAGGGGCGACGTACTCCCACTCGGTGAGCGGGATGTACGGCGGGTTGGAGACGACCAGGTCGACCTGGCCGTCGAGGTCCGGGAAGGCCGTCCGGGCGTCTCCCTGGCGCAGTTCGACCCTGGACCCCTCCATGTTCTTGCGGGTCCACTGCAGGGCGTCCTCGGACAGCTCCACGGCGTACACGCGCGAGCGCGGCACCTCCTGGGCGAGCGCCAGCGCGATGGCGCCCGAGCCGGTGCACAGGTCGACGATGCAGGGCTCGACGACGTCCATCGCGCGGACGGCGTCTATCGCCCAGCCGACCACCGACTCGGTCTCGGGCCGCGGCACGAACACCCCGGGGCCGACCTGGAGCTCCAGGTAGCGGAAGTACGCGCGCCCGGTGATGTGCTGGAGCGGCTCGCGGGCCTCGCGGCGGGCGATGACCTCCCAGTACCGGGCGTCGAAGTCGGAGTCCTTCACGCGGTGCAGCTCGCCGCGCTTGACGCCGTGCACGAACGCGGCGAGCTCCTCCGCGTCGGTGCGCGGCGAGGGCACGCCGGCGTCGGCGAGCCGCTGGGTGGCCTGGGCCACCTCGGCGAGCAGCAGGTTCACGACGGTCCTCCGGGCTGTCTACGGGGTTTACGCGGCGGCGAGCTTGGCGGCCGAGTCAGCGTCGACACAGGCCTGGATCACCGCGGCGAGGTCGCCGTCCAGGACCTGGTCGAGGTTGTACGCCTTGAAGCCGACGCGGTGGTCCGAGATGCGGTTCTCCGGGAAGTTGTACGTGCGGATCTTCTCGGAGCGGTCGACGGTGCGGACCTGGCTGCGGCGGGCGTCGGCCGCCTCCCGCTCCGCCTCCTCCTGCGCCGCCGCGAGGAGCCTGGAGCGCAGGATGCGCATGGCCTGCTCCTTGTTCTGGAGCTGGCTCTTCTCGTTCTGGCAGGAGGCGACGACCCCGGTCGGCAGGTGCGTGATGCGCACGGCGGAGTCGGTGGTGTTGACGGACTGCCCGCCGGGCCCGGAGGACCGGTAGACGTCGATGCGCAGGTCGTTCGGGTTGATCTCGACGTCGACCTCCTCCGCCTCGGGGGTCACCAGGACACCGGCGGCGGAGGTGTGGATGCGGCCCTGCGACTCGGTGGCCGGCACGCGCTGCACGCGGTGCACGCCGCCCTCGTACTTCAGCCGCGCCCACACGCCCTGGCCGGGCTCGATCTGCCCGCGGGCCTTCACGGCCACCTGGACGTCCTTGTAGCCGCCCAGCTCGGACTCGGTGGCGTCGATGATCTCGGTCTTCCAGCCGACGCGCTCGGCGTAGCGCAGGTACATGCGCAGCAGGTCGCCGGCGAACAGGGCGGACTCGTCGCCGCCCGCGCCCGCCTTGATCTCGAGGATGACGTCCTTGTCGTCGCTGGGGTCGCGCGGGACCAGCAGCAGGCGGAGCTTCTCAGTGAGCTCCTCGCGCTGCTTCTCCAGGTCCTTGACCTCGGCGGCGAAGTCGGGGTCGTCGGCGGCCAGCTCGCGGGCGGTCTCGATGTCGTCACCCGTCTGCTTCCAGGAGCGGTACGTGGCGACGATCGGGGTGAGCTCGGCGTAGCGCTTGTTCAGCTTGCGCGCGTTGGCCTGGTCGGCGTGGACCGACGGGTCGGCGAGCTTCTTCTCCAGGTCGGCGTGCTCGGCGACGAGTTCCTCGACGGCCTCGAACATCTTGGGCTCCTGCGATTGCGTGGGTGAAGGGGCGGGCGACCAAAAACGCCGGTCCCGGCCCGCCCCCGGGTGGGGACGCGGCCGTGGACCGGCGATATGGGGCTCGCTACTTCTTGGAGCCGGCGGCCTTGCCGAAGCGGGCCTCGAAGCGGGCCACACGGCCACCGGTGTCGAGGATCTTCTGCTTGCCCGTGTAGAACGGGTGGCACTCGGAGCAGACCTCGGCACGGATGGTGCCGCTGTCGATCGTGCTACGGGTGGTGAACGACGCGCCGCAGGTGCAGCTGACCTGCGTCTCGACGTACTCGGGGTGGATGTCGCGCTTCAAGGTGTCTCCTAGGTTCGGGAGGGCACCGGGTCGCATCCGCGGGGTGCGGGAGCGTGAACCGGGGCCGACTCACCAGTCTGCCAGGACTGGGGTCCTCTCCCAAAACCGGGGGCCACCGTCATTTGTTCCCCGCGGGCCGACGGGCCTCGCCGCACCCGCGCGACGGAGCCGCACACCGCCACGGTCCCGCGCCCCCGCCCGGTGTCGACCACGCCCTTCACCTCACCGGTGACCGCGCCCTCGGCGCGGGTGTCCGGCGCCGGTGCCGACGAGGGCGACGGTGCCGGCGGCGGGCCGGGCCGCGGCCTTCAGGCCCGTGCGCCGACGCCCCTCGCCCCGGCGGCCCGGTGTGCTCTCGGCGGACCTGTGCGTGTGCTCCTCGGCTCGTCCTGGCCGGTCACCCCCGCACCCGGTGCCGGACCCGGCCCTCACGGCCGTACGGCCCCCGTCGTCCCGCCGTCGGGGCGGGCGGGGGAACGCGGGACAGGACGGAAGGGATTCCGCCCGGTCCCGGCCCGGCGGACGTCCTGGTGGCGAAGCCTCCGGGAGCGCCGTGGTGGCGAAGCCCCCGCCGTACGCGAAAGGGCCGCTCCCCGGCGGGAGCGGCCCTTTCGGCGGAAGGTGTGACGTCAGTCGCCGTTGCCCGGCGTCGGCGTCGTCTTCTGGATCTGCATCAGGAACTCGGCGTTCGACTTGGTCTGCTTCATCTTGTCGAGAAGCAGTTCGACCGCCTGCTGCTGGTCGAGGGCGTGCAGCACCCGGCGCAGCTTCCAGACGATGGCGAGCTCGTCGCTGGCGAGCAGGATCTCCTCCTTGCGGGTGCCGGACGCGTCGACGTCCACCGCGGGGAAGATGCGCTTGTCGGCGAGCTTCCGGTCGAGCTTGAGCTCCGCGTTGCCGGTGCCCTTGAACTCCTCGAAGATGACCTCGTCCATGCGGGACCCGGTGTCCACCAGGGCGGTGGCGAGGATGGTCAGCGAGCCGCCGTCCTCGATGTTGCGGGCCGCGCCGAAGAAGCGCTTCGGCGGGTACAGGGCCGTCGAGTCGACACCACCGGAGAGGATGCGGCCGGAGGCCGGGGCGGCGAGGTTGTACGCACGGCCCAGACGGGTGATCGAGTCGAGCAGCACGACGACGTCGTGACCCAGCTCCACCAGGCGCTTGGCGCGCTCGATGGCGAGCTCGGCGACCGTGGTGTGGTCCTCGGCCGGGCGGTCGAAGGTCGAGGAGATGACCTCGCCCTTGACCGACCGCTGCATGTCGGTGACCTCTTCCGGACGCTCGTCGACGAGGACGACCATCAGGTGGCACTCGGGGTTGTTGTGCGTGATCGCGTTGGCGATCGCCTGCATGATCATGGTCTTGCCGGTCTTCGGCGGGGCCACGATCAGACCGCGCTGGCCCTTGCCGATGGGCGCGACGAGGTCGATGATGCGGGTGGTGAGGACGCCGGGGTCCGTCTCCAGGCGGAGGCGGTCCTGCGGGTACAGCGGGGTGAGCTTGTTGAACTCCGGGCGGCCGCGGCCGTGTTCGGGCGCCATGCCGTTGACGGAGTCCAGGCGCACCAGCGCGTTGAACTTCTCGCGGCGCTCGCCCTCCTTGGGCTGGCGCACGGCGCCGGTGAGGTGGTCGCCCTTGCGCAGGCCGTTCTTGCGGACCTGGGCGAGGGAGACGTACACGTCGTTCGGGCCGGGCAGGTAGCCGGAGGTCCGGATGAACGCGTAGTTGTCGAGGATGTCGAGGATGCCTGCGACCGGGATCAGGACGTCGTCGTCGGTGAGCTGCGGCTCGGAGGCCATCTCGTCGCGGCCGCGACGGCCACGGCGGTCGCGGTAGCGGCCGCGACGGCCACGGCGGCCGCCCTCGAAGTCGTCGTCGTCGTGCTGCTGGCGGTCCTGCCGGCCGCCGCCCTGCTGGCTCTGCTGGCGGTTCTGGCCGCCCTGGCCCTGCTGGTCGTCGCCCTTGCCGCGACGGTCACCGCGCTCACCGCGGTCGCCACGCTCGCCGCGGTCACGGTCGCGGCCGCGCTCACGGCGGTCGCGGCGGCGGCCCTCGCCGCCGTCGTGGTCGGCCCTGGCGTCGCCCTGCGGCTGGGCCGGGGTCTCGGCCTTGGGTTCGGCCTTCGCCTCGGTGGTGACCGTCTCGGTCGCGGTGGCGGCCGGGGCACCGGCCTCGGCGGTGGCGCGACGGCGGCGGCGCTCGGCGGGAGCGGCCTCCTCGGCCGGCTCGGCCGAGCCCTTCGGGGAGGGCTGGCCCGGGATCTCGATCTGCTGCTGGGCCGTGGCCTTCTCGGCGGGGGCCTGCTCGGCCTTGGCGTCGGCCTTCTTCTCGGCGGCCTCGCCCGTACGGGTCCGGGAGGTGGCGCGGCGCTTGGGCTTGGTCTCTGCGGACTCGGCCTTGGCCGGGGCGGGGGCGCCTCCGGCGGCCTGCGCCTCCTTGATGACCTCGATCAGCTGGCTCTTGCGCATGCGCGCGGTGCCCCTGATCCCGAGGCCGGACGCGACCTGTTGCAGCTCGGCCAGCACCATGCCCTCGAGGCCGGTACCGCGGCGCCGCCGGGAGCCGGCACCGGTGGCAGGCGCGGAAGCGTCCGTGGCGGGCGCGGCAGCGGTCTCCTCGACACGTGCGCCCATCAGATCGGTGGTGTCGCTCACGAAGGGTCCTTCCCTGGAGCGGACGTCGGCCTGTCTGGCTCGGCGACCGGTTGTGCTGTCCGGCATCGGTCCTTGCTGTGTGAACCGTGCCGGGGCGGTTGTCCGCCTGAGCGGCGGAAGAGATATCTGGTGATGGCGCTTCCCCGAGCCGTGGCACCCAGTGTCACGTGGCGTGGTCGCACCGGTTCCGAAGCCTGCCCCGCGGGCCGCTCAGTGTCCGCGTGCGACGTACTGCCCGCGTACGTAGCAGAGAACACAATGCGACTTGGGGGGCTCCCGGAAGAATGTCTGTCCCGGACGGGGACACGAGGCACCTCGCCATGGTGGGGTCGGGTGCAGACTTGAGGTTAACACTACCGGATCCAACAAACATTCCCCCTCTCGAAATCCGGCGACCGTGTGTCAGGTGGCGAGCGGAAGCACGCTCGCGCCCCGCACGTCGAGACCGAGCCGGTTGGCGGCCCAGTCGGTGCCGGCCAGTGCTTCGACCTTGTCGGCGCTTTCCGCGTCGGCCAGCGCCATGACCGTGGGTCCGGCGCCGGAGATCACCGCGGGGATCCCGTCCCCCCGCAGCCGCTCCACCAGGGCGGCGCTCTCGGGCATGGCCGGGGCGCGGTACTCCTGGTGCAGTCGGTCCTCGGTGGCGGGCAGCAGCAGCTCGGGGCGCCTGGTCAGGGCCTCGACGAGCAGGGCGGCGCGGCCCGCGTTGGCGGCGGCGTCGACGTGCGGCACGGTGCGCGGGAGCAGGCCGCGCGCGGTCTCGGTGAGGACCGGCTTCCCGGGCACGAAAACCACCGGAACGATGGAATCGGCGGGCTCCATCCTGATCGCGCGGGCCGCGCCGCTCTCCATCCAGGACAGGGTGAAACCGCCCAGCAGGCAGGCCGCGACGTTGTCGGGGTGGCCCTCGATCTCGGTGGCGAGTTCGAGGAGCGCGGTGTCGTCGAGCCTGGCCTCGGCGCCTATGGTCACGGCGCGGGCGGCGACGATCCCGGCGCAGATGGCGGCGGAGGAGGAGCCCAGGCCGCGGCCGTGCGGGATGCGGTTGGCGCAGACGATCTCCAGGCCGCGCGGCTGTCCGCCGAGCAGGTCGAAGGCGGTGCGCAGGGAGCGTACGAGCAGGTGGCTCTCGTCGCGCGGGAGGGTCTCGCCGCCCTCGCCGGCGATGTCGATGTGCAGCCCGGAGTCGGCCACCCGGACGACCACGTCGTCGTAGAGCCCCAGCGCGAGGCCGAGGGCGTCGAAGCCCGGGCCGAGGTTGGCGCTGGTGGCGGGGACGCGCACCCGGACGGCGGCGGCGCGGAACGCGGGACCGGCCATCGCTCGAAGACTCTCCTTGAGCTGCGTGACTGTCGAATGACATTCGATGGACGTACGGGGGACATGTGAGGGCGTACGAAACCCCTGGGATCGCCGCCGGCCGGGGTGGCCGGCCGCTTTCCGGGCCGCTCCGGGCCGCTTTCCGGACCACGGAGACGCCGCGATACCGCGGCATATGCGGCGGGCGGGTTCGGTACAGCCTATCGAAGGAAGGTTCACTGGCGACATAGGGCGCACAGGAGGCGCACGATGCGTGTCGTAAGCCCCCTGTGCATCCACTGTAGGGAACTTCCCCAGGTGGACGCGCCCTTACGCCCGTTGCGCGGACGAGGTCGCGGGTCGCCGTCCCCGTCAGGCGAGGCCGAGCCGCTCGGCGGCGGTCGCGGCGTCCACCGGGACGGTGACCGGCTGTGGGGCGCCGGCGACGGCCCAGTCCGGGTCCTTCAGACCGTTGCCGGTGACGGTGCACACGATCGTCTGCCCCGGGTCGACCTTGCCCTGCTCGGCGGCCTTCAGCAGACCGGCGACCGACGCGGCGGACGCGGGCTCGACGAAGACGCCCTCCTGGGAGGCCAACAGCCGGTAGGCGCGCAGGATCTCACGGTCCGTCACCTCGTCGATGGCGCCGCCCGACTCGTCCCGCGCGGCGAGCGCGAAGTTCCAGGAGGCGGGGTTGCCGATGCGGATGGCGGTGGCGATGGTCGACGGGTCCTTGACGACCTCGCCGCGCACGATCGGCGCGCTGCCGGAGGCCTGGAAGCCCCACATGCGCGGCGTCCTGGTGCTGATCCCGTCGGCGGCGTACTCCTTGTACCCCTTCCAGTACGCGGTGATGTTGCCCGCGTTGCCCACCGGCAGGACGTGGATGTCGGGGGCGTCGCCCAGCATGTCCACGATCTCGAAGGCGGCGGTCTTCTGGCCTTCTATCCGTACCGGATTGACCGAATTGACCAGCGCCACCGGGTAGTTGTCGCTCAGCGCGCGGGCCAGCGTGAGGCAGTCGTCGAAGTTGCCGTCGACCTGGAGGATCTTCGCGCCGTGGACCAGCGCCTGACCCATCTTGCCGAGCGCGATCTTGCCCTGCGGCACGAGGACGGCGGACACCATCCCGGCCCGCACCCCGTACGCGGCGGCGGAGGCGGAGGTGTTGCCCGTGGAGGCGCAGATGACGGCCTTGGCGCCCTCCTCCTTCGCCTTGGAGATGGCCATGGTCATGCCCCGGTCCTTGAAGGACCCGGTCGGGTTCGCTCCCTCGACCTTGAGGTGCACCTCGCAGCCCGTGCGCTCGGAGAGCACCTGCGCGGGCACGAGCGGCGTACCGCCCTCGCGGAGCGTCACGACCGGCGTGGTGTCGGAGACCGGCAGCCGGTCCCGGTACTCCTCGATGATTCCGCGCCACTGGTGGGTCATTGCTGGTTACTCTCCTTCAACCCGCATGATGCTGGCGACACCGCGCACGGTGTCGAGCTTGCGCAACGCCTCGACGGTCCCGCCGAGGGCCGCGTCGGACGCACGGTGCGTGACGACGACGAGGGAGGCCTCACCGTCCTTGCCCTGCTGGCGCACCGTGTCGATCGAGACACCGTGCTCGGCGAACACGGTCGCGACCTGGGCGAGAACGCCCGGTTTGTCGGCCACGTCGAGGCTGATGTGGTAGCGCGTGACGACCTCGCCCATCGGGGAGACGGGCAGCGCCGCGTACGCGGACTCGCCGGGCCCGGTCGTCCCGCCGATCCGGTTGCGCCCCACGGCGACCAGGTCCCCGAGCACGGCGGAGGCGGTCGGCGCGCCGCCCGCGCCGGGCCCGTAGAACATCAGCTGCCCGGAGGCGTCCGACTCGACGAACACGGCGTTGTAGGCGCCGCGCACGGAGGCGAGCGGGTGACTGAGCGGGATCATCGCCGGATGCACCCGCGCGGTGACCGACGCGCCGTCCTCGGCCCGCTCGCAGATGGCGAGCAGCTTGATGGTGCAGCCCATCTCCTTGGCGGAGGCGAAGTCGGCGGCGGTGACCTCGGTCATGCCCTCGCGGTGCACGTCGTCGAGGCGCACCCGCGTGTGGAAGGCGATCCCGGCGAGGATGGCGGCCTTGGCGGCGGCGTCGAACCCCTCGACGTCGGCGGTGGGGTCGGCCTCGGCGTACCCCAGCGCGGTGGCCTCGTCGAGCGCCTCCTGGTAGCCGGCGCCGGTGGTGTCCATCTTGTCGAGGATGAAGTTGGTGGTCCCGTTGACGATGCCGAGCACCCGGTTCACCTTGTCGCCGGCGAGGGACTCCCGCAGCGGCCGGATCAGCGGGATGGCGCCGGCGACGGCGGCCTCGTAGTAGAGGTCCTTGCCGTGCTCCTCGGCGGCGGCGTGCAGCGCGGCGCCGTCCTGGGCGAGCAGCGCCTTGTTCGCGGAGACGACGGACGCGCCGTGCTCGAAGGCGGTGGTGATCAGCGTGCGGGCGGGCTCGATGCCGCCGATGACCTCCACGACGATGTCGATGTCGCCGCGTTTGACGAGCGCGGTGGCGTCGGTGGTGACCAGGGCGGGGTCGATGCCCTCGCGGACCCGGTCGGGCCGCCGCACGGCGACCCCGGCGAGCTCCACCGGGGCTCCGATGCGGGCGGCGAGGTCGTCGGCGTGCGTCGTCATGATGCGCGCCACCTCTGAGCCGACCACTCCACAGCCCAGCAGCGCCACCTTCAGCGGACGCGTACGCATCATCCGACCTCGATTCCTGATTACCGTCTAGGTTGCACCAGTCTCACTCACCGGACGGGGGTTTCTTCCCCTGGTCCGGATTGTGAGACATCTATTTCATTTCCATGACCGTCGCGACAGAAGATCTTCCGCCGTCGGCCCGTCCTGCGGCCGACCGCCGCTCATCCGGCCTCACCCGGCCTCCCCCGGCCCCATCTGACGTCATCCGGCGTCATCCGACGTCGAGGCGGAGGAGGTCCTCCTCCGTCTCCCGCCGCACGATCACCCGCGCCTCGCCGTCCTTGACGGCGACGACGGGCGGACGCAGCACGTGGTTGTAGTTGCTGGCCATCGACCGGCAGTACGCCCCCGTCGCGGGGACGGCGATGAGGTCACCGGGTGCCAGGTCCCCCGGCAGGAAGGCGTCCTTCACCACGATGTCCCCGCTCTCGCAGTGCTTGCCGACGACCCGGCACAGCATCGGCTCGGCGTCGGAGACCCGGGAGGCCAGGGCGACGCTGTACTTGGCGTCGTACAGCGCGGTCCGGATGTTGTCCGACATCCCGCCGTCCACGGAGACGTACGTGCGCAGCCCGTCGAGCGGCTTGACGGTGCCGACCTCGTAGAGCGTGAAGGCGGTGGGCCCGACGATGGCGCGCCCCGGCTCCACGGAGATGCGCGGCGTGGCGAGCCGGGCGGCCTCGCACTCCCGGGTGACGATCTCGGTCAGCGCCTTGGCGATCTCGTGCGGCTCGCGCGGGTCGTCGTCGCTGGTGTACGCGATGCCGAGCCCGCCCCCGAGGTCGATCTCGGGCAGCTCCACCCCGTGCTCGTCACGGATGTCCTTGAGCAGCCCCACCACCCGGTGCGCGGCGACCTCGAACCCGGACATGTCGAAGATCTGCGACCCGATGTGGGAGTGGATCCCGATGAGTTCGAGCCCGTCGAGCTGCAACGCCCGCCGTACGGCTTCCGCGGCCTGCCCGCCGGCCAGCGGGATGCCGAACTTCTGGTCCTCGTGGGCGGTGGCGATGAACTCGTGCGTGTGCGCCTCGACGCCGACGGTGATGCGGATCTGCACCCGCTGCCGCGTGCCGAGCTCCCGCGCGATGTGCGCGACCCGGACGATCTCCTGGAACGAGTCGAGCACGATCCGCCCGACCCCGGCCTCGACGGCCCGCCGGATCTCGCCGGTGGACTTGTTGTTGCCGTGGAAGGCGATCCGCTCGGCGGGCATCCCGGCGGAGAGCGCGGTGGCGAGTTCGCCCCCGGAGCAGACGTCGAGGTTCAGCCCCTCTTCGTCCAGCCACCGTACGACGGCCCGGGAGAGGAACGCCTTGCCGGCGTAGAACACGTCGGCGTCGCCGCCGAAGGCGGTGCGCCAGGCCCGCGCCCGGCTCCGGAAGTCGTCCTCGTCGAGGACGTAGGCGGGGGTGCCGTACTCCTCGGCGAGCCGCTTGACGTCGATCCCGCCGACGGTGAGCACACCGTCCGTGTCGCGGGTGACGGTCTCGGCCCACACCTTGGAGTCGAGGGCGTTGAGGTCGGTGGGCGGTGCGGAGTAGTGCCCCTCGGGGAGGACGTCGGCGTGACGGGGCCCGGCGGGGTGGGCGGAACGGCTCATTGTTCGCGTGCTCTCTCAGAGATGGTCGGGTGCGTCGATGCCGAGCAGGGCCAGGCCGCCGGCCAGCACCGTCCCGGCGGCGTCGGCGAGCGCGAGCCGGGCACGGTGGGCGGCCGAGGGTTTCTCGTCGCCGAGGGGCAGCACGGCGGGAAACAGGGGCGTCGCGGCATCGGCGACGGTGACCAGATGCCGAGCGAGCCGGTCGGGCGCGCGGTGGGTGGCGGCGGCCGCGAGAACACGGGGGTGGTCGGCGAGGACCCGGCACAACGACGTGGCCTCCGCCACGGGACCGGCCTCGGGCCCGAACCCGAGGTCGGCGGCGTTGCGCAGGAGCGCCCGGGTACGGGCGTGGGCGTACCGGACCCGGAACAGCGGATTGCCCTCCCGCTGCACCAGGTGCTCACCGTCTATGTGGGGACGGTCGTGCGGAGCGGGGTACAGCAGGGCCCAGCGGGCGGCGTCGGGGCCGAGCGGGAGGGGGTCGGCGGGCGCGGGGACGGGACGGACGACGATGCCGTCGTGATCGTCGGTGTGCACCACGGCACCCTGCGACCGCAGGATGCGGACGAGGGCCTCGACCTGGACGACGGCCCGCACCTCACGGGCCGGCCGCAGCCGGACGGTGTGCCCGTCCAGGGCGTCACCGTGCCCGTACCGGGAACCGCGCCGCAGGATCTCGCGGACGAGCCCGGCAGCCCCTTCCGCGTCGGCGAGGCTGATGTTGAGGAACCCGGGCCCGGTGACGACGACGTCACCGATGCCGGGAGTCCTCAGAAGACGGGGCCGGAGGATCTCGGCGACCCGCCGGGCCGGCTCCCCGGCCGGCCGCGCGAGCTGAAGGGCGACATTGGTCGCGTAGTCCCCGCACCCTCCGGGCCCGGGAGGCGCGACCCGCACCTTCTCCGGCAACGCCACCCTCAGCTCCCCCTCGTCGACGGCACGGCGCACCGCGTGCAGCACGGTGCGGGAGAGCTCGACGGGGGTCACGGGACAAGCGTAGGCGAGGAGGGGGTCAGGTGGACGAATGCATTAGACCGCGGTCCCGAGATATGGACGACCACCGGTCCCCCTCCCACTCCGCCCTCTCCCGCTTCCCTCTTCACCCTCCCGCGTGCCCGGCGGCGGGCTCGGCGTCCCCGGACCCGCGAAAACGCCCGAGGGGCCCCAGGATCAGCCGCTGGACGACCCGGACGAGCTCCCCGGGCTCGAAGGGCTTGGAGAGAAACGCGTCCACCCCGACGTCGAGCCCGCTCTCGATCTCGTACTGAGTACAGGCACTGACGATGACGAGCGGGAGATGACTGGTCCGAGGATCGGTACGCAGCCGACCGGCCGTCCTGAGCCCGTCGAGCCGCGGCATGACGACATCGAGGGTGACGAGATCGGGCCGCACCTGATGGACGACTTCCAGACACTCGGCACCATCGGCCGCGGTCACGACCTCGATGCCCTCCAGCTCGAGATTGACCCTGATCAGCTGCCGGATGACCTTGTTGTCGTCCACAACGAGGACCCGGCCCGACGCCCCTGGCACAACTCGAGAGTAGGTCTCCACCGGCCACCGCGTCCGGCGTTTCCCCACTTCCACCCCGCACGGGCGACACCCCGCACTCCGGACCGACCCCGGCCTACCACCACCCGCCACGGAAACGGGTTCATGACCACCCCCGGAGAACTGGTAGTGTTCTACCCGTCGCCGCGATCACCGCGACGGACACGCCCCCGTAGCTCAGGGGATAGAGCAACGGCCTCCGGAGCCGTGTGCGCAGGTTCGAATCCTGCCGGGGGCACTCGCCGAAGATCAGCAGAAATTATGCGCTGACCAGGGCGAATGCCGACAGAAGAGAGCGGGAACCAGTCTCACTGGGTCCCGCTCTTTCTCATTGCTGATCACGGTTCACGCGTGAGTGGCGTGTGAGACCGAGGGGCCTCGCGTCACCGCTCAAGTCGACCGAGGGGAACGGGCAGGACCTCGGCGGTTCACACCAAGGGCACTGTCTGTTGCCTGTGGCAAGCCACCCACTAGGATCGGCGCAGTTCCAGGGGGGGTAATGACGGAATCATTGGGGTCAGCTGCGCCAATCGGCCTCAAGGTCAGTGACGTATTTTCCGTGATGCGTGGCAGGTCCTATCGCGATCCCAAGGCTCCGCCCGGGAAGAGCGGCACCGTCCGAATTCTTAGGCTCCCCGACCTCGGCCGCAGCGGTGGTGTCGGCCCGCCCAACGACAGGACCGAGTGGGTGCCGGCAGGGCGGGAGGCTGAACTACTTCAGCCTGGCGACATCCTCGTGACGCGCACCTTCGCACCCGGTCTAGGCCGGGGGGCGGTGGTCCGCGAGGCCGATCTACCTGCCGTTGCCAACGAATACCTGCTCTACCTACGCCCGAAATCCGAGGTTCCGGAGCTATACGTTCAACTCATCCTCACCTACCTGCGATCTGGCGTGCTGGACCGCATCGCCACTCGAACGGCGAATCTGTCACGCGTGAGTGTGCCTTCGTTGGCGGATGTTCGTCTCCCGGAAAGAGACGACACTCTCACGGAGGCACTCGAAGAGATCGTTGTTGCTGGTGAGGAGCTACGGCGCTGGAGCGAGGAAGCCGGAGCCGTCGTCGGAGGGATCTTCGGCTTCGATGGCAGCACTCGCCCCCGAGCCCGAGGCAGAGTTATTGAAGCTGGACAGCTGCTACGCCTTCGAGCCGACGCTGCCAGCCAACTGGATGACTTCGGGTACACCGTACGCACGCGCTTCCCTTACCCAATCGCGCTGCGATGGCGTGAGGTGGAGGCAAGGGTCAGCTCCGAAGACCTTCGCCGGGCCTACACCGCAGTGCTGGCAGCGGCAGAGATCCTCTTGGCTTACTGCGCCCTACTCACCGCGGCGCTCGCACGGGAGGCTTCGATCGAGCTGTCGAACGTTGCTGCCCTACGCAACAAACTCATCGGCCGGGGCGGCGGAGGGCCGGGAATCGGCGAGTGGACGGTCATTCTGCAGGAGATCAGCGGAGAGAGGAAGCGTCGGGGCCTTCCCGATGAGCACCCGCTCCACGACCTCGGGCAACTGCTCAACGATGACGATGCCGAGGAGGCGCGGAAGAGGCTCGCGAAGCGTCGCAACAACGAGTCGCATGAGCGCCGGGTCGATGATGTCGACCTGCCAACAGCACTGGCCGGAGCCTTGGAGGATCTGAAGCTGCTGCTACGGCGCGCCATGTTCCTCGCAGACATGCCGCTGATCGAAGTCACCTCGGTCGACTGGAACTCATTCCGCAACGAAGCTTCACTGGGCTTCCGCCGCCTGATGGGCGATCACCCGGTCGTACCCACGGAGACAATGAAGCACGGCAGCAGTGCGGTCGAGAGACACAGCCTGTACCTCGTCGGGCGTGATCGGAGCCTGCACCTGTTGAGACCGTTCCTCGTCGGCAAGGTCTGCTCTGAGTGCCGGACTTGGTCCACCTTCCACGTCGACAAGGTTGAGGGCAAGATCGTGATGAAGACCCTGGAGCACGGACACCTTCAGCGTGAAGCTGACGAGGTATCCCTACAGGAGGCCGGACTCCTGTAGCGGAGCCCAGCGCGGCCAAAGGGGGGGCATGGAACTCACACCAGAGCCATATAACCACGACGGCACAGAGCTTGACATTCTTGAACAGTACGGAAGTTTCGAAGCCTTTTGGAATGCACAGCGTGCTGGGCTTCATCAGCATTCAACAAACAACCAACCGGACGTCGAGACGGAAAACACCGACGTTGCTGACCGCTGGAACCAGGATCGCCCACAGCCGCTGGCATGGGAAGTCTATGAGCACTGGCTTGTGCAGGAGTGGCGCCGACTGCTGGATTCAGAACCAAGTGAGCTTGAGGTTCAGAGATTTTTAGAGCAGCACCCCTCACTCCTGCCAGGAGCCAGCAACGACGTTGGGCGAGGGCACCACGGCCCATGCTGGGACGCAGTCATCACCCAGCCGTCATTGAAGGGCGTTGGTCGAGAGCGGGTACCTGACTTCATGTGGGTGAGGAGCGACACTTCTACGGTGTATGCGCTTTGCATCGAAATAGAAGCCCCGACGAAGCCGTGGTTCACTTTGGACGGTCAGTCAAGCGCCCATCTGACGCAAGCCCTTGACCAGATATTGGAATGGAAGGTCTGGTTCTCACTGCCGGAAAATATGCTGGCCTTTCGCCATGCATACATTCCCGTCGATCTCGGTTACCAAAGAATTGAAGTGCAGTTCATACTTGTCTATGGACGCGACAGAGAGTTCCGACAGGACGAGAGTCGCCACAGAGACCCTCTATATCTCAGAAGGAAACGCGATCTCATACCCCGATCCTCGGAGTACCTGTACACCTTCGATCAACTCCGGCCAGAACGGGACGCCGTAGATGCGGTCACGATCAGTGGACGACGCGACAGCTTCAACGCCGTTGCCGTGCCCCCTACTTTCACCACAGGACGAGGAACCAAGCAGCTCGCTTCCCAAATTCCTGATATCTCGTCGGCTTTGACGAAAACCCCTCTGATCTCTGAAGAGCGCAAGGTATATCTGGCCAGCCGGTGGGATTATTGGCGACGTAGCGCAGCACCCCACCCAAGTCTTCGCTTTAATAATGCTCGGGAACACTCCGGCGAGTAGCTTTTTGTCAACGGTGCGGACTTCGACGCCAAGCGGAAGTCCGCACCGCACTCACTACTTCGGGCTCCAGCCCATCGCCATCTCTATCTTCTTGTTGTTCTCCTCTTCGCTGTCGTCGATACAGCCGGCATAGCGTCGGTGGATGACCTCCGGCGAGTTACCGGCACGGCGGGCTACTTCAGCTACCGGCAGGCCAGCTCGGAGCCAGTTCGTGATGCACGTAGCCCTGAGGTGGTACGGCTTGCGGGCCAAGGGCGAGCCAACCTTGTCCGGCGGGAGCGCCAGCGGTCTCGCTTCCTGCCACACTCGCCAGTAACTGGACGTGCCGAGCAGGTCCCCCCGCTCGTTGGGGAAGAGTCGTCCATCCTTGGCCGTCCCGAATTCCTCCCGGTGTGCCCGGAGCATCGCCACGAGGACAGGCGGAATCGGTACGGGCCGGTCTGTGCCAGGATCCCTTGACTTCAGCCCCCGTTTGTCGTGACGGTCTCCTGAGTCAGTCCACTTCTTGCCTGAGATAGGACGCGTCTCGCGAAGTGTGAGAGTTCCCCACCCCTGTTCGGGAAGGTGGCAGTCCTCCAATCGGAGCCCGACTACTTCCGCCGGCCGCATCGCGGCGTACAGCATGCAGCCGAAGAAGGCGACAAGGCGCCTTCCACGATTGCGATGCACCGAGCCGATATAGGAGACGGCCGTGAGGAGTTGCCGCGCCTGCACATCGTTGACCAAGACTCGGGGGTCTACGGCGTCATTGCCTTGGGAGTTGGGCCGCTTCACTCCGGTGAGGGGGTTTTCGTCGAGGTATCCCTCTTGGATGGCGTACTCCATCGCGGTGTTGAAACCGCGGCGGCGGCGCTTGTACGTGTCCGTGGCGGCCGGAGTGTCGTCGAGCCTGAACGACAGCCGGTAGTGGATGTCTCGAACGACACGGGAGTCCCTGAAGGCCGAAAGAGGCAGAGAGTGAGCGGCGAGCCACGAGCAGGCTTTCTCCAACTCCGCAGGGGGCTCTTCGACTTTGTGAGCCGGAACGACGGCCCAGCGCACCGCCCGCCGTACGTCTTCCGGCTCCGGAGCGCCGGGGCTCTCCCCCAGCATGCCGAGGGCCACGGTGGCGAGGCTGTCAGCCAGTCCCTCACGGGTCTTCGCTGCTGCCGTGCACCAACGGACCGCCATGTACTCGCGGGAGAAGTCCCACCAGGACGGGTCTGGTCGGGTACTCGCTTGCGCCGCTGCCGCTCGGAGTTCGGACTCGGGAAGTCCTGTCTCGACGTCGAAGGCCTCACCTTTGCGCATCGCTTGCCACAACTCCGACCGGCGGCTCTCGGCAAGCGCCGACGTTGTGAACGTGGCGTGCCGCATTTTTCCGGCGACCACCCAGCGGAGTTGATAGGGAGCGGTCTTGCTGGATATCCGGCTGACCTTCCAAACCCGGACGTCCGTGGAGAGTGTGGGTTCTTCAGGCCCGGCCGGGCGCTCGCCGTTGCGAGCGCCCGGGATTGCGCTGGTCTTACGGTCGTTCACGCGGCTTCCTCCAGAGCGGCAATCCAGCGCTCCAGCTCAGAACGGCGAATCCGTACGGCACCGTTGGGGAGCTTGATTGCCCTCGGTCCCTTCTTGAGCTGTCGCCAGCGATAGAAAGTCGACAGGGGTACGCCGATTTCCTCGACCACCTCAGAGATCGTGAGCATCTCTTCACGCGCCACGGTTGGCCTCCCCCGAGTTCTCGTCAGCGGGCTGGGAGTCGGACATGTGGGACAGTCCCGATTCCGGCTGTCCCACCTGTTTGCGCAGGTCAGGTGATGGACTGGGACAGTCGGACACCTGGGACACCCCCGGCGTGCCCTCTGTCCGGGTCCCGGTGTCCGGGTAGTACCGGCCGGTGCCGTCCTTGGTGAGCTGTCCGTCCGCAGCCATGCGGGAGCAGGTGCGGCGGACGTTCTCGGCATCGAGCTGCGGCAGCGCGGCGACGATGTCCTTGGGCCGGGCGCCGGGATGGGCGCGAACGTGGCGGAGGATCGCGGCGCGGGTGTCGCCCATGGTGTGGTCGGTTACCGGGCCATCGAGCATCTGCCAGGCGCCGGAAACAGCTTGGAACTGAAGCGCGTACTCGGCTTCGTCAACGTCGCGTCCGGTGACGTGCAGGATGCCGTCCGCCTGCCCGCGTGCCCGCTTGAGGACGAGCGTGGCGTCCGCAGCTCCGGCGATGCCGTTGGTGCCGGATACCTCGGTCAGGAAGTCGTCCGAGCCTGCCTTGCGGACGTGGTGGACGAGCACCACGGCGATCCCGTAGTGGTCAGCGATCCGCTTGGCGTAGCCGACGGCGACATAGTCCGCGTCGTAGGCGGACACGCCCTGCGGAGCGGAACCACGCATCTTAGCGAACACGTCGATGACGACCATGCGCGCATCCGGGTTGCGCTCCAGCCAGTTGGCGATGGCGTCGCTGCCGCCCTGGGGGAAGGGCGGACATTCGGTGACCAGCGTCAACCCGGCCGGGGCCGGTTGGCCCCCGAGCATCTTGCCCATGCGGGTCTGGAGACGGCGCGGGGTGTCCTCCAGGGCGAGGTAGAGCACCGGGCCACCGTCGACCGGCACCGTATCGAAGGCGTGCCCGCCGGCCGCGACCGCGAGTGCCAGACCGAGGGACAACCACGACTTGCCCACCTTCGGGGGCCCGGCGAGCAGGTTGACGCCCTCAGCGAGGATGCCGGGCACGGCCCACTTCGGCTCCGGGAAGTCCGCGGCCATGAGCTGATCCGCGGTCCACGCCGTCCGTGGGCGCTCCCGCTTCGGCAGCTCCCGCGGGGCCGCCTCTGGGTCGCTGGGCACGGAGTACAGGTGCAGAGGGGGGATCGGGTTGGCGCTCATGCTGCGACCTGCCGGGGGCGGTTGGCTCCGGCACGCAGGCCGGAGGCGATAGTGCGGCGTGCCTCGCGCTCGCCCTGGCCAACGCTGAGTGCCGCTTCGACGAGCTGCTCGGTCACCGCGTACGCGTCCAGCTCTCCCCCGGCGACCAACTGCCCGAGGGCGACGGAGGCGATGTAGAGGGCGTTGTTGTGCTCGTGCGGGCCGGAGTTGGTGACGCGGGCCAACTCGCCGTTGACCGCAGCGTTCAGGAACCTGCCGCGCCGGTCGCGGGCCGTGAGCGGGACCGTGACCGGACGCTGCGGGGGCAGCGGCGCCGGGCGCAGCAACTCGGCGAGCCAGCCCGGCAGCGGGGCCGGGGGGACCATGTGAGCCACCAGGTACGACACTCCGGCGAAGGTGCTGCCCGCGCCGACGACGAGCCCGCCGACGGCGCGGGTGTCGACTTTCCAGCCGAGCCCGCGGGCGCTATCCCCGGCGGTGTTCCGCAGGGACTCGCCCGCAGGTGCGGCAAAGTACAGGTGCGTGCCGCCGCTCCAGGTGCGGACCGTGTACGTGTAGGCGGGGAAGGGCTCACTGTGGCGCTCGCAGAGCAGGGCGAGCACGTCGGCTCCGTCGGTGACGCCGTGCGCGGTCCATTCGGCCGGCGGGGTGTCGTCTGGCCCCTTGGGGGTGTCGAGGTCAACGACGACCAGGCCGGAGGGACCGGTGGCGATGCCGACGTTGTATGGGGCGTGCGTCCAGCACCGGGTGATGCGCTCGGGGTCGGTGGTGGCGCGGGTCTCCCAATCGCGGACGGCGGGACGCTTGGCGCCGGGGATGAGGGGGAAGACGTGCCAGCCGCGCGACGCTGCGTCAAGCGCCGCGGTGAGCTGGGCAGAGCCGTCCAGTTGAGGCATGCTGGAGGTTCTCCTGTTCTGTCGAAGGGACAAGGGAGCCGGGGCGGGCGCGGTCTTGTGGTGAGAGGCGCCCGCCCCGGGCGTGTCTAGAACGGGGGTTCGTCGCTGAACCCGGAACCGGAGCCCTTAGCGGCTCCGGCCGCGGCGGGGGCGGCAGTGCTCCACGCGTCGGTGGCCGGACCGGAGGCGGCACCGTTGCGCTGGACGCGTTCGACCTTGGCCGTGGCGAAGCGCAGCGAGGGGCCGATGTCGTCGACTTCCAGGGCGAGCATGGAACGGTTCTCGCCCTGCTCGTTCTGCCAGTTGTGCTGACGCAGACGGCCGGTGACGACCACGCGCGTGCCCTTGGTCAGGCTCTCAGCGACGTGGTTGGCCAGGTCGCGCCACGCGGTGCAGCGCAGGAACATCGCGGTGCCGTCCCGCCAGTGACCGGTGGCCTTGTCGTAGGTGCGCGGGGTGGAGGCGACGGAGAACCGGGCGATGGCGTCGCCCCCGGTGGTGAAGCGCAGTTCGGGGTCAGCGGCGAGGTTGCCGACGATGGTGATGGGGGTCTCTCCCACGGACATATGGATCACTCGCTTTCGGTGTGGTTCGGGTTGGTGCTGGAGTCGCGGTGGTCGGCCGTGAAGTACAGCCGGGTGCGTTTGCCGTCGCGGGTCGAGTACTGGCGTGCCGGGCCGGTGTCGAACGCGGCGGCCAAAGCGGTGCTGACGCGCTCGGCGTCGTCCTGCGTGCAGATGACGCGGATCTCGAACACGGCTCAGTGCTCCTTGCTCGTGTCGAGGGCGGGCAGCTCGGGCAGTCCCGCGCGTTCCAGGGCTGCGGGGTCGAAGCCGGGCAGCGCGGCGCGGGTGACGAGGGCCTGCGCGAGCTGTTCGGCGTAGGCGGCGCCGGTGCGGGCCACCTCGATCTGTGTCGTGCCGCGGATGGTCTCGACACGCTCGATGTGGGCGCGTTCCTCACGCCGGTCGCTCACGTGCCGCTCGTAGGCGACGCGTTCGCGCCGGTCGGTGCGCCAGTAGCGCGCGGCGAGCCCGTAGGCGACGGCGGTGGCCAGCGCCCACAGCAGCAGCGGCAGCGACCACCCGTCGGCGTATCCGGCGACCCCGGCAAGGGCGAGCCCGCCGGAGGCGGCGAACGCGGTCCCGGCAAGCACAGGATCTCCGGCGCGGCCGACGCTCGCGCACGCGCCGGCCGCGGCGGCGGCCAGAGACAGGGCGGTCATGAGCACGGCGTTGCCGACGGAGTGTTCGGCGCCGTTGGCGTTCCAGATCCGGGCCAGTGCGAGCACGGTCGTGGTGGCGATGGCGGGCGCGGCCTTGGGTGCGGCGATGGCGAGCCAGTGCCGGGCGACGATGGGTTCGTTCACGGCCGTACTCCTCACAGGTCCGGGAGCGCGTTGACGATGGCGCTCATGAGCTGGTTGACGGTGTCGGCGGCTCCGGTGGAGGCGAGGTAGAAGCCGAACATCACGGCCACGAACGCGCTGCCGGGTCCGAGGGTCTTGGAGCGCAGCAGCATGAAGAGCACGAAGCCGAAGAGCAGGGCGAGGGAGATGGTCACGGCCATGCCGCAACCTCCTTTCTGCGGGGTGGGGGTGGGGTCAGCGGGTGCCTGCGCGGTAGGTGCGGGCGGCGCGGTTGTAGAGCCAGCGGCCGACGCGTATCCGCTTGCCGTGGCCCTTGCAGCGGCGGCAGTTCTTGCCGCGCTTGGGCATGCCCTTGCGGTCGGTGGTCATGGCGAAGCCGAACCCGTTGCACTTGCGGCAGGTGCCGAACGGGCTCGCTGCACAGACCGACATGTAACCAAGCGTGACGAACAACAGGAGTGCGATAGCGAGCAGGGTCGGGGTCACGAGAGCCCTCCCAGGGCGGTTTTCGGGGGTTTCCGCATGTGGGGACCTATCGGCTAGCTTGCTGATCAGGGCCCGTATGGGGCGCTAGCGAGATCTCTAGCGCTAGAGGGTTTGGCCCCTAGCGCTAGAGGTCCCTCGGCGTCAACCCGCGTCCCGGTTTCGGTCACGCTCCGCAATCGCCGTGACGATGTGGGCGCGCTCGAAGCCGGTCCGGTTGACGGTCTTGCCGTTGATCCGCCGGGCCACCTGGCCCGTGGTGACGCCATACGGCTTAAGCGCGGTGGTGAGCTGCCGCGCCTTGTCCGCCGGGGCCATCTCGCCCCACGCGCCGTACTTCTCCGGCCGCAGCTCGGCGAGCCGGTCGACGGTGACGTCGTTCCACGGCTTGGCCTCATCCGCCGGGACGACGGCGAGGATGTCCTCAAGCAGCGGATCGACCGCCTCGCGGCGCTCCGGCGTCTGGCCTGCGGCGATGCCGCGCAGCGTGCCCGCGTCGATGCGCGTCTTGCGGGCGCGCTCGCAGATGGCGTCCGCGGCCGGGTTGTCGAGGTAGTAGCCGCGCACGATCTGCGGGTCGTCGGCGGCGCCGACCAGGTAGCCGATGCCCTTGTCCGACTTGGTGAACGACGTGGCGCGGATGCCGTTGCGGTACATCGACGTGCCCAGGATCATGTCGTTCTCGATCTGGCCCATGACCCGCAGGCAGAACCGCGTGCCCACGTTCGCGCTGATCGCGGGCGGGAGCGAGTCCTTGTCGGGGCGCTGCGTGGCCAGCAGCAGGATCACCCCGAGTGCCCGGCCGCGCTTGATGATGGCCGTGCACAGCGCCCCGGCTTCCTTGCCGTACTTGTCGTGGCTGAACAGTTCCTGGCACTCGTCAATGGCGAGCACGAGCGGGTGCAGGCCGAGGGAGCGGTTCGCGGCCAGGGGCGGGATGACCTTGTTCTCCGGGCACTTGTCCTTGGGCAGGGAGCTGATGACCTTGGCCCGGCGCTCCAGGTCCTTGTAGACGTAGCGGATCGAATCCAGCGTGGCCGCGCACGTGTCGTCGTCCGGGCCGGAGCCGTAGTCGGCCGCCACCTTCTTCAGCGGGTCCAGGTCGCCGGTGCCCTTTAGCTCCCAGATCAGCAGCTCAGCCGTGGGATCCAGGGCCGCGGCGAGCAGCGGCGTGCGCAGGCTGAACGTCTTGCCCATGCCGGGCATGGCGCCGATCAGGACGTTGTCGTACATCAGCGTCAGGTCGACGTTCCGGCCGCGCTGGTCGGTGCCGAACGGCAGCGGCTTGAACAGCGACGCGGCACCCGACTTGGCCAGCGGCCAGGCGGGAGCGGGCACCTTGTTCAGCGCCCGGTCCCCGACCCACAGCATCATCCGGCCGGCGTGCTCATCGGCCACCGGCTCCGGCCACACGCAGCCCAGCGGGCGACGCAGACCAGAGGCCAGCTTCTCCCGCCGGTCGAGGATGTCCGGCACGGTCACGCCGTAGGGCAGGTCGACGTCCGCGCGCCAGCCTGGGCCGTCGCGGGTGATCGGGGCGGGGAACTTGATGCCCTCCCCGCCCTTGGCGAGCGCCTTGTTGATCTCGGCAATGCCGAGCGCTCCCAGGGCCCGTTCCACGATGCCGCTCGTCAGCCGCTCGACTTCGGTCGTGACGACCGCGCGGGAGATGACGGGCTTGTCGGACGGCGCCCCGAGGAAGCCGAACCCGGCTGTCAGCAGTGCCAGCGTCAGGGCTTCGATCCAGGTGGGGGCGAGCACGAACAGCACCAGGGCGAGCGGCAGGCCGACGACCAGGGCGAGCAGCATCAGGATGCTGCGCAGCTTGACCCGGTTGTCGCGCTGCCGCGACAGCTTTAAGTACTCCTCGACGTTCTCGCGTCGGGCCGCGACCTGTCGCAGCGGCTCGCCCTCGGTGTCGGCCACCCACCGCATGGCGCCGCCGATGAACTTCGCGGCCCCGGCCGGGGCCTGGAAGGCGAGGCGGAGGGAGTACCAGGGCAGGCGCACCACGTGGTAGGCGGTGGTGTGCCAGGCGTAGCCCCCGAGCCAGCCGAGCGCGGTGACGAACTCCGGCTTGGACTTCGCCCATGCCGGGATCACCTCGCGTCGCTGCCCGGACCGGAGTCGGTCCATCAGGCCCGGACCGGCCGGGGCCGGATCGTCGACCATCACGGTCGATCGGTCGTCGGTGTCGTCGTCGACCGAGTCGGCCGACCGGTCGGCGCTCGGGTCGGCCGACTCGGTCGGCTCGGAGTCGGGTGCCGAGTCGGGGGCGGGGTCGGCCGACTCGCCGCGCGCCGATCGGGCTTTGTTGAGGTCGACTACCTCGGCGCCGGAGTCAGCGGCCATCTCGGCTTCGAGTCGGTTGAACAGTTCGTTGTCTTCGGGGTGGTTCACTGAGGGGTTCCTTCTCTCTGGGAGGGATACCGGGCCCGGCCGCGTGCTTTGGAAGGTGAGCGGCCGGGCCCGGTGGTGATTGCTCAGGTCATGCACCAGCCGGAGTCACAGCCGGTGTCGGTGTCGTCGAACGGCAGCGTGTCGACCCCGTCCGGGATGGCGTCGGCCAGCGGCCGGAGTAGGCGGGTGAGGTATACGTGGTCCTTGCCGAGCGCGTCCCGGCGCCGGTTGAGCAGCGCTTCGAGGTCGCACGCCTTGGCGAACAGCTCCGGCTCGTCCCGGCGCATGTCGTGCCAGTTCTCCGGCCGGTGGAACGGGCAGAACCAGCACGCCGACTTCGGTGGCACCGGAAGCCCGACGCTGCGGATGATGCGCGGGCAGTCCGCCCGGCGGATGCCGAGATCGAGCAGCGGGTATTCGATGCGCTCGTGCGGCTCGCAGCGCCGGGTGTTCGCCCGGCCGATCTCGTCCAGGCTGATGCCGATGCCGACGGTGGCCGGGTTGTCCCGGGACGCGCCGCGCCGCTTCAGCTCCTTGCCGATGACCTTGATTTTGAAGTCGCCGGTGCAGGCGCGGGTGCCCGGCGCCCCGGACGGCGAGAGCCGCACGGGGATGGGCAGCGACCGTGAGCCCTCCCGGGTGATGCGCCCGTACAAGGTCTCGCTCGTGCCGTCGCGACGTACCCGGCCGACGGTGACCAACTCCAGCCCATGGGCCTCGGCGAACGGGCGCGCGTACTCCTCAACGTAGCGCAGGGTGGCAGGCTTCTCGGAGTCGTCACCGACGTTGGCGAAGATGAACGTCCGGTAGTCCAGCTCCCCGCGCGCGGCCAGCACCAGGGCGGCCGTTGACTGCCAGCCACCGCCGAAGCTGAACGCCTTCACCGGCTCGGTTGTGGTCGTCATGCGTGGTCCTCTCCGGCGCTCAGGTCGAACAGTGCGCACTGATCCGCAGGGGCCGCGGGGAGTTGCTTCCTGGCCTGGCGTGCGGCGGCTTCGTGGCAGTCGGGGCACCATGCGCGCAGCGCGCTCGCCGGGAGGCGAGCGGCCGTCACGTTGCTGGCGAGCGGGTCGCCGGGGGCGGCCATCAGGCGCACCCGGCGCCCGTGCTTGCTGGTGTAGTGGTCGTGCTCGTGCGGGCACCGGCCGCTGCCCTTGGCGTGCGCGTTGCCGCACTCGCCGCTGCACTGGCAGCGGAACCCGGCCGCCTCCATGACCGCGGTGAACACGGCGGCGCCGACGATGGGTTGTGACCTCATGCGACCACCCCCACCGCGGGAGCGCTGGTGCGGGCGCCGGTCCGGCCGGCGCGGCGTCCGGTGACGGTGGCGAACAGCCAGCCGAGCCCGGCGCGGCGGGTTCCGGCGCGAGCTCGCTTGGCCGCGTACATCGCTTCATCCGCTCGCCGCAGCAGGCCGGAAAGGTCGTCGGCGGGGAAGTCCGCGGCACGCACCCAGCCCAGCGAGACCGTGGTGCGTACGGCCGGGTCCTGGCCATCGACCGGCCCGGCGAGCACGCTATGCAGTACGGCGAGCAGGTCCTCGGCGGTGCCGTGGTCGTCGATGAGGACGGCGGCGAACTCATCGCCCCCGAGCCGCCCGGCGACCCCCGTACGGCCGACGTGATGGGCGAGCCGATCGGCGGTCGCCTTCAGCAGCACGTCCCCGGCCGCGTGCCCGTAGGTGTCGTTGATGTGCTTGAACTTGTCGACGTCAGCCAGCACCACGACCGCGCGGGGGTCTTTGAGCAGGGCCGTGGCGCGGCGGGTGAAGCCGTCGCGGGTGCGTAACCCGGTCAGCGGGTCACGCCGGGCGGTGTTGAGGCAGCCTCGCAGCCACCACACGTGAACCGCCCAACCCGCGGCGAGCGGCAGCGCGGACAGCAGGACCGTTGCCAGGGTGTTCACGCTGCCACCCCCTCGGCTCCGTCGCCGGGCTCCGTGTCGTCGGGCGCGTCCACCGGGTGCAGGGCGCGGCCGTCGGCTCGCTCGGCAAGCAGAGCGTCACGCACCTGCCGGGCGGGGCTGGAGCCGCAGTGCAGTTCCTTGCGCAGCGCTTCGGCGTTGATCTGGCTGTCCTGCCAGTCGGCCGTGATCGTGCGTGCCTCGGCGAACAGATCGGCCGTTGTGCGCTGCGCTGCCTTGCCCTTGGCGGGCCGCTTGCGCGGCGGCTTGGTCGGCTCGCGCTTCGGCTCCTCCGGAGCCTGCGACGGCTCCGGGGCGGCGGGCACGTCGGCGCCGGCGGGGGCGAGTTCGCCCATGCGCAGCATCACGCGCTCACGCCGCGGAGTCCTCCAGCGCCACGCCACCGGGCCGAACCGCTCATGCAGGTCCGCGCGGACCAACAGGCGCTCACGCTCGCAGGCGAGGGCGTCGGTGTAGGAGGTGACCTCCCACAGCGTCATGCGCCGCCACAATGCGAACGTCGACAGCGGCGCCAGCAGCCAGCGCGACCACCGGATCTTGTCCATGCGCCGTCCGGTGACGGCACCGATGCGAACGGCGTAGACGTGGGCGCCGATCTCGGAGAACACCACCCACAGCAGCGGCATCGTGCCGTGCGCCACCTTCGCGGACAGCGAGTGCCCGGCCGCGATGTTCAGCCAGCACGTGACCAGGGTCAGCACCCAGGGCACGAACCGCACCCATGCCAACGCCATGTCCAGCCGGATCAGCAGCAGGTTGGCCAGGGTGAACACCGGGATGGCGATGTCGATGGCGATGGGCAGGGTGTGCGGGTTACTGAAGCCCCACCGGGCCGCGGCCAGGGACACCGCGTCAAACGAGGAATACAGGCCCAGGGCACCGACCGCGGCGGCGGCGAGCGCGCCGATTCCGGCAAGGCCCATCTCCGGCTTGGTCAGCGGGGGCACGGCCGGACGCTCGACGGTCTGCGTCGTCATGCCGCACCCCCATGCGTAGCAGGCCCGTCGGTGTAGCCGTGTAGGTGCACCTCGGCGCCCGCGTAGTCGGTGGTCGCCTTCAGCACGCGCGTCATGCCGTCGCCCTGTACTCCGTGTGTCACCTGCTCCGGCGGCACGGCCAGGGCCTCCCGCCATGCCTCGAACGCGTTCAGACCCTCGTGGAACCGCAGGGTCAGCCGGTCGGGGTAGATGCGGGACAGGTCGACGTCCGGGGCGGGCAGGTGCCCGAAGTCAGCGGCCAGCAGCCGCAGCACGAGCAGTGGAGCGGCCAGCCCGTCCAGCGTGAGCGGCTCGTTCATGCCGCCGCTCCCTTCCGCGAGGGCCGACGGCGCCCGGTCGCCGGGCGGGTCAGAGGGACGACGTTGAACAGCTCCGGGGCGTGCGCCTCGATCACCTCGGCGGCGATGCGGGCCACGTCGTCCGGGAGATCCGGGTTGTCGGCGAGGATGTCGCGCGCCGCGTCCTTGCGGGCGGCGCGCTCCTCTTCGGTCTCGCCCTCCTCCCCCAGCCACAGCTCCGGCGGGGTACCAAGGGCCAGTTCGATGAAGTCGTTGACGGAGACGGCCTGATGACCGCCGATGTAGGCGCGCATAGCAACGCTCCTGATGTCGAAGGGACAGAGGGGTGCCGGGCGGTCGTGGCCTTGTGGTGAGAGGCGACCGCCCGGAGAGCAGGCAGTGAAGTGCGTTCCGGCTCCCCTCGGCGTTGCTCGTACGAGACGAGCAACGGAGGCAACCGGCCGCAGTGCAGATGTATGACGCTGCGGAGCGGTTGAAGTCGCGCGGTCTTGCATCCGCGCGGCCGTCACTTCGGGGGAGACGGCTCAGAGGCCCACTTATGTGCGCCTGTGACCAGGCGTTTTTCAAGGATCAACCGCTTCCTTCAGACCCGTTTCACGGGGCCCTCCAGGCGCGAGTTCAGATTGACTTATGTCAATCTGAACTGTCAAGGAGGTCCGGCGAAAAAGCCGAGATTGACTTAGTCCGGCTACTCTCGAACCCATGGAGCACAGCTCAGAAGCGCCCAGGCAGGCGCCCACGGCCAAGGACATTGCTGCGGACTTCCGAGCGAAGATCACAGGCCCGAAGCCCGAGTACGAACCGGGAGATCGACTCCCAGCGGCTCGCACGCTCGCCAAGCAACTTGGCGTGCAGCTCCTGACTGTTCAGAGCGCGTACGGCCAGCTCCGCGACGAGGGGTTGGTCCTCACCCAGCAAGGCCGCGGGACCTTCGTCCGAGACCCCTCGATGCCGCTCGGCACCGAGCCGGGCAGTAGCCCCGCCTTCACCGCACTGGCCGCAGAGCTCAGCTCGATTCATGACGCTCTTCGTCTGCTCGGTGAGCGACTCGACCGCCTTGAACAGCTTGTCGGTGACGGGACTCCACCCTCGCCGTGAGTTCGTCCGCACGCTGCAGCAGTCGTTCAACCGTGGCGCGCGCCTCGCTCAAACTTGCTTCGATCAAGGCAAGTTCCGTGGGAGTCAGCCCTCCCAACTCGCCGCTTTGCTCATTGATCCCTGGCATGGCAATGAGCATGCGGCCGGAAATGGAAGAGGACCCGGACAGACTGTCCGGGTCCTCTTTCCCTGCAGGTCAGGCAGATTGACGATTCGTCATCGAGTGGCTTCCTCCACGGCGTCCAGCACTGCGGCCCATGGGAGTTCGCGCCCCGCCGGCGCCTCCCTCGGCTCATACAGCGGCCAGACGTCCGGGCCGTAGACGACGTGCACTCCCCCAGCACGAAGAGCATCGATGTGCCCTTGCCACGCGGGATGGCGCGCGTGCGCCGCGTTCACCCGTGGGAAGACGACGACTGGCAGACCAAGCGTGCCGATAGCCTCGCCAACCTGGGTGAGTGCCTGATTGTCCATCACGCCAGTCGCGAGCTTGGCGATCACGTTGGCGGACGCGGGAGCGACCACGTAGCAGTCAACTGGCGGATGCGGCCGGGCCTCACCAGGCAGGCGCGGTTCGTCACGTACGGGTAGGCCGGTGAGCTTCTCCAGCCGCTCAACCTCCCCGCTCATCCGAAGCCACTGACCTGCGGTCGGCGTCAGCGTGACGGCAACCTGCCATCCGCGGTCCATCGCGGGTTCGACGAGACCGGTACGCAATGCCTCTACGCCCCCGGCCGCCGACCCGACAACTCCGAGCACCCCGCGCTTGCCTGAACTCACTGCACCGCCCTGCACCGTTGCGCCATCACGAACACCTCGGACGAACGCGAGCCGCCGGTCACGGGAGACTGCTTGATCAGGTCCCGCAGCGTCTCGCGCACCCTCGGATTGTTGCGTACAAGCTGCGGCGACGTGCGCTCAGCCGTACGCAGCTCCGCAAACGCCTCGTCTCCCTGGCCGGCAAGCGACAGAGCCCGCGCGTAGTCGATGCGGTGGGAAACGCTGCGCTCCTGCGGCATGTGGTCGACATCGATCCGGCCGTGTTCCACCACGTACGAGACGTTGTCAAGGTCCAGCTCAACGGACAGGCGATGGAGTAGGACGTTCGTCGGCCCGAATCCGGTCTGCCAGTAGTTCTCATCCGACCCGAGGTCGTCCGCGAGTTCTTCGGCACGGTCCAACAGCGCCGTGGCGGTGGGCCGGTCCTGATGCCTCGCTGCCGCGACTGCGGCACGCAGGTGGATCATTCCGAGCAAGCTGAGCACGGCCGGGTCGTTCTCTGCCACCTGGGACGACAGCCACCTTGCCGCCGTGTTGCCCAGTTCGAGAGCATCGTCGTAGCGCCCGTTGGCAAGCAGAGCATGCGTGCCGGACCGGGCCGCGGAGGCCAACACGAGCGGGTCGTCCGACTCGTCAGCGGCTCGCATCGCGCGCTCGGCAGCGAGCCACGAGATGTCGGACTCACCGATCTTCGCGAGCGTCGTAGCGGCGAGATGGTGCGTACGGGCCGACACTGCCCAGCAATCGCTACGGTCGTCGCCGCGACGCGCCGCGCGATCCTCCAACTCCTGTGCGGTCTGAAGCAGCGCGGGAAGAGCGGCGATGACACTGCCAAGCCGTCCGCCCTGGTAGTCGTTCCATGCCTGCTCCACCCGTACGGCCACCGGGGCGGGTGTCGGCAGCTGAGTCTCAGCCTCGGAGCCGAAGAGCAGACGCGAGAGGCGACGCGGGCTCATGAGGGCATCGCGTACGGCGGGGACGTCGTCCTGTTGGCGCTCGTCTTCCATGAGGACGGTCTGTCCGAGTAGGTCGCCGAGGGGCACGCGCAGGATGCGAGACAGCTCAGCGAGCATGTCGATGCGGGGCGGCTTCCGGCGCCCGGTCTCGATCTTCGCGAGCCAGTCCGTGCTGCGACCGACCAGACCGGCCAGCACCTCTTGCGTGTAGCCGCGGCGCTTCCGGTAGAACGCGATGCGCTCACCGATGCTGAGGTGATCTCCAAAACCACGCATTGCGGAATTGCCTCCCGGTTGTAGGGGCGAGGTTCACGGTACCGAGCCGGTCGCCATGCTGGGCAGATGGCTTTCCTGTCCGTCGGGCCGAGCGTGAGGCACCCAAGGGCAGCGGACCCGGACGAAGTGTCCGGGTCCGGTTCGAAGAGGTTGGGATTCCGAGGTGGCGGACAGGACGTGTCCCACCTGTCCGACTGTCCCAGCAGCCAGGGTGACCTGCGCAAACAGGTGGGACAGTGAGATACCGGGCTGTCCCACCTGTCCGGCGAGAATGGCTGTAACACCCAGGGGGGTAGCGTCCGACCGTGAGCCCATCGACACTTCAGCTCCTGCTCGCGGCTCTCGGGGTGGGCGGCACCCTGGCAGCAGCGATCTTGACGCAAATACTGCAAAAGAAAGCCGAGCGAGAGAGGAGAGCTGCCGAAGACCTCCGCAGGTGGCACGCGGAACGCTTCCGCGCCGCCAAAGAGCTCCTCTACAAAATCAAGGAGACGGAACGCATCCTTTGGAGTGCATGCGCGTCTCTCCCCAACGAGGAGGAGTATGCACGGCTCCGGCGGGCCGGATACACGACACTACTCACGGTCCGTGAAACGGATGTGCCCCAGCCGACCGACGAGACGATGGTCTTCGATGCGGTGCACTTAGAGATCGTCCGGGAGGCGCTAGAGCAAGTGCACGGACTACTTGAGGAAGCAGAGCACCTGACTGCCGAGATCGCCATCCTGTCCGAGGGGGCGACACCGGAAGCCGCGTCAGCCATGTTCGAGGCCGCATGGGATGCGGCCGGCGCTCTAGAGACAACCCGCGGCTCCCAAGACGCCGCCTTCCATGCAGTCTTGGCTATGAAGGAGCCGATAGTCGTGTTCCAGGCGTCCGTACGCGAGGAACTCGGCGTAGCGTCTCCCCCAACCCCCCGGAGTGTTACAGCCACTGGTGGGCGACCACGGACGCCCACCCCGAGGACTTTGCCGTAATGGCGGAGCCAATGCCGCAACTGTTCCACACCACGCGGTTCGAAATTTCGTTGCCTAGTTTCCCACTCGGCTCTCCTTGACGGCTGCCGCAAGCTCCGGAGGGAGAAAATGAATCAGGGGCGTCGACTTACGGAATGACACGAGTCCTGTGATTACTTTAAGGGCGAGCTCCTTGTGGCCATCCGACGTTGCGGCCGACGCAAAGTCAACTACCTCACGCTCTGGGACATGCTCAATCAACGACCGAATCAATCCCTCTTGGACATCCGTCATTCGCTTATCTCCTAGCAGCCGATATAGCTGCCAGCGATGCATCCCGGAGTGGCCACTTCCATATCGAGCAACAAGATCGGGGACGCCCTGCGGATAGCCAAGCGAGCGGAACTCCTCGATCAGCAGCAGAAGAATATCCGGAGATTCAGGCCAAACCTCGTCTGAATTCCAGGTATTTCCCACTGTCCAACCATGCCCGCCTTTATGTAGCTCAACGAAGAGTGCGGCGACTTCAGCTAGGGGCCGCTCCTCCCGAACAGTCTTGACCATGATGGACGCATACCTTGCGGCTCCAGCTCTCATCATTAGGTCGACAACTTGGCAGACCTCGCGGATAGCTCGAACTTTGGCGAAGGCACCCACAAAGATGCTGCCATCCGATGGAAGCCAATCATCCGTGGGCCGAAGCAATGAGGCCAGCGCTGGAACTCGGGGAGGTTCCAAGCGCTCCCCCAACCCTACCAACAGACCTTTAGCGAACTTGGTCCAACTACGCTCATTCAGTTTGTCGAGCACCGCAACAACAAAATCTGGCGGCCTCTGCAAAGCCAGCTCCACAATGGGAGTTACATCACCTAAAGCGCTAGCTTCCTCAAAAGCTTGATCCATGGGATCTCTGGGATAGGTTTCATTCACCGCTTCCGCGAATGGTTCCTCCGCTGCAGTCCAGAGAGCAACAAATCGCGAGCTCTCAGAGCTCACTTCTGGGCTGTTAATGGCCCGACCAGCCAAAACCCGAACGAGGCTGTCCAGTTGCTTGACGGTTGGCCATCGTCGGCCAGAGAGAATCTGTGAGACCAAATCTCTGTTCATGGTCGCACTGAGATCATCTCGCTCCTGAATCTCGGCGCTTATGCTCCGGACACCTGGGGTGTCTGCCAGGCGGTAGAGCTTATGTAGCTCAATGAGTAAGTCGCGCCTCGGGCCTGGAGGCACCAGATGTGTTCCGGGCAGGGAGACCCCGCGAGCGCCCCTGGTCGACATGGCTTGCTCCGTCTGTAAGTGTCTACAAGTGTCAGCAGGTGTCGACACCCTAGAGGAATCCAACCCTCTGAGCTGCGGGAACAACCAACCTCGTCTCGAAGCTGTCAGCCAACTGCCATCCACTCCGGGCGTCGTCGCTCAATGGAGAAGCAGTCGCGGGAGTGCTCCGAACAGCGGGCTCCCTGCGTCGCACTGCGAAAACCAGCCGACTGGAGGACAGGTGACAGGACAGCGCCAGAATGAGCACCATGAGGCGGGACGTCGGATGGTAGGGAAGCAATTGCTTCTTGCAACGCTCGGTGGCCTCTGCTCTGCGGCCGGCAAGCGGATGTTGGAGTGGTGGCTCGGTTGGTGGGGCGGAGACTGATGACTCAGCCCCCTCGGTACAGCTGACGCCCCGAACTGATGGCGCTTCTTCGTGTGAGGGGCGTGTGGATCAGCGATGCGCACGTCCCTCACACCCGTTCTTCGCAGGTCAAAGCCACCGCCAGGGTCTTGGGGAGCGTGCTCTCCGGAGCCGTGTGCGCAGGTTCGAATCCTGCCGGGGGCACCCTGTATGAGGTGCCCAAAGACCCCGTCACCAGCGGAAACGCTGAGGTCGGGGTCTTCGCGTATGTGCAGGCGTACGCCGCTCGGAGCGGCCGTACGTCGGGACCCGTGGATTGGCAACGGGTGACAAACGCCCAGGCCGGCCGTCATTTCTCACGCCGTGGCACGAGCCTCCACCAGCGACCGCTGCACGTCGCCCACCAGGTCCCGGAGGCGTCCGGGCTGCACGCCCTCGTGTTCCATCCACTCGTCGAAGCGAGGACGCAGGTGCCGCACCATGCCCGTCCCGTGGCGACGCAGCACCGAGCGGTTGGTCGAGATCTCCTCCTGCACCTCTCTTCGGAGATCATCGGTCCAGCCCTGCGCCCGGTCTTCCCCGCCCAGAGGAGCCTTGAGAGCGGCCACCGCTTCGTCGAGGACCGCGAGCAAGCCCATGGCGTCTCCCGGAGATCACGAGGTGCACTGCACCGGTTCCTGTCAGTCCTTGAACGGCGAAAGCCCCGGACAGGTCCGGGCTCGAAGCCTAGCTGTATTGCCTCGTGAGATTGAGTTCGCTCTGCCCGGATGATGCATTGCCATAGGTAGGGCACCAGCGGCTACCGAGCGTGGCTGCGGACCAATTCGGTCGGACGTGGCGAAGGGGGCTGGGACGATTACCGTCCTGGTTCGCCGCCGGGTCGCTCCGTGCGGAGCATGGAGAAGATCACCTGATCGTGCCACCGGCCGCCGCGCCACTGCGCGGAGCGCAGTACGCCCTCCCTGACGAAGCCCGCCTTCTCCAACGCGCGTTGCTCGGCGAGGTTAGCGGAGTCCGTCCAGGCTTGAAGCCGTTCGGCCCTGGTGTGGTCGAAGAGGTACTCGGCCAGCAGTCGCTGCGCCTGGGTGCCTATGCCACGGCCCTGCACGGCGGGCACCAGACCGATCGCCAGACTCCAGCAGGTAGAGGTGGCGGGCCGTCCCCAGGTGCCGGCGAACCACTCGACCCGGCCCACCGTCCTGCCCGCCTCCGCAACGGAGAGCACGCCGCCATCGGGGCCGAGCAGGCCGGTTTCCGCGAATCGCCGACGCAGGCCGGCCGACGACGTGAAGCCGAACCACTGGTGCGGGCCGGTCCCCTCCGGCCCACTGAACTCGCGCTCGAACAGATCGAGATCCTCGCCGGTCACCGGGCGCAGCCTGATCTCATCGGACATGGAACGACTCCTGATCCTCTCGACCACACGGTCCGGCCTCGTCTCGTACGGCCGGCACAGCGGAGAAGTTACGGGACAGGCGAAAGTCACGCGCAACCGTGCTGGGGAACCTCATGCTCGCCCGTATCCGTCGACGCGACATCGAGGCGGGGGTGGCCGACCTCACCGAAGCCATCGCCGAGCTGGAGACCACACGCGGGGGCGGAGGCATGAGCATCGCCTTCGGAGCCGCCCACGAACTACGCCCCTGGCGACAGGAACCCCTCATCACAGAGGTCCACGACAGACTGCTCGGCCTGACGGCGGCAGCGTAGGAGAGAGAAAGAGACACCGGTGGCAGCCAACTCCCTGGACCGCGCCAAGCAGGCGGTACGTACGCAGGTCTGGGACGCCCTGACCGCCGCGGACGCCGTCCACGACCCTTCCGTTCACGGCCGTATCCCCCACTTCAAGGGCGCCGAGAAAGCTGCAGCCCGACTCGCGACACTCCCGGCCTGGCAGCGCGCGAGCGTCGTCAAAGCAGTACCGGACAAGGCCCAACTCCCGGTCCGCGCAAGAGCCCTGGAGGAAGGCAAAACCCTCTACATGGCGGTCCCGAAGCTGGCCACCCTCAAGCCCTTCTACCTCCTCGACCCGGCTGCCCTCACCGTCCCGCCCGCCGAGGCCGCAGCCAGCCGCACCGCTGCCACCATCGCCCCCACCGTCGAGGTCGACGCCCTGCGCCCCCTGGACCTGATCATCCTCGGCAGCGTCGCCGTCAACCGCAACGGCGCCCGCATCGGCAAGGGCGCCGGCTACTCCGACATCGAGTTCGCCCTGCTCACCGAAGCCGGCCTGGTGACACCGGAGACCGTCGTCATCACCACCGTCCACCCACTCCAGGTGACCGAAACCCCGATCCCCACCACCGAACACGACGTCGACGTCGACCTGATCGTGACCCCCGAGGAAACCATCACCTGCCCGAACCCCCACCGGCCGTCCGGAATCGATTGGTCAGCCCTCACCACGGAGAAGATCACCATGATCCCAGCGCTCATGGCTCGACAGGTCTCCTGAAGGCCGGAGTTCTGAGTGTCTCTCAAGGCTGATTCAAAGGCCGGTAATCATATGGCTGTATAGGTCGGGCCGTTGCAATAGAGATTGGGTGGATTGTGAGCTTGTTCCGCTTTGTCAGATACTGCACCCTTAAGAGCTCGTAACACGATCATGCGATCCAGTCCCAGTAGTTGTGTCGTGGTGGAGCGCGGGGGCGTTGTCCTGGATCGTGGGAGATGACCTGTGTGAGGAAGAGGGCTCGGATGAGCGTGGTATGGGCGGCAATGTCACCGGAATCGGGCCTGTTCCATCCGGTCGAGAAGCGTTCAGAGGTGAAGGATCTGTCAGACCGCTTCAACAACCTGCGTTCTCTTGGCCAGGGGTACGTCGAAGTTCGGTCGCCGGACAGGGAGTTCCCGAGACTGATCTTGGCCTTCCGAGATGATCACGCGGTCGTCCACCTGATGAGTGACACCGAGCGGATGTCTCTGCTCGCAGGAGACGGCACCGTGCTCTCCGGTGCCAAGGTCGAAGTCCCGATCATGGATGACCTCGCCGCGTTCACGGGCGACTTTGTCCTAGATGTCGATCGGGCGTGGGACCTACTGCACAACTTCACCCGGACGTGGGCGGCCGGCCCTCTGGGTGAGTGGTGTGAGTTGTAGCCAACAGCTCGTGACACGATCATGACCGGTGCTTCCTCAGTCGCCTCCAGCAGATAAGGCTGCAGGCCATGGACAGGAAGGCGTCGTGGAGTTCGGTGCGGCGTTCCCAGCGGACGGCGAGGCGCTTGAAGTGGTGGAGCAGGGCGAAGGTCTGCTCGACGACGTAGCGGAGCTTGCCCATGCCCTTGATGTTCGGGGCTCCCTTGCGGGAGATGACGGGCAGGATCCGGCGCTTGCGGAGCTGGTCGCGGTTGGGGTTAGAGTCGTATCCCTTGTCGCCGAGCAGGGCCTCGGGACGCTTGCGAGGACGGCCGGGGCGGCCGGCGACGGGCGGGATGCCGTCGACCAGGGCGAGTGTCTGGGTGACGTCGTTGACGTTGGCCGCGGTGGTGATGACCTTGAGCGGGGTGCCGCGTCCGTCGCAGATCAGGTGGTGTTTGCTGCCCGGCTTGCGCCGGTCGACCGGTGACGGACCGGTGTCGGCACCCCCTTTTTCGCGCGGATGTGGGAGCCGTCCACGCAGGCCCGTGACCAGTCGAGTTCCCCGGCCGCGTTCAGTTCGGCGAGCAGGATGCGGTGCAGTCGGTCGAAGACACCGGCTTGCTGCCACCTCTCCAGGCGGCGCCAGCAGGTCTGTCCGGAGCCGAACCCCAGCTCCAGCGGCAGCAGTTGCCAGGCCACATCGTTGTAGAGCACGTACAAGATGCCCTGCAGGCACAGCCGGTCGTCCACCGGCCGTGGCCCTGGCGACCGCTCGGGCCACGGCGGCAGTAACGGCTCGATCAGCGCCCACAAGTCGTCGTCCACGATCCACGGCCGAGTACTCACACCATCACGAACGGCCGAATCGTCTGACCAGTCACGCCCTACCAGGGCATCTCAACAAGATCGTGTTACGAGCTCTTACGCTCGCACTGGTGGGATCCCACCTTCACAGAAATGGAGTTGGCGCCTGCTGCTCCGGCCGACCACCGGAGCAGCGGGGTGCGGGGCGTCGGTGTTGGCCTGGTACTTGCCTGCGTCTTGCGGGCATTGCGGCTGGACCAGGAGCACCTTCTACCTCAGCGCAGACCTCTTGATGCGGTATCAGGTAGCACCGAGGAGGCGAGTGCCTACGAACCGAACGTCTCGCCAGGGATCGTGCTCGGAGCAGTATGCCGCACAGTTACTGGGGGCCAAGGCACCGGAGGGCCGCCTAGGAGCAACGAAAAGTTCCGCGTTCTCCACTTGAGCATCGCACCCTTCACGGTGCTCGCAGCGGCCTCTAAGCCCAACGACTCTGATAATCCAGAGGGGTTGCGGAACGCTAACTTCACCAAGCACTGGATGTCTGAGTCGAGCGGTGTATTTGGAGGGTACATCGTAGAGCTGCCCGTGGGACGACTTGTAGCGATTGCACCATCCGCAAGCCAGCCGCATATTCTCAACCGACGCCGCTCCGCCTGCCGCCACGGGGCGCACGTGGTCAACCTCAGGCAAAAGATCGGCCGAAACCCGCCCTCTCGGTCTAACAAAATCTACGACCAACGACGGAGAAATTTTAAGACCCTTTGCAGCCCGTCCCAAAAATTTTTTCTTAGCCAGATCTGAGAACGCATAACCGCAGAGATAGCATCGCGGAGTTGGCTCATTACTGAACCAAAGTTCCTCTTTCTCTTCAGCAGACAGGCCATCTCGCCGTATCACTCTTCGGAACAAAATTTCTTGCCACGCGGCTTTAGCTATCCTGCGCGCGAGCTCTCGAACCTCGTCATCAGGTGTATCGCTGATCTCACTTGCAAGGTTATCCTTTATTTCCTCGTAAAGATGAGCGTAGCTCAGATCCCCATTTATTTCATATTTCGCACTATCAGCGAACCCATCGATGAACCAACGAGCCCAAGTGGCATTGATATCCGCCTTCAAAAGCCAACCGAGTGGCCCCAGTACCGTGTGTGGAGTCTCACGGGCCGCGAAATCGCGTAGACCCTGAGTATCCCAATTCGATCGCAGCGCAGATTGTGCCGACTCAATCCACGATCCTAGCCCAAGAGTGTCCATTTGCGTCAGGGCTTAAATTTCTCCGGGGCAGGGAGTCGCAGCGGATTCTTCCGATACTCGACCCAAGTCTTGGCCCACTTTTCACGGACTGCCTTCTGGTCCTTTTTCAGGCCAACTTTCCACTCGCGTGCAAAATACTGCGTGTTCACACCTTTCAACCACTCATCCATTGTGAATTTGACATCATCATTGGAATTTATACTAAGTCGACGATCGGTTAGAAACTGGAAATAGTCCGCCGAGAGGATCGTGAGAGAAATCTTGTTATATAGGTTCGAGTCTGTGTTTCCCCAAGCATTACTAGCACCCGGGTCGTCATTTCCGAAACGCTCTCGAATTTCCCAAAAAAATCTAAGGGCAACGCCGCGCCATGGTCCGTCAGTGGAATTCCAAAGCTTGAACTTCTCGTCTCCAGTAGCTGCGTCTTCAACCAAGTCCGACTCCGCCAGAAGCTCACGCCTCCAGAGATCGGCATAATCAAGGCTAGAACCGAAGATTTTGCCGCCCTTCAGCTCGCGGAAGATGGTAGTCAGGCTCTTGAGTACTGTCCAAGGAAGGAGGCGATTCTGGTCGCCCGTCATTCCAGTCTGCACAAGGTTCTTGAACGGACTTTCGGGCGAGCGAGTCATGAAAGCGACTGCCTGGGAGTCATCCAGAGGGATCGCTGCTTTTCGAAGCCGATCTGCAACGGGCTCCAGTTCTTCGCGAGAGAGTGACGTGGAGACAATTGTGCCGAGCAAGGCGGACGGCATAGGAGTTGCCTTTTGGTTGACAACCACAAACTGGAATACGTGCTCAGAGGGGCTGTCGTCAAGAAGCAGAGAGATAGGAAGTTGCCTAGCGAACGATTTCAGCACATTGTCGCGAGCGGTATCTGCTTTAAGGCCTTCGTCGACCATCTCTGCCAGTAGCTCTTGACCTTGTTCACTATCGAGCTTGAGCTGTGCCGCTTTGACAGCTCCATGGAGTCGGTGCTGTCCATCCACAAGTACCACAGGGCGGAGGTAGCTTTGCATTGCCTCTGCCGAAAACCCTACGAACTCTCGTGGGCGCTCGCTCTCGGGTACGGTTCGGAGGATTTCAGCGCGAATCTTGAGTTCTTGATAGAAGTCGACTATCTGCGTCTCTTCAGCCAGGAGTGCAGAGGCAAAATCGATCGATTCTTCGCCATTCCGTTCTTCAGACTGTGACTCATCTTCTTCGATGTCATCATCAGACAGTTCCTCCTCTGCCCAGTCTTTGTCCCAGGAGTGAACTGCGCGTGCTTTTTCAATTACCGCTCGACGCCTAACTGGGTCGATACTGTGCGCGCGAAGCGAGGGGACTCGTTCCTCAAGCTGGAGACAAAGACGCTCAAGCGACTCAAGCAAGGACGCACCTTTGAGCGACTCTATACGGACAACGAGCTCGCCAAAATTAGGGTGTCCTGCAAGAGGTTGAAATGTGACTGCCTCTGCGTCTTGAAGAGCGCAAAGGAGTGGGTTCTGAATTACGTTTCGATCGTCGCTGAAGAATTTCGCCAGCTCCTTTAGACGACCTGGGTTCTCTTCCCTCTGCCAGCCGACGGTCTCCTCTCCGGCAAGGCGCCGCTTCTGCGGCACTCCAACCCAACGATCGACCTCAACTGCGTTCGCTGAGAACAAAAGCAGCTTCTTGCTGCCTTCCTCCTCCTGCAACACATAAGTCGGATAGCGGAATTCATCGACCGTCATTCTTATCCCTCACCTCACGCTGTCTTCGCACGAGTGAGGGTACAGGCCTCAAGTCCCTGCCATGAAGGGTTCCCCCATCTGTAGTCAGATAGATCCAGCTTGTCGGCGTGTCGCCCTAGCCGACGCGTCGACCTGGGCAGTTGGCCCCAGATTCGTCTGCACGGCACTGCAACCCAGGGATGGATGCATACGACCACAGCTAGTGACCTGAGTCGGAGATTCGTCGTTGGTTGGGTACGAGTCGTCCGGGTCCGAAGATTCCGCCGTTGTCGTTGACCGATGCCCAGCGGGCCGTGCTGGAGGGTTGGGTGCATCGTCGCTCGACGGCCCAGGCTCTGGCCCAACGTTCAGGGATCGTGCTGGAGTGCGCCGAGGGGCACTCGATCATGGAGGTGTCACGGCGGCTGCAGGTCAGTCCCTAACTTGATCTTTAACCTGTGCGGCGGGGCCGTGGGGTCGTCGACTTCGTTATTTGTTGTCGCGGCGGCTAGGTTTTGCGCGGTGTGTGCACGTCGTGGCGGGGTGTGGGCCGGGTGTTCTTGCGGCTTGGTGTGGTCGTCCGGGGCCGGGCCGGGAGGGTTTCGGTGCCTGGGCCGGGCAGGCGGTCGCTGGACGAATGTGCCGGAAGTCCCGGCGGACGCGGGCAGGGGTGAGCCTGTCCGGTGGGCTGGGTTTCTCCCAGGGCCGGCGCCGGTCGGCTGCCAGAGGCCGGGCAAGCCGCAACTGGGTGTAGGTGAGGTTCCCCCGAGATGCGGGAAGTGGTGACAGTAGGTCAGATGGGACTCACAGAGAGGAGCCCTGTTGATGCCTGCCCCGAGGAAGTACCCGCTGGAGTTGCGTGAGCGTGCGGTGCGGATGTACCGCGCCGCGGAGCCGAAGCCCGTGATCCGCCGCATGGCCGAGGAGATTGGTGTCCATCACGAGGCCCTGCGCGGCTGGATCCGCCAGGCCGAGGCCGACGCCAGCGAACGCGACGATCTGCTCACCAGCAACGAACGCGCCGAGCTGGCCGAGCTGGCCGAGCTGGCCGAGCTGCGCAAGGAGAACACCCAGCTCAAGCGATCGAACGAGATCCTGCGGACGGCCTCGGCTTTTTTCGCGGCACAGCTCGACCCGACCCGGCCCGGGTGACGGCGCTCTTCGACGAGCACCCTCACCTGGAGGTCGAGCCCACTCTCCGGGAACTGCACATCCCTTCCTCCACATACTACCGCTGGCGCCAGGCGAAGAAGGAGCCGTGCGAACGGCGCCGCCGGGACACCGAGCTGACCGGGCAGATCCGGCAGATCCACACCGACTCCGGCGGAATCTACGGCTCACCTCGCGTGCATGCCGTCCTGAAAAGGGAAGGCGTCCACGTCGGCCGTAAACGAGTCGAACGGCTCATGCGCGGAGCCGGCCTCGCCGGGATCAGCCCCCGCCGGACGGGTAAGGGCTTCACCCGCCGCGACCGGGACGCCGACCTCGCCCCCGACCTGGTCAGACGCGACTTCACCGCCGACAGACCGAACCGGCTGTGGGTCACCGACCTCACCATGATCCCTACCGGTGAGGGACCCTTGTGGCTGTCGGCGATCGGAGACGCGTTCTCCCGCCGGGTGGTGGCCTGGGAGACTGCCGCTCACGCGGACGCCGACCTCGTGCTTGCCACTCTCGAGTACGCTCTCGCGTCCCGCGAGGTCGAACCCGGGCAGTTGATCCATCATGCGGGCCACGGCTGCCAGTACACATTTGTGAAGCTGACAACACGCTTGACGAGAGCAGGAATTGAGGCATCCATGGGCTCCGTCGGGGACTCGTACGACTGTCAGTCTTCTCGCACCGAATCCCGCAAGGATCGGGTAGTCCCGGCTGAGGCGGTCTGACTCTTGCTTATGACTGACCCCGTGAGTGTCCTGGCGTTGATCTGTCGACCGTCCGGCCGGGCACGCAGCAAGCGCTGCCGCCGGACGGACGTGACCTGATAGGAGCCTGGAGCCGACTCACCAAAGCGTCCCCGTGACAGTCCTGTCCGTCCGACCGGCGACAGCGTGAACACCCACGTTAGCGACCGGAAGGACCAACCGTGCACCACAACGAGCAGCCCAGGTCCGGGCATGTCGTGATCGGCGTCGACACGCACAAGCACGTGCACGTCGCAGCAGTGATGGACACGATCGGCGGGATCCTGGCCACCTTGACGGTTTCTACCGACACTGGCGGCTTCCAGCAACTGGCGGACTGGGCAACCTCGTTCGGTAAGGTTCTGGCCTTCGGGATCGAGGGCACCGGCTCCTACGGCGCCACGCTGACCTCGTTCCTGCGCAGGGCCGGCCACAAGGCGGTCGAGGCCGGACGCCCGGACCGCCGGCTGCGGCGCATGAACGGAAAGTCCGACACCCTGGACGCCGAGAACGCTGCCCGCGCAGTGCTGGCCGGGTTCGCGACCGCCACGCCGAAGACCGCCGACGGCGAGGCCGAGATGATCCGCCAACTCAAGATCGCCCATGACCAGGCCGTTGAACAGCGTGCGGCAGCGATGGTCACGATGAAGGCGCTACTCGTCCACGCCCCGGACGCCCTGCGCCGGGAGACTGCCGGCAAGACCCAGATCAGCCTGGCCCGGCAGCTCGCGGCTCTGCGTCCTCGCCGTCTGGAAGGACCCGAGGACGCACTTCGCCACACCCTGCGGACGCTCGCCAAGCGATGGCAGTACCTGGACGCTGAGGCCAAGGAACTGACGAAGATGATCGGCAACCTGGTCCAGCGGGTCGCCCCGCAGCTGCTCGAGCCGTTCGGCATCGGCGTGGACACGGCCGCGGAGATCCTCGTCGTGACCGGCGACAACCCCGAACGGATCAAGTCCGAGGCCGCTCTCGCCAAGCTCGCGGGCATCGCTCCCGTGCCCACCGGCTCAGGCATGACCGGCGGCAGGCATCGCATCAACCACGGCGGCCACCGCCAGCTGAACGCCACGGTCTACCGAACCGTCATCGTCCGGATGCGTTTCCACCAGCCCACGATCGACTACGTCGCCCGCCGCACCGCCGAGGGCAAGACGAAACGGGAGATCATCCGATGCCTCAAGCGCTACGTCATCCGCGAGGTCTACCACCTGCTCCAACCCGCCCCGCGGGTGGCCTCCGCGGCGAGTCGACAACTATAGGAGCGTCAACGCCCTCGCGGAGAACCTCTGGATGCTCATCAAGACCGAGGGCCTGCGTGGACGCGCCTTCGCCACCCGGGCCGAGGCGAACCTCGCGCTCTTCGAGTACATCGACGGGTTTTACAACAGCCGGCGCATCCAGAAGCGCCTCGGCTACCTCAGCCCCGTCGAGTTCGAAGAGCAGCACTACGCCGAGCAGGCAGCGACCGAACGAGCGAACCTGAAACCCCGCCAACCCGTTCTGACCAGCTGATCAGCCCCTCCCGAGCAACGGGGGAACCTCACACTCCGCCACAAAACCAACCAAATTAGCCACACGGAAGCCGCCACGCACACCATCAACGTCACCTGATGTTCAGGACGAACGAAGTTCAGTAGCTGTCCTGGCCAAGAACGGGCTGGGATCACCGTGCCAGGTGATGGTGAGGGCGTCGCGGGCCCGGGTGGCGGCGACGAAGAGCATCGAGCGGGCCTTACGCAGCTCCCGTCGGTAACGGGCGGGATCTTCGGTGCGGTAGCGCTCGATGGCCTCCATCCTAGGCACGAGACGGTCGTTGGCGCCGACAATGGCCAGACGCTGGTACTCCAGGCCCTTGAAGCGGGGCATGGTGCCGACGTGGATGGTGCCGTCGCCGCGGGGGCCGTCGGAGGTCAGCTGTGCGTAGTCCAGGCCGGCTTTGGTGACAAGGTGGTAGATGACCTGGCTGACTTTGTCGCGGTCAGGGACGGCTACGGCGATCAGGCCGCGGGGGTCGCGTCCGCTGCCGTTGTCATGAGCGGCAAGTTCGTCGCGCCAGGTGCGCAACGTGGCAGCGAGGCCATCGAGTTCGTCCTCCCAGGTGGTGTAGCCGTGTAGGTCGGGGACGGGGCCGTGTAGGACGGAGCGGTAGCCCGCGAGAGTGTCGGTGCCTTCGTCGAGGTCGTCGTAGGTCTCACCGGACATCACCGACAGAGCCTGGGCGAGGATCTCCTTGGTGGTTCGGTAGCTCAGGGACAGGCGGGCGGAGCGGCCTCGGACATTGATACCGAGGGAGCCGAGGGAGACGTGGTTGTCGTAGACACGCTGGTGGGTGTCGCCAGCGATGAACATGTCGTTGTCGCCGGGGGCGACCATCGCTCTGAGCATCTTCCAGTGCGCAGCGCGCAGGTCTTGCGCCTCGTCAACGACGACATGCCGGTAGCGGTACCTGAGGTCATGCAGGGATGCATCGGCGTCGCGATGGATGAGGTCGCGGCCGCCAACCTGTTCCTTATATGACTGGCGGGCTTGGATACGGGCGGCACGTTCCATCTCATAGCGGGCCGCGCGCTCGGCGGCTTGGCCCCAGGTCTCGATGCCCTTGCTGTCGAGGCTGGTGGTAAAACGGTCGAGAATGGTCCAGACCGTGGCACGCTCCGGACGGGTGAGTGGGCGCCCGCGGCCAGCTCGGCGGGTCTGGAAATAGGCAGATCGACTGGTGACGGACTGGCCGAGAATGACCTGCTCCCACTCCTCTAGGAGAAACTCCGGCTCGAAGGAGCCCTCCTGCCCCAGCTCTTTGATAACGGTGCGTAGCTCGTTGAGGGCCGTACGGTCATCGGTGCGACGCTTGGTGCGGCCGCTGAGTGCGTTCTCGGTGATGACTTTGTAGGCGAGCTCGTCGATGTGGGTGATCTCAACGCGGGCCAGCAGGGCGGGATCGCCAATGAGGTCGCTGAGGCGAGCGTGCAAGTCGGCCGCGAGATTCTTGGTGAAAGTGGTCAGCAGGATGGGCTTGTCCCGGCCAGGCTTGAGCTGCCGCAGGAGGTGGTGGATGCGGTGCAGGGCGACGATGGTCTTACCCGTGCCGGGACCACCGGAGACCCGAGCAGGGCCGTTGTAGTCGTAGTTGACCAGGCGCGCCTGGGTGGGGTGGAGGAAGACTTTCCATGCCTGGAAATCCCCCGCTTCCAGGACCTTCTGTAGGGCGTCGTCAACGGTGGTGACGGTGGTGCGGGCAAGAGCCGCGCCGAAGTCGGCGAGGTCGATATGTCCCGAGGAGGCCACCGCGTCGGTGATCTCGGCACGTACTTCGTCCGGGCTCATCCCTGCGGCGAGGCCATAGAGGATGTCCTGGGACAGGAGAGGCGCTCCGGCGACCAGGCGGTCGAGGTCGGCGGTGTCGGTGAGCGTCAAGGCGACGTCGATAAGGGGTTCGGCGACGCCGAGGTCACGTAGAAGCTGGGGGGAATGGGCGGCTAGCAGGGGTGGCGCGGAGGAAGCCGGCTCCTGCATGCTAGGAGCTTCCGGCTCGGAGGACGCAGTAGAAGTGGTCTCCGTGACATTGGTGGCATCCGGCTCGGCAGGGACGAGTTGGATACCCGCACGGCGCAAGGCACTTTCGCCGACGACCGAAAGGTCTACGAACTCGAGCTCCCCGGAGACCCGGTTGATGGCAACCGAGAGTTGCTCGTAGACGTCCCGCCGGTGCCTGACCGCGATGATCAGCCAGTCTTCGTCACCGCGCTTGTCGGTTCCGGTGCGAGTGAGCAGCGCGCGGTAAGAGTCATCAATCCGTGCGGAGAAGATCTGAGAGTCGCCCTTGAGGGCTTTGAGCTGCAGGCCGTTGCTGTGCGGGTTCTGCCTGAAGCGGTGGGAGAAGTCGTAGAACTTGGCCTTCACCGAGCGGTCGAGCTTATACAGCTCCTGTTCGGCTTTCTGGTACAGGCTGAGGCGGACAGTCATCAGCGGGCGTCTTCCGGGAGTGGGAGAAATACGGTCTGGGGGCGCCGAGGTCAGTTGTCAGCCGCAGCGTCGGGGAGCCTGGCGACCAGCTCTTCGAGGTGGGTGAGCCAGTCGGCAGCAGTGTGGATGGTCCAGCCGGCGGCTTGGTAGGCGCTGTCGCGGCGTTCGGTTTCCGGGCTGGGGTCGGCGTTGAGTGAGGCGACGACTGCAACTCTGACCGTGTCTTGGGCCCAGGCGAAGTCGGCTTGCCAGCCGCCGTCACCGAGTTCGTAGCCGAAGATCGGGGCGGTCTTGCCGCGGTCGGCGACCGCCCGGGCTACATCGATCAGATCGGCTTCACTGTCTGGGTCCAGCAGAGGAATGATCTCTTCGTCCCAGGCGGCATCTCGTGCAGTGGGAGAGGACAGCACGTCCTCGGTAGGTTCGCTGGTGGGTTGCGGGGCCTGCTCGGCTGCGGTGCTGCCGGATCCCGGGATGGGCTCGTTGGATGCATCGGGCGCCGTGGCGGGAGGACCAGGGATGTCGAGCGCGGTGAAGTATTGCGGGCTGAGCAGTTCGAGAATGTCCTTGTCGCCTCGTGTGCGCAGGTGTGCGAGGACGTCATCCATCGTCGTGGCGTCATTCAGACCGATGCGCCGCCCCACCACCGCCGGCATGTCCTTATCTGGGACCTGACCGGACAGGGCCATCAGGCGCAGGGCTTGCTGCGTATCGGTGAGGTCGCGTTCGTCCTTCTCCGCCAGGCGTAGCGCCTTGAGATGCCCGTCCTTGGCTGCGAGAAACACATGGTCTCCCTCGTCGGCCTGTATGTGCTCGAGCAGGGTACGCAGAGAGCCACAGGTCGGCTGATTACGCCAGACCAACTGGGTGGTGCCGACATCGTGGAACAGCTCCAGCCGGCTTCCAGGAGTAAGGCCGAGGTACGCGGCGAAGCCGGTGGGGATGGTGAAGCCGGAGCCCCGCAGGTGCTCGCCGTTGACGTCGAGCCTGTAACACCAAGTACCGTGGCTGGTCTGGAAACAGCGCCGGGTCTGTGCGACGTCACGTCGAGGCTGATAGTCGGCGAGTGCGGAGGCTTCGAGGGTGCTCAGGCGGACCCAGCCGCGCTGGAAGCGGTCATATTCCGGGGCTGCGAGGTAGGCGCGGACGGACCTCTCCGATACGTCGAACTGCGAGCAGAGCGCGCTGACGATGTCCTCGATCGGAGCCGCTCCCCCGGCATGCTCAAGCTCTCGATTGATCATTTCCCGAATGCCGAGGTACTCGGTGCCGCCCCATCGGCGCAGTCCGTACAGGTCGCGGTCACGTCGTATGAAGCGTTCGTCGGTTTGGATCTGGTTGCGCAGACTGGCCAGGGCGGTGGTGTCGTCCAGGCGACTGTAGAGCTCTTCCATCGACAGGGGGTGGCCCACCAGCGTCAGGACGGCTTCGGCCCGATCACTGATCGAGCGGCCCCAGGGCAGTAGATGCCCGTCAAGGACGCGAAAGCCCTTGACCGTCTGCAGCCAAGCGTCGGCATCGGTGTCACGAATGCCGTGCTGGACCAGCAGACTTACGATGTCCGGCCAGGCGGGCGCCGAGGATGTGCAGCGTTTGGTGAGCTCAATGCGTGTGTGCTCCAAACGCTGATCAAGTTCGCCTTGCACCAGCCATCCGCTAGTCCAAGTGCGATCGGGCAACAGTGCGGCAATGACTTGCCACAAAGGGAGGGCAAGAGCGACAACGGTCTGCTCGTGCTCAGGGTGCAGCAGGCGCAAGGCTTCCTCGGTGGCCACCGGTCCGAGGTGGTCCTGGACCGCAAGGAGGTGACTGAGGAACGGCTGACCGTCGTCGGAGTGCAGCCATTGATGAAGATTCTTCTCAAGCTCAACCTGGATCTGTCGTGCTCGTTCGCGGCTGACTCCAAACTGCTCGCCGAGGTTTTCCAGAGAGGTTCGGTTCTGGCCGAGGGTGCGTCCGGCCGCGATGGCCAGATGCCGTTCGCTCCAGCTGTCAATGAGGGGAGCGAGTGCATCGAGCGGTTGTACGGCCAGAGCGCGCACCGTGGTACTGGCAGGTGCGGGCGGCCTCACGGCAACGGGCCGGCCTACAGGGCGGGAGGTATCACTGTCGTGCCCTGACTGCTGAGTCCATGCGCACAATGTGGCTGCGGCCGCGTGGACGGCTGCCGGTGCGTCGGCTGGCAGCAAACGGGCCAGCAGGGCGGTGAGAGCAGCGACGTCCGTGCTGAGTTCGGCGGTTTCAGTGTCGGCGGCGGGTTGCTTCAAGTCGCGTCCGCCGGTGAGGAAGGGGCGGAGCAGGGGGAGGACGAGCTGCGGGAGTGTCTCCTCGCCAACGGTGTGGGCGATGGTGCTGGTGAGGTCCGCCTGCTGGCCTTCAGGGCAGAAACACAACTGAGGCAAGGCCGTACCAAGCCTCAGGTGCGGCCAGTGGACTGAGAGTGCACGTGCGGCATGCTGGGCTACCTCTGCTGCACTGGTGGTGGCGATGACGTCGCACAGCGGTGTGCGGACCCACCAAGTGTCTGGTAGGCGAACGTCGTTCAGTACGGGACCCAATTGGTGCGGATCGCCGAAGCGGAGAGCCGGTAGCAGATCGGCGAGGACGTGGTGCCAGGGCGGCGTGGATTCGATCAAGCCAGTCACGTGTGGTCCCGCATCTCGTGCGTTCGATGGTCGGACAGCGGGAGTTACCGCCTGCTGAGGTGGAGTGCCTGGCGCGGTGCGAGGCGGCGCAGGAGGTCCTCCAGTGGGAGAACGCACCGGCCAGCGTTGTGACCGACCGGTGCGTTGGGTTACCACTCCAAGGCGTCCAGCATGTCCTTGACGGGGTCGTCGGTGGTGTCCGCGGTGGGGGTGAGCGCATCGAGCACGAGCGAGCTGACGATGGCGACAAGGTCCCTGCTGCCCCGGGTGTTGATCTCTGCCTGGAGGCAGTGCAGGCCGCCATTGGCGTACTCCTCGAAAATCCTCAACCGCTCGGCAAGCCGGTCATCAGCGAGGATCTTTGCGTCCTCGGGCACTTCGGCCGCCGCGATCAGGTCGATGAGCACGTCGCCGTATTCACGGTTCTCCACCAGTGCGTAGCGGATCCCCTCCCCGGACTTCTCAAACGGAACACGTCGTTCCTTTCGATGGCCCAGGGAGGCGGCGAACAGCAGTGCCTCGTAATTGGCGCGGAAAGGGCCATCCTTACCCGTGAGGAGAGACAACAGCTCTTCGTGTTCGGCCGGGCGGCGAAAGCGGATCTCGACGGCCATCAGATGGTCACCTCTTCCAGGACGGTGTGGTTGAAGTCGCCGTGGGAGACGTAGGGGTAGTCGCGGCCATCGATACTGATGGTGTCTTCGTCGGCGTCGGTGTTCGTGATGTAAGAACGCAGTACATACATGCGGGATGCCGCGCCTCCAAGATGGTCAAGCACCATGCCGCGGGACTGCGACTTCGACAGCAGGGTGACGATCTGAGAGGTGAGCTTGGGAAGGGATTCGGCAATGTCGTTCTGGTAGGCGACATCGAGGTTTCCGAACGGAGCATCCATGACGACCGGATACACTCCTCCGCCTCCCAGGACTGCGTCGGGTGTCTTCTGCTTGCGGTCGTGCGTCTCCTTGGCCAGTTCAGAGACGGCGCCGACGAATGACAGGCCCAGGATCTGGTTCTCGCCGGTGCTGCGGGCAGCGGCGACACCGGCCGAGTGGTTGACCAACTCCAACGCGAAGGCGGGAGTGAGGTGGGGGGTGAAAGGCTTGATGCAAATCCGCCCGAAGACGCTCTTGACCTTCTGGTCGAGCTGCTGGCGGACCTCCTCAGTCTTGACCGCCAGAATCCGTTGAAAGGCGGTGAGAACCTCGTCAACCAGGGTCACTTGCCGCTGGATGCGCTTGGACTCCTCGTCCTGCACCCGTGCGGAGTGGAACTGACGCTTGACCTTCTCAATCTGCTCGTCCAGCTCAGCCAGCTGGGACTGTGCCTCACGATGCTGCTGCAGGGCGTCCAGGCGCTTGCGATCGAACTCCTTGCGCCGCTCCTCCAGACGCTGGACGTCCATCACATTGACGCCCTTCAGCTCGCGGGCGATGTCGCTCTCTTCTGCGTCGATCTGCCGGATCGAAGACTCAATTTCTTCGATGTCGGAGACGCACTCCCGCAGTTTTGCCAGGAGGTCCGCCCGCGCCAAAGTCAGGTCGGCTGCCTTGCCACGCAAATACATCCAGCGGGTCTCGACGTCGGCAAGTCCGGCGTTGTATCGGCGTTCCTCCAGTGCCATCCGCGCTTGAGATCCTTCGGGCAGGTCGCGCCCACACATACACAGTCCGTCATCGAGGAGGCCGTCGATGTAGTCGCGCTGGATACCCGCAGGCAGCTCCCGACGCTTACGCATCCCTTCGGCGAGATCCAAGACCTGGGTATCGATGCCGCTGGTGAAGGCAAGGAAGCTGCTCCTGGCAAGCAGCTCGCGCTTCTTCTCCTGGCGTTCAACCCTCTTGGCCACTAGCTCATCCAAGCGCACCTTCAGCTTGGCACGCTGGCGTTGCAGTGGCGCCGCTTTGCCGTTGGCAAGGAGTGCCTGGTTGGCCGCCTCCACTTCACGTTCGTAGCCGCCGGCAGTCTCAGAGAGCTCCAACAACTTTTTGTGGACATCAAGCTTACGCTGGTCCAGCCGTTCTTGTTCAGCCATCAGCGCCTGCAGGCGTCCATCGCCGTTGCTGCCGATCTGCCGACTGAGCTTTCGTGAAGCATTCGGCAGGTGGGTGGCGATGGCCCGCTCAATCTCTTCAAGCCCCATCAGGGTCTTGATCGCCTGCTTGACCTCGTCCGTACGGTCTCCGGTGAACATACGCTCCATGCGCTCACCGTTGAAGAAGAAGAACTGCCGCAAACCTTCAGGGAGGATTTTCTGTATGCGGTCCTGGCCATTGGTGACGGTGGTGCTGACTCCGTGCTCGGATTCGGTGACGATGAGCTTCGCCGCCGACGCGACCTGCTCTTCGGTGTTCTTGGTTGCCGTGACCGTCCGCAGCACGGTGAACAACAGTCCCTCGTGCTCGAACTCAACCTTTACCGAGGCGCTGACCACCCCACCGAAGGGAGTCTGCATCCACGCATGGTCGTTGATCACGCGTTCCTGGTGCTCGACATCGTCAGAGAAAGCACCGTACAGCGCCCACGTGAACGCGTTCAGCAAGGTAGTCTTGCCCGCACCGTTCATGCCGAAGATGAGGATGGCCGGCTTCTCCGGAGTGACATCCAGATCAATTTGCTGAGTTCCGTAGAAAACACGGAAATTTTCCAGCGTGAGCTTGAGCAGTTTCACTTGGCCAGCTCCTTGGCGGCGCGGACAATCTCGTCCGTGAGCAGGGTCGGGTTCTTCACATGCAGGTGCTCACGCTCAAGTTGCCATACTTTCGCCACGAGCTTCCTGGCTTCCGGCGACAGGCCGTCCATGATGTCTTTCAGGCTTTCCGTAGTCCCCATGCTCTTTCTCCACATGTAGGGTTGTCCGTCGGTCTTGCACGTACTGTCAGGTGTCCATGAGCCCGTAGCGCAGACGCAGGGGGCGCAGGACGTCGAGAGTGTGTGCCTCATTGTCGGCAAGCCGGGCGAACTCCGTCACTCGCGCCAGCTCACGGGCCACCATGCGGCGCTCGGTCTCGTGCTGCAGATCACTGGCGGTGCTGGGAGGAACCACGATGAAATCGACGATGTCCGCGCGTTCCTTTCCCGGCGCCTTGCGCAGGACGCGGCCGCGGCGCTGAATGAACTGCCGCGGGTTGGAGGAGCTGGCAAGGAGGTAGGCCGTGCGTGCGGCCGGCACGTCCACTCCTTCATCGAGACACTTCATCGACAGCAAGACCTGAAGCTGCGTTCCGGTAGCGAACTGGCGCAGCAGGTGCTGGCGTTCAGGGCGTTTAGTTTCGGCGGTGTACGGGGCCGCCGGCATGCGCAACTGCGTGCCCACCAAGGCCAGGGCCTGCTGCAGCTGGGTCGGCTCGGCCGGATCACCACCCTCATAGGACAGGGGGTGACGGCCCTCGGCGCAATACAGCAGCTGATACCAGTCATTGCGACGAGCCATGATTTCGCGGTGCAGGGCAGGCAGCTTGGCACGAGTGTGCCCGAGAATGTTGGAGCGTCGCCGCAGGAGCTGCCCCAGAGGGCTGTCGTCATCGGTGTCATGGGGCATACCCTCAGCTGCGATGATCTTGGCAATTTTTTCGGTTACCTCCGCATAGAGGTAAGCCTCCTCGTCGTCCAGTTCAACCAGAACGGGTGTGTAGATGTAGCGGCAAAGGGCTCCGGCGCGGATGGCGTCGCCGATGCCCATTTCGAAGACAACATCACCGAAGTAGTCCGTCAGTGCTGCGGTGCCCTGGTCATCGAACCAGCGCTCCGGTGTGGCCGACAACCCCAGTCGGTAGGCGGCAGATGCGGGAAGTTTCTCTCGCAGCCGTTTGGCGCCGAGGTTGTGACATTCATCCGCGATTACGAGGAGGCGGCCGCGGTAGCGATCCAGGATCGACTGCAGCGGGCCGGCTGCGAAGGTGGCGTTGGTGGTGACCAGAACTCCGCCCTGGGCACTGCCCAGGGCAAGCGCATCCAGGAGCGAAGAGGCTTTGCCGTACCAACTGCTGGTGGATTCGTAGGCGCGGATGGGCTGCACACCGAACCAGGTGATGTCTTTGCACCACTGGTCGACCAGGTGCTGGTACGGGGCGATGACGAGAGTGAGCAGTCCTTCGCCGCGTTTTTGCAGCACGCGGGTCAGCTGAGCTGCGGCCGACAGCGCGGTCAAGGTTTTACCCGTACCGGTGGCCATGCGCAGGATCCCCCTGCCGCCTTGGCCAAACCAGCGTTCGACGGCTTGTTTCTGGTAGTCCCGTACAGTCAGTTCGCCAGGGATCGTCAACCGTCCGGAAGTTTCCAGGCGAGGCATGGTGATCAAGGTGCCGTCCAACACAGGCAGCTCCCCTTCGGGTGCGGTGGACCGCGCGCAGCGTTGGATCACCGTGTGAGCGGCGGCAGTGAAGTCAATCACCCGCAGCAGCGCAGTCCGGTCTTCCCAAAGGTCTTCAAAGTCTTGACTTATGCGTACAGCACGACTCTGGTCCCCGGGCTCCCAGGTACGGAAGACCTCGATGGATTCGAAGTTACCGACCAGCCCCGGCATAGTCTCGTTCGCGCTGCCTTTGAAGGAGACCAGGTCGCGACCATCACGAAAGACGCCGATCTTCTCGTGATAAATGCCGACCCGATTGTGGGAATTGATGTAGGCGAGCTTGATATCAAGGCGGCCATTAGCGATGAGCAGGCCGAGCTTGCCCAGCCCGCTCGCTGCACGCGGGTCCTGGGCCGCCTGCTCCAGATCCCGTACGGCAGCTTGTTCCAGCACAGCCCGCAGTTCGTATCCAGCGTGGATCTGCTCCACATCGTCGGCGGTGAGCTGCGGGGAGGCGATGATGCGCATTGTCCCGCCGCGAGCAGCGAAATCGTCCAGCCCCTGACCGAGTACGGCCAGCACAGAAGCACTGAAGTATCCGACAGCGCGGTCGTAGGAGGCCGCCGCCGCGAGAGCAGGGACGTAGAAGTCGCGGACGATGTCACAGCGGTCACTGCGGTAGTCGGCGTGCAGGCCCGTTGCACGCAACCCGTCGGGGTGCCGGGTCATCACAGTCCCATGAGATTGATCAGGTCCTCGGAGGACGGCCCATCGTTATCGGGGCCGGCACCACCGGCCAGAGGCTGTTCGCTTTTCTGATCGCGGCGGACATCGCTGAGCCAGCGAACCACACCATCGCGCGCGGTAAAGGGAGGCGATGAGGCGGACACCCGGACACTGGCGGCGGCGATGGTGAACTCGCGAGTCAAGATGGCGACCAGTTCATCAGTGGGAATTGAACCGCCTGACCGGTCCACCTCCTGTGCAATCAGTTCCTTGATGCTGGTGTAAGGGCGCAGTCCCCACTGCGTGAGTGCCCAAGAGTTCACGTCACTGCGCACGAACCGGTCGTCTTTGGACAGCTGAGCCTTCAGCGAGCGGACGTTCACGCCCGGGCCCATGCGTTCGACCAGGAGCGGCCAATCCAGGGGATAGCCGAGTTCCTCAAGTATGGCCAAAGCCCGGTCGGTGAGCGGTACGCGTCGCGCAGCGCCGGGTTCGACGGGCTCGTTTCCGGGACCGTCGGCAAAATCCTCGGAGACATCGGGGACAGGAGCTTCGTCAGGCAGCTGCCAGCCGTTGGGGGTAGCGACCGCGGCAAGGGCACGTGCCATCAGGGTCCGCAGCGGATCGGGCAGCTCTTCGCTGTCCCGCAGCAGGTCGGTCAGCTGTTCCCCTGGGCGCTGCTGGCAGGCATACACGCGAAGCTGCTCGAAGACCTCGTCCAGCCGTGACACTCTCTCCGGCACCCACTCAGGACGGGCATCCGTGTGTGTTGAGGAAGGAGGAGAAGAGGCGGGCTCAGTTGCAGTCGCATCGCTGAGCGGGGCAGCGGGGCGGGGTGCCGACAGTTCATAGTCGCCATCTGCCACTTCTTCTTGGTGGGACGCGGCAGAGGACTGCTGTTGAGGCGCAAGTTCAACACTCTGGCCGCCGATGACACGCAGCCCGCAGTACTGAAGCCACGGCTCGGTGGTTTTGAGGGGATGCCCCGTTTCCTTCAGTATCCGCACAGCTGCGGTCAGCGACAACACCTCCCCCGGGACCAGACCAAGTGCACTGCGGGTCAGCTTGCGGGCATGCGCCAGCGAACCGCTGAACAGCCAGTTGTCATCGCTGCTTCCCGACCAGTGCAGGGCAAGCAGGAGATCAAGCACCCGTACTTCGCTACCGGGCAGCCGGTCGGCGAGCCAGGGATGGTGGTCTATCAGGTCCGCGCGAGTAACGGGCGTCTGCGTTGCGGTCTCAAACAGCTGCAAGGCACATGCCAGCTTGGGGGATGTCAGCGCCATATCCTGCAGCTGCTTAGGCAGCTCCTCCAACAGCCGTGTCATCCACGACCGCATGGTGCGGTAGCGGACGGCCAGTTCATCGACTGGTATGGGGGCTCGTGCACATAGGTGCAGAGTGATCAGGTCCTGCTGGCGGGCGTCTAGAGAAACGAACCATCCTTGGACTGCATGGTCGGGGCTCTCCGGCTCGATGTGCGCGGGTGAACTGGGCGCGTGCGGGGGTTCGTCCTGAGGCAGGCTCAGCTGTGGGAACAGGGCTGCGGCACGCACGAGTGCGGCAAGGATGTCGCGCTTTGTGTCGGTGCGGACCTTCGCCAGGCTGGCGATGCTCGACGGTGTCAGAAGGGCGACGTCGGCTAGTACCCTGCCGCCTGCAGCCAGCAGGACGTCCAATGCCATCGTTTCCAGTTCCAGCTCTGCCGTCGGCATCTGCTGCGGCAGCGACGGAAGCAGCAGATGCAAAGGGCGCGCGTCCAGCTCGGGCTCGCCAGCCCAACCCAGGAACGACGCGAGCAGGTCGAAGACGTCGTCCATGTACGGGCGGCGCGCGCTCGTCTCTTCCGGCGTCTCGTGCAGCCACCACTGTGCCGGCCCTCCCATCCGCTGGAGTGCGAGCAATTGCTCAGGCCCCAGCTGATCCAGCCATGGCAGCACGATGCGCCACGTTGGCTTGAGCAACGAGAGCGAATCTGACATCTTTCCCACCCTGTTCGTGCCGATGAACCTGCTGTGGTGCCAGCGGCAAGGACTGCTTTGAGTCGTCGCCACTGAGCACGGCTCACTGACTCAGAAGATCGTTCCCACTGGTTACCGGCTCGTCTTCAGTCTCCTCGACGCCGGCAATGTAGGAGCCGTGGCCGCACAAGGCGGTAACGGGTAACGGTCTGTGGTAGCCCGCGTACCGTCAGGACAATCACAGGAAGCCCTCGCTCGCTTGGTCGCCCTGAGAGCTGGGCTACACCCACGCCAGCGCCCTTCATGCACCCGCATGTAGCGAACCGTTCAGCTCGGTAGGGAACCGCTGAAGACTTCGGTCTGTACTTGCACTGATGCTGGATCCTCTCCCCCGAACGCGGCGCAGGTTGCGCTTGCAGCCTTTTGTGAAAAATTAGCGTAGACGACCACACTGACACGCGGGACCCCCGGATGGTTGCCCCAGACATCAGTTTGTGATCGAACGCAGCGCCCCGGGCTGCCGACCTAGGCGCATCGGTGGCAAGGGCAAAGCATCTGCCAGAGACTCCTACCAGCAGGAACAACAGATGCCGACCCCCTTATGCCGACCACCGACTGTTCAGACCAGGCGCCGACAAGCGTCGGCTACAGCAGCATTCGAGCGTTACGACAGCCATACACTTGGTCGACACAACGGCACCTGACCGCCTACAGCCACCTCCGACCCCTATCGCTTTCACAAAGTGATCACATCTTGACCGCTTGCGTCCGACGCGGTCTTGTACAGGGCTTACACGTTTGAATGAGTACGGCATGCCCGTCGACCCTAGGAAGAAAAGGGCGGCATCCCTGCAGACCATCCGGTGCAGGGGTGCACATACGCCGATCCCCCCAGGACCCTCAGGCCTGGGGGGATCGGGCAGGTGATGTGTCAGGTCAGGTGAGCACGACGGCGCCGACCATGCCCTCAATCGTGGCCATCTTCTTGTCGGCGCCGAGGTAGCCGATGCCGCGGTGTAGGTGGACAGTCAGGACGCGCTGGATGTTGTCGTCGGTGGGCTCCATGCCTATGGCGACGCAACGCTGCTTGAGCAGGGCCAGGTAGAGGTCGCCGTGCTGGCCGGCGAAGGTCTTCCAACTCATCTCGACGTTGGAGTCGGTGACGATGTCCTTCACCAGCGGGGTGGAGGGGTCTTTCAGCGACAGCAGCAGCGCCCAGCGGCACAGGACGTTCCACTGGGTGATGCCGGTGGTGCGCTTGAGGTAGACCAACCGGTCCTTGGCCGGCTGGGACAGGCGGACGTTGTCAACCGACATGCTGTGCTCCTGCATTCCACCAGTAGCCTTCGACGACGGCAGTGGTGAACTCGGTGTCGTCGTGGACGAGCGTGTAGGTATGGGCGACGGACTTCTGCAGACGGCCCAGCAGGTACTCGTCGATCTCTTCATCGGTGGACAGAAGGAGGACCTGGTCGCTGGCGTTGGGGAAGTAGCGGTCGACGAGGTGCTCGCGGTGGCGGCTGTCGAGACGGCCCAGGGGGGTGTCGATGACGCTGGGCAGCCGGTTACCGGCAACCCGCATCAAACCCCACAGCAGCGAGACGGCCAGGAGCTGGCGCTCACCCGCGCTCAGGCGCGCGGGGTCGATGGGTTCGCCGTCGGCATCCGTCAGGGTGAGGGTGAACTTGTCGGTATCGATGCGCAGATCGTGCACGAGAGCCTGCTTGCGCATGAGGACCTTGAAGCTCTGCAGGACTGCTACTTCGAGCCGGCTGATGTGCCGCTCGAGAAGCGCGGAGCCGAAACGCTCAAGAGTCTCGCGAGCCTTCTCGGAGTACTTGATGATCCGCTCGACTTCTTCCGCCTTGACCTTGGTGCGGACGAACTCCTTGTGCGCACGCTCCAGCAGCGTGGTCACGTGCTCACGGCGCCGCTTGAGATCCTCCAGCTTGGCCACGGCGCGGTCACGGGCAGCTTCGCGGCGGGCGACCTCCACGATCTGCTCATCCCTCGCCACCTGGAGGGCTTCGACCTTGTCCTGGGCCGGAACGCCGGCGAGTTGCCTGTCCACCTGGTCCAGTTGCTCAGTCAGCTCCGTCGCACGCTCGAGCAGCTGCGCGGCGCGCTCGGTATCCCGCTTGAGCAGTTCGTCGAGGAGGGAGAGCTGGGCGAGTACGTCGTGCGGCAGGTGCAGATCCACCGGCAGCTGCGTCCGGGCAGCGCGCTCGGCGCGATCGCCTTCCAGTCGCTTGATGACCTCGGCGCGAGCGGCATCGGGAACCAGGTCCAGCAGCCACCGGTCGCGTTCCTCCAGAACCTCAAGGACCTGGGCGGACTGCTTCGCTTCCTGCTCGCTCTCGGCTTGGCGGCGTACATCCTCCAGGAGTGGCTTGGTCATCAGTAGCGGCAAGGATCCTGCGGCGAGCTGCGTGAGCTCGGTGCGGATCTGGGCCAGCTGGGAGGCAGTCTGCTTCTTGTCGTTCTCCAGCTCGACCCGCCGGGTGAACAGCTCGCCGCCCTCGCCTGCGAACGCCTTCTCTAGGCTGTCCAGCTTGCGCTGCGCCTTGCCGAGTTCGGTGCGGGATTGAGCCAGTTCCTGGTGGGCGATGTCGTACTGGGCCAGCGCCGCATCGCGTTCTGTTTCCTGAGCGCGGATGTTGTCCAGGAGGTGCTGTTCCTCGTCGGAGAGTTTCTGACGCCGCTGCAGGGCCAGAAGGTCGTTGCGCAACTGCTGGACGGTACTCACGCCCAGCAGAGAGTGCACGGCCGACTCGATGACGGATGCTGCCCGTTCAGGGTTGGCCAGTGATTCGATCTTCTCGCCGTCGAAGAAGGCGAGGGAGGCGATCTCCAGCGGGAGCAGGGACTCGACGTGGTCGGCCCAACCCTCGCTGAGCAGCCGGTTGAACTTACCCTCCGGCTCTGCGCCTCGCTGGGCCTTTACGCGTTCGCCGTAGGTCTCGTCGACGTAGACGTTAAGGAACTCTTTGAGGGTCTTGCCGCTGATGTGCCAGCTACGGACGACCCGGTAGTGCTGCTCTTGCCCGCCGACCATGACGGTGAACTCAAGAGTGATGGCGGAGCCACGGCTGGGGTCCGCCTTGCGGTTGATGCTCTCCCGCAGGTACGTCTCGTACGCCCTGGTGCCGCGGCCACTGCAGCGGGCACGGTTGCCGTAGAGCGCCAACTGGATGGCATCGAGGAGAGTCGTCTTGCCGCACCCGTTCAACCCGCCGATCAGAATGATCGGCTTGTTCTTCTTGGGGGTGAGATCAAGAGACTGTTTTCCGCGGTAGGCCCCGAATTCTTCGAGGGTGATCTTACGCAGGAGCATCGAGTTCGTTTTCGTCGTCGAAGGTCAGGTTCTCGGCGATGTCGTCGCGCCACTTTTTCTTACGTGTGGCAAATTCCACGGCGTCTTCGCGGTCTTCGTAATAGCCCTTCTGTACGGCCTGTTCCAGTGCCTGGAACAGGCCGGAGCGGCGGGCCATGGTGCGGTACTTCCGCTCAACGGCGAGGAGTTCACGGACCATGTCGTAGTGCAGATCGTCGCCGTCGCAAACCTTCTTGAGGACGTCCATCTCGTCGGAGCCCATGACGAGCTGCTCGTCGAGTGGGCCGCCAGGGAAGGCTTCCCCGGTGGTCTCCTGATAGATCCGCGGCAGGCTGTCTTCGACCTCATGCTTGTCGAACACCCAGATCCGGCGGATCTCGTGCAGTTCCTCGAGCGTGATCAATTCGATGTTCTGCACGTGCTCAGGAGCGTGAGCACGGATCCAGGTCTGGGCCTTAAGCAGTTCCTCCAGCCACTCCTCTCGGTAGGACTGCAAGTAAGGGCCATGGATAGCACCGTCGTTGAACAGCATTACTTTGCCATTCATCCGGCGGAAGTCACGAGCCGGCTTGTCCGGACGCGGGAAGGGAGCCTTGCGGCCGGGCGGGAGATCGGGGTCGCCCTCCTCGTAGTGTCCGAAGGGTGCGTCAAGCCTGTTACGCAGCTCCAGCAAAGGAAGCATCCACTCCTTTTCCTCGTCATTCTGGATCATGGCGGACATGGACTTGTCCTCTTCAACGAGGGTGCAGGTCCAGCAACCGAAGCGGCTGGAGCCGCAGGAGGGAGTGCTGGAGTCGACGACGAGCGGGCATTCGCCGTCGCCGGAGGCACCCTGGTACATGGTGAGGAGATCCTGATTGTTGTAGCCCCAGGGATTGGGCTTTTGCATCAGGAACTCCCACACATCGTCGTTGGTCCAGTCCTCAACAGGGCTGTAGACGAGGGAGTTGGGCAAGTTGGCATTGGGAGAGAGACGGTCGCGGACGCGGCGCTTCTCGTGCTTCTCCATGGCGCGGGCACGGGCTTGGCTTTCCGCCTTGCGGATGCCCAGCACCATGATCGCCTCGCCGTGGGCGGCGACCACACTGCGGATGAAGGAGTTCGACGGCTTGATCTTCAGACGTTCAGTGCACCAGCGGAACTTCGGGCGCGGAGCGGGGTAGCCCCGGCCGATCAGATTCACCCAGAAGGTGTCCTTGATTTCGGGGGTAAGCCGGTGTGGCTCGATTGGCAGGTCCTGCGCCTGCGCCGCATCCTGCATGGTGCCCAACGAGGCAGACACCCAGGCAGCGACTACCGGGTTCTCCACCAGGGTGTCAGTGCTGATGACATGCACAGTCTTGGTGCGCTGATCGGCGGGCAGGCCCTTAAGGGCCATCCACACCAGTTGCAGGACGGCGGTGGAATCCTTGCCGCCGCTGTAACCGATGACCCAGGGAACTTGGTCGGCGGTGTAGAGCTCGCGGATTTCTTCCGTCAGCTCGGTGACGACCTCGTCCAGGGAACGTCCGTCGAACGGCTTACGACGTACGGGGGTGAGCCCGAGGTTGAGGGGGATGGTGGTCATGCCTCGCCTCGCAGGTATGCGTCTTCTACACGCTGCTCTTCCGGGCTCAGCTCCAGGCCCAGATACTTACGCAGGTAATTGACGGTCAATGTCATATTTTGATGGCTTTTGGAGACGCGGCCGCCGACGATGGCGCGTCCCTCCCAATCGGTATTGGCCCGGGACCAGTCCACGTCCTTCAGCGGAGTCAGCCGCTTTTTCCATGCGGTTGTCTTGCCAGACTCCCGCAGGAGCGAGTTGCCGATGCGACCGAGCGCATGCAGAGCGATACCGTGACTATGGATGAAGTCCCGGCGCATCTCCTGAGCGGAGAGCTGCTTACTGCGCACCATTCCCCACTCCGGCAGCGCCGCATCCATAGCCTCCCAGAACGACTGCACCAGCTGGGTTGCCTCGTCCTGCTTCAGCTCGAGGCCTTGAAGCAGGGACTGGTTGCCGTAATACAGGGCACTGAGGGTGAACAGCTTGCGCGAGCGAGCGGACAGGGTGCTCTTCTCCATCTCCACGAAACCCTTGAAGATGGACGAGCGCTCGGTGAGGGCTCGGGTGATCTGAGCGTTGACGTCCCGATGGTCATACAGGACACCGATGGAGCGTGCCGGGCGGACGGCGTGCCGGTTGAGGTCGGCAAACATCTGCTGAGAGCGGGAAAGACCGGCGTCATGGAAAAAGACGACGGCGATGGTCTCGTCCCCGAGGTCGGGGTTCTCCTTCAACGCCAGTTCGATGGCAGCACGGCGATGCTGCCCATCGTTGATGAGGAAGCGAGCATCCATGGGGATGCGCAGCTGCCCCGTGCGGTGAGCGGATCCCTCTGCGCCCTGACTTTCGAACACCATGTCCCCGTCCACAGAAGCGGTCAGGGCACTGAAGACATAGTCGTCGGGATTGTCCAAAATGTAGCGGGCGAGCGCCGGCAGACGCCCCTTATTGAGCACTCGCTGGGCTCTCAGCTCCGCAGAAAGATCGTCTTCGTCGAAGAGGAAGATTTTCGGGATGAGCCGCAGCGGGCACATCGAGGCATAGAACTCCCGCCCCGCCTGAACCCCGCGGATCGCAGGGAAGGTGTATTCAAAGCCCGTTGACACCCGCGAGGCAGCCCGCCCCGCAGTCTTGCTCGCCGCTTCAGTCTGCACCCATGCACTCTAGCGCGTCCGTACGTCTCTCGAGAAACGTACGTCACTCTTACCTCGACGTACCCAGACGTGTGAGATGACGTACCGTTCCCCTGGGTGATGCTCCTGGAGACCAGGCTGTCCCCCAGGAGAGGTACCGCAGATCCAGTGTCGATGCCGCGAGGCATCGGCTTCGTACCCCGCAGTCCAGCGTGTACGTTAATCACTTGACGTACGACTTGTCATGGAAGCGTGCAAAGAGGCGGGTGAGCGCCGTGGTGGCGTATCTGGACGTGGCGGCGACGACACGGGTGGACCCCAGGGTCGCTGATGTCGTTCTGCACTGGATGACCGAAGATTTCGGCAACGCCGGCAGCCGCACTCACGAGTACGGCGCCCGCGCCAAGAAGGCGGTCCAACAAGCTCGTTCCTTCCTCGCGAGCACCGTGGGTGCCAAGACCGAGGAAGTCATCTTCACCAGCGGAGCCACGGAGTCCAACAACATCGCCCTGCTCGGCCTCGCTCCATTCGGCGAGCGCACCGGCCGGAAGCACATCATCACGTCCGCCATCGAGCACAAGGCCGTCCTCGAGCCCTTGGCGCACCTCGCGGAGACCCGCGGCTTCGCTGTGGACTTTCTTGAACCGGGCCCGTCCGGCCGCATCATCGTTGAGCAGGTAATGGAGCACCTGCGCCCCGACACGCTCGCGGTGTCTCTGATGCACGTCAACAACGAGACCGGGATCATCCAGCCGGTCGCCGAGCTAGCCGAACGCCTCCGGGCCACGCCTACCTACTTGCACGTGGACGCTGCCCAGGGATACGGCAAGATCGCCGGTGACCTGTCCGCACCAATCGACCTGATCAGCATCAGCGGCCACAAGATCGGCGCGCCGAAGGGGGTTGGAGCGCTCATCACACGACGTCGCGGCTGGGACAAGGCGCCGCTGGAACCGATCATGTTCGGCGGTGGCCAGGAGAGGAAACTGCGTCCTGGAACCCTCCCCGTCCCTCTGATCATGGGCCTCTACGAAGCCGCGAAAATTTTCCACGAGAGCCGGGACAACTGGGAGCGCGACGCGCGGGCGATGCGCGAGCAGATCTTGGAAGCGCTCGGCAAGACGCGCTTCCGCCTCAACGGAGATCAGACACACGCCGTGCCGCACATCCTGAACGTCTCCTTCGACCAGCTGAACGCGGAAGCACTGATCGTCCGGCTCAAGGACCAGGTCGCCATCGCAACAGGTTCGGCGTGCACCAGTGCCTCCTATACCCCTAGCCACGTCCTCCAGGCGATGGGCCTTCCCGACGATGTGGCCGCCAATGGGCTGCGGTTTTCCTGGTTCCCTTCGCAGGCGAGGGACTTTGACCCGCTGCCCATTGCCGAGACCATCGCCCACATGCAGCCTGAGGAAGACTGACCAGCCCTAAGCTTCGGTGCGACGCACCAGACGGTGTCCGCGTAGCTGCCGGCCGCACCTGACGAGCTCGGCCTCCCAGCCGTTCTCGGTTCCGATCAGGTGCGGCCGTTCATACAACCCGGCCCGCGTCTCCGACTCAGTCAACCGGCGGTATCGCGGCACGTCTGGATCATCCGGTGCCAGGAATTCGTGTTTGCGGTGGAGCAGGGGGCGATTGGTCGAGCTCTCATAGGAGAGATGGGATGCCTGGAGCGTCTGTAGGTCCACCATGTAGGAGGATCTGACACGCGGATGCGGGTCTTTGTCGAAGTCCGGGTAATCCAGCCACGACACCGCTCGCCCCTGATGCTTGAGCTTTGCCACCGTCCACCGCTCCGGGCGGCCGGCAGCAATCGATGCGCAGTGCTCGTACAAGCGCAATACCGTCGGGATCCGCTCCAGCGCGCGTCGATGCACATACAGCGCCGTCGGAGTCATCTTGCCGGCAACGGAGGCGTTCATGGCGTTGCGTACATAGCCATCGTCGCGGAGCTTCAACAACAGTCGGTCAGCCCGCTGACACGCCTCCTTGTAGGAACTGAAGAACGTGCGCACGTCCTGCTGCAAGCTCACTGGCAGACTCCCGAACGGCCCACGCCCGTTGAACAGCTCCACCGCCAGGTAGAGCAACGTGTTCAACGTCGATCGCTTAGCCCCCGCAGTGGCCCGCTCAGGATCAGCACCTTCCCGCACCAGGCGCTTGACGTCGCCGGGCCGCAGGTGAGCCAACAGCTCCGCAACGGTCCGCGGCATCTCCTCAATGCGCGGCGGACGTCCCCTGCGTTCGAAGAAGTCCACCACCGCACTCACCGCTGAGGCAGTGTCCTCGGAAGCAAGCCACTCGGCATCCGGGATCACCCGCTGCGCCAGATAGCTCAGACGGGCGCCCTCGTCCCGGAATGCGTAGACAACCCCGGGCGCAGCCGCCATAACCCGCGCGCCGGTCACCTGCTCCACGTACTCGCGCAACTCACTCGCGGCATACAGGTGCTGAAACGTCTGTCGGCTCGTCAGCAAGCCGTCCCCGTACTCCTGACCGTGGACCTTCGACTTCTCCCATGTCAGCCGGGCTGAGACCACCAGCAGAGTAGAGGCCAGCTCCCACGCCTGCTCCAAGGTCTGCCGACGCTCTGCCGGATCCTCGATCACGTTCAACACGTAGGTCAACAACACCACTTCGCTGACGACTAGTTGCGTGTCAGAGCGGTAATACGGATCCCATCCCACCACCCGGCAATCCAGCTGCTGCAAAGCTCTGACATCGTCACCACGGCCACAGCCATAGTCGAGGATCGTCCGTTCAGGTACCAACTGGCGATCTGCCAATGCCTGACGCGCAGGGACCGACAACGCTATCCGCCCAATAGCCGTCCGCCTACGCTCACTACCCCAGGTTTGCTGCATAAGAGACACCCGCGTCTAGGTAACGACACCATCAGCAGAGTAGAAGACACCCAGTCAGCACGCTCGTGCAACGACGAACATGCCCCAAGTGTCAGCAAGCACCGTCACGTGGTGCATCCGCTGGCCGTGTGCTCCCAGATGATGATGTCTGCTGCTCGAAGAAGGCTGAGAGGTCTCCCATCAGGCTTGCGAATGGGGACGATGAGGTCTTGGAGCCAATCTCGCTCACGGCGTAGGGCTCCTTGGAAGAGTGGCCACAAACGCCGAGGGGTGTCCTTATAGGCTCCAGCAACCGGCTTTTCGCCGACGTAGAACTGGTAGATGCTGCTGTCGAAAATTGGCACCAGGTTCGGTCGCTTGCGATGAAGAATCTTGGTGACGGCAACAGCCTTGAAGGCGGGGAGTCCCGTACCGCCGGCTTCACCTGTAGCAACCAATGCCCGGTCCACCAGTGACCAGGGGCCCGTCGACGGATCCAGCGTCACGTCCAAGAAGTCCGCCGTCATACACGCCTTGTCCGCAAGCACTGCTTCCATGGCCTGAAGGACTTCGGCCCCCGGGCCATCAGGGTGGAACAACGGGACCACCTGCTTGTAGCCGATGCGAACGCTCAGCAGGGCCGGCGCCAAGCAGTCCAACGGGCTCAGCCGTGCCGGGTCACCCTGCCAGTCATACGTATGGAAGGCTCTGAGTCCTCGGGGGTCTGTGTAGGTCTGCAGATGCTTCTCGGCACAACCACGCAGTGTTCCGATGGTCCTCACGTAGCCCCCGGCAGCCTCGATGATTAGTACGGCAGCGCCATCGCTCTGATCAGAGCAACGCTCATGCTACGAGCTGTGGGCTATGCGCGGCCCCCATACTCGCCCAACAGCCACCTATAGAGCTGTGGCCTGCGGCGATACCTGGTAGCCGAGCCCTCTCCGGAGTCATGTGCGCAGGTTCGAATCCTGTCGAGGACGCCTTGGAGAAGGTACCCAAAGACCCCGTCACCAGCGGAAACTGAGGTCGGCGTCTTCGCCTACGTGCAGACGGACGCCGCCCGAGGCGGTGGCCGGGCCAGGTGTGGACGGAATCTTGGAGATCGTCGCAGATGATACGGCTGGTAAGCCGGTTAGCGAAGAGAGCTTGTCGCACGACTGCTCTCAGTTTCGCCGTCTTGTATCGAGGCTTCCGCCCTCAGCCCCGCAGAGTCTGGAAGGCAAGGTCGAGGCAGTGTCCACTCGGGGTGAGTGCGTAGCGCACTCACGGCGGCCAGCCTGGTCGACGGCCGTGCTCGATATCCCCGACTCCGCCAAGTTGGGCCAGCCGGTCGGACAGCACCAGCAGGACCGTGCCGTCCGACCGACCCTGATGACCGCTCCGTCGGGTCACCCGCCCTGGCGGAAGGAGAGGCCCGCGACCACGGAGGTTCCGCGTGTGGGGCGAGGGCGGACGGTCCAGGCGGTGGCGAGGCTGTCGACGAGGAGAAGGCCCCGGCCGCTCTCAGAGGCCGCGTCCGGGTGGGACAGTGCGGGCTTGCCGGTGCCGGGGTCGGAGACGGCGAGCCAGTAGTGGCCGTCGGCCGGCCACAGCACGAGTTCGATGAGGTCCTCGTCCTCCCGGGAGGCTCCGTGGCGGATGGCGTTGGTGACCAGTTCGGAGGTCAGCAGGCTCAGGTCGTCGCCCAGGTGCGGGCGGAGGACGTGCGGCAGCGATTCGGTGACGGCGTGGCGGGCCCTCCGTACGGAGGCGGGGTGGGCGGGGAAGTGCCAGTGAACGGGCACCAGGGGGATTTCGGGCATGACGAACTCCAGTGCTGTTGTAGGGGGTTCGGGGCTCGCCGGTGGCCTACCGCCCTGGTCGCGGGCACACCCGTCCCAGGGCAGGCGGGCATGCTCGCGCGGTGCACTTCCGGCATCGCGTTGTGTAGCTTGCGCGATACTGACAGTAGAACAGGAGGGGCCACATTTGCCATGTGGTCCGAAATAATGGCCTTGATGCGGTGAACTTGTGCTTATAGGACTGATTCGGACACCGCATCGCACGGAAGGAACGTCGTGACCCCGAGGACGATCCTCACTCAACGTCAGAAGCGCTTGGGTAGTGAACTGCGCAGAATGCGCACCACAGCCGGCATGTCCGCGGAGTACGCCGCAGGGCTCCTCGGCGTCGACCGGAGCCGGATTTCCAACATGGAGTCCGGACTGCGCGGCATCAACGCCGAACGGCTGCGCACGCTGGCCTGCAACTGCGACTGCACCGACGAGATGTACATCAATGCCCTCGTCGCGATGGCGGAGCCGAGCCAGGCGGGATGGTGGGAGCGCTACCGGGGCAGCTTGCCCCAGGGGTTACTGGACATCTCCGAAACCGAGGCCTATGCGGTACGTCTGCGGGGTGCGAACACCGTGCACGTGCCGGGGCTGCTCCAGACGTCGGAGCACGCCATGGCCATCTTCCGCGCCGTCGTCCCGCAACTTCCCGAGCATGAGGTCGCTCTTCGTCTGGCCCATCGTTCGGAGCGCCAGAGTGTGATCACCCGTGACGATCCGGTTCCGTACGTGGCCGTGATCCACGAAGCGGCGCTTCGAATGCAGTTCGGGGGACGGGACGTCGCCCGGGGGCAGTTGGAGTACCTGCTGGAGGTCTCCGAGTGGGACAACGTCACCGTGCTCGTGCTTCCCTTCGACCGCGGCGCCTTCCCAGGCGCGGGACAGACGGTGGTCTACGCCGAGGGGCCTGTGCGGCAGCTCGACACCGTGCAGATCGACAACTCGCATGGGCCGGACTTCCTCCACACCGACGGCCAACTCGCGAAATACCGCGCCCAACTCGACTTGTTGGAAGGTCTGGCACTGTCCCCGGAGCGGTCCCGCGACTTCATCCGCGAGATCAGTCACCAACTATGAGGAGTGGCCACATGGCTGTCATCACCTGGGAAGCCCCGTTCTGTGGCGAGGGCAGCTCCTGCTTCCGTCTCGGTACCGATGCCGAAGGCAACGGGTACATAGCGGTCGCCGGTCAGGAGGAGAGCCCTCTCACCGACTCCCTCGAAGCCCTGCGCACCCTCATCACCGAGATCAAGGCCGGTAAGGCCGACCACCTGCTGTAGGGGTCGTGGCGTCCCGGTCGCAGGCCGGGTCAGTCGGTGGTGGGCTTGCGGGTGTTGAGGGTGCAGAGGTCGCGGTGGTAGCCGATGTGTGCCTCGTCGATCGGGTGTGCGGGGGCGCGGCGGAGGGGGCGGGGTTCCCTGTCGTCCCTCGTGCCTCTGACCAGGCCGTCAGGGTCGACGTAGATCTCCAGGCCGTCGAAGAGGACGTGGCAGTTGGCGCACAGGCACAGGAGGTTGTGGAGTTCGTCGGGGCCGTGGTGGGGTCTGCCCAGGCCTCTTATGTGCGCGGCCTCGCTGTACGGGCGGTTCAGGCGGCGGAGCGTCGTGTCGCAGATCTGGCACCGGTCGCCCTCGAGTTCCTTGACCTTCCTGGCCAAGGCCTCGTCGCGGACGATGACGGAGCGGGTCGCGGCACGGCGCGGTGCGGGGGTGGTCGTACGTCCGTGTTCGTCGTCCGCGCCGGTGTCGCCGTTCTCGTCCTCCGACGGGCTCAGGAGGCTGCCAGCCGTGGTGTATCCGGCGAGGCCCACGCGCTCGAAGAGGGCCTGGCGGTCGACGTCCTGGAGGTACGTCTCGCAGATCGTGGCGATGGCGTCGAGGCGGGTGACCGGGTCCTGGAGGAGGGCGGCGGCCTCCTCCGTGAAGCCTGCCTGCGGGTGGTGCGCGTCGAGGGTGCTCACCTTCGGCATCCTCTTGGCCGGCTCGGGGGGGTATGCCCTGGACCTCCCACAGTCCGCTGCCCCGGAGGTGCCAGAACGGGTACTCCGGTGTGGCCTTCGCGTTGGGGAGGCCGAACTCGACCAGGAGCGGGCCGACCTCGTCCCGGAACTGTGGCCACGGGGCCAGGCGGGGCCGCTCGTCGGCTGCGCGGGATATCGCCCACAGGAGGCTCAACGGCTGGTGTCGGCTGGGTTCGGGGTTTCCGGGGCCGCGGGAGACCTTGAGTTTCCGGAGGCGCTTCAGCAGGGTGGCGCGGTCGAGGGGTGCCTCCTCGGTCTCCACCACGAAGCCGAGCTCGCGCAGGCGTCGTGCCACCGTGGCCGCGCCGCCGCTGAAGTCCCCCGCGCGGAGGAACTCGCCTGTGGCGTGCCCGTGGGCGACACCGGTGATGGCCTTCGAGTCGTAGCGGAGACCGTCCAGGACCAGCTCGTACGACCTGGCTCGCCCGAAGCCGTACGTCTGGAGGAAGTCGTCCCGGCCCAGATCGCGGAACTCCTCGGTCGCCGCGATGACGTCTTCGTACCTGATGTCGTCAAGCCCCATACGGCGAAGATTAGTCGGACGGTATGACAATCCATGCGGCATGTGAACCGGGCCCCGTACACGACCGCGCTGAGTTCCGCCGGGACCCCTTCCCCTGTCTCATCGACGTGCGGCGACTCCGGGGTCCGCCCGCCCCGTCCGGTCGGGGCCTTCACGGCGGGGACAGGTGGGTTGCCCTAACGGCCAGGGGATTGTGCCTGAATCGCCCTTCACCGCGGCACCCCGGGCACGGTATGCAGGAACGGACACCCGATCTGCCCGCAGAGAGGCCCGCCCCGCATGCGTACGCGAGAAACCGGCACGTCGTCCGACGAGGCGAAGGCCCGCCCTCCGGCGCGCCGGGCGGACGTGGCGCCGGCCGCGCCCGTCGCGGGCCCGCTCGCGCCCATGGCGCCGCTCGCCGTGCAGCGCGGCGCGGGCAACGCCGCCGCCGTGCAGATGCTCCGCCGGGCCGGGCACTCCGGCGCGCAGGCCCCGGTGCAGCGTTCCACCGTGCCCCGCGTGCTGCGTTCCCCCGGGCGTCCACTGGACGAGGTCACCCGTGCGGACATGGAGTCCCGGCTGGGCGCGGACTTCTCCGACGTCCGGGTCCACGACGACGCCGCCGCCCGGCGCTCGGCCGCTGAGATCGGGGCCCGCGCCTACACCTCCGGCAGCCATGTCGTCATCGGCGGCGGCGGGGGCGACCGGCACACCCTCGCCCACGAACTCACCCACGTCATCCAGCAGCGCCAGGGCCCCGTGGCCGGCACCGACCACGGTGACGGGCTGCGGATCTCCGATCCCACCGACCGCTTCGAGCGCGAGGCCGAGGCGAACGCGCACCGCGCGCTGTCCGGTCGGCCCGCGGCCACGCCCACGGCCGCCTTCGCGGCGGAGGACGGGACGGAGGCGGTGCCGGCGCAGCGCAGCGTCCTCGGGGGGACCCTGCAACGGGTCCAGAGCCCCGAGAACGTCCAGGACGTGTGGACCAACCGCCACTGGGAGCAGCAGGCCGAGGGCCTCCCCGCGGTGAGACCCAAAGCGCCGGGGGGCGGCCGGAACCTCACCGAGATCCTCAAGGACGTGGCCCACCAACTCCTCACGGAGCTGGCGGCGCAGGGCGCGAAGGAGGGGCAGAAGGAACTGCGGGTGTTCCGGACCATGACCGTCGAGGAGGCCGACGCGATCCTCGAGTGGCAGGGGGCCGGCAAACGGGAGGGCACCGAGGCCTGGCTGCGCGAGAACCAGCGCGATCCGAGGATCACGGAGAAGTACCACGCGGCCAAGAACCAACCGGGCTCCACCGTCGGCGCCATGCCGGTCAAGAAGCACCTCGGCGACTGGGACCAGGCGTACGACTACTACGCGCGCAACCACAAGCAGCACTTCGAGACGGCGGAGAGGGCCCCCAACGGCAGGGTCGTCGGCGGTCCGGCGACCCGCGTACTGGAGTTCACGCTCAAGAAGGGCGCGCACGAACAGTTGTTCGACCCCAGATACATGGCGCTGGCCGGCGAGACGGGGGCACCCGCGGCCCTCCGGAGGATCCACGGGGCGCAGGGCCGCGAATTCTCCACGGCTTCCGGCAACGAGGGAAGTCTCACCGGGTACGTCGGCATGAAGCTGGAGGACATCGGGGACTTCAGCCTCAGCCTCGGCTCGGACACCGAGGCCACCCAGTTGCTGTTCCAGTTGTTCGTCCAGGACATCCAGGACGTGACGAAGCGCGCCGGCCACCGGTGGAACGACGAGACGCAGGAGTACTAGCCGCAGCGGGCGGCACGGGGCCGGCGGCCTGCTGAAGATCATCGGTGAGGACCGGCGGTAGGGTCGCCGGCATGGTTGTCGCCCGTTCCGTCGCCCTGTTCGCCGTCGCCGCCCTGTTCGAGATCGGCGGCGCCTGGCTGGTCTGGCAGGGCATCCGCGAGCACAAGGGGTGGATCTGGATCGGCGCCGGTGTCATCGCCCTCGGGCTGTACGGGGTGGTGGCCACCTTCCAGTCCGACGACGACTTCGGGCGCATCCTCGCCGCGTACGGCGGGATCTTCGTCGCGGGTTCGATCGCCTGGGGCGTGGTCGCGGACGGGTACCGGCCGGACCGCTTCGACGTCATCGGCGCCCTGGTCTGCCTGGCGGGCATGGCTGTGATCATGTATGCGCCGCGCAGCCACTGAGCCGCTTCTCCTGACCTGCTCCTTCTGAAGGTTTCCTCGGGTGCGGTGTGCGTCCGTGGGTCCGGCGGTGGGTGGCGTGGGTGGAGCGCCGGGCGTGGACGGTCGTCGGGGGAGAGCGCCCGTCGGTCGTCGGCCGGGCGGTACGACAGGCACGGTCACGCCGTCGCGCCCATCATCGGACACAGCGGAAGGTGGAAGGTCGGACCGCGCCTGTGCGCGGGAGAGGAGCACCCGTGGCGGACGAGGACGGACAGCGAACGGGCGAGCGGCTGCGCTGCCTGGTCACCGGGGCCTCCGGTTACATCGGTGGGCGGCTGGTGCCGGAGTTGCTGGAGGCCGGTCACCGGGTCCGGTGCCTGGCCCGCTCCCCCGGCAAGCTCCGCGACCATCCCTGGGCCGGGGAGGTCGAGACCGTCCGGGGCGATGTCACGGAGGCCGCCTCCGTCGCCGGGGCGATGCGCGGGGTCGACGTGGCCTACTACCTGGTGCACGCCCTCGGTTCCGGTTCCGGTTTCGAGGACACGGACCGGCGCGCCGCCCGGATTTTCGCCGAGCAGGCGCACGCCGCCGGTGTGCGGCGGATCGTCTACCTGGGCGGGCTCACCCCGAAGGGCGTGCCCGAGGGGTCCCTCTCCCCCCATCTGCGGTCCAGGGCCGAGGTGGGGCGCATCTTCCTCGACGCCCCGGTGCCGGCGACGGTGCTGCGGGCGGCGGTCGTCATCGGGTCGGGGTCGGCCTCGTTCGAGATGCTGCGCTACCTCACCGAGCGCCTGCCCGTGATGGTGACCCCCAGCTGGGTGCACACGCGGACCCAGCCGATCGGGGTCCGCGACGTCCTGCGCTACCTCGTCGGCTCGGCGACCATGCCGCCCGACGTCGACCGGGCCTTCGACATCGGCGGGCCGGACGTCCTGACCTACCGGGAGATGATGAGCCGGTACGCCGTCGTCGCCGGGCTGCGGCGGCGGTTCGTCCTGCCGGTGCCGGTGCTCACGCCGGGGCTGTCGAGCCACTGGGTGGGGCTCGTCACCCCGGTGCCCGCCTCCATCGCCCGGCCGCTGACCGAGTCCCTGCGCCACGAGGTGGTCTGCCACGAGCACGACATCGCCCGGTACGTGCCCGACCCTCCCGGCTCGCCGCTGCCCTTCGACGAGGCGCTGGCCCTCGCGCTGCGCAGGGTACGGGACGCCCAGGTGGCCACCCGTTGGTCGTCCGCCGCCGTGCCCGGCGCCCCCAGCGACCCGCTGCCCACCGACCCGGACTGGGCCGGCGGCAGCCTCTACCGGGACGAACGGCAGCTTCCGGTCGACGCGTCCCGCGCGTCGCTGTGGAAGGTCATCGAGGGCATCGGCGGCGACAACGGCTGGTACTCCTTCCCCCTGGCCTGGGCGGTCCGGGGCTGGCTGGACCGGTTCGTCGGCGGAGTCGGCCTGCGCCGCGGGCGGCGTGACGCCGAGCGCCTGCGGGCCGGTGACTCCCTGGACTTCTGGCGGGTGGAGGAGATCGAGCCGGGGCGCCTGCTGCGGCTGCGTGCCGAGATGCGGCTGCCCGGACTCGCCTGGCTGGAGATGTACGCCGAGACGGACCCCGGCGGTCGTACGCGCTACCGCCAGCGCGCCCTGTTCCATCCGCGGGGTCTGCTGGGGCACGCCTACTGGTGGAGTGTCTCGCCGTTCCACGCCGTCGTCTTCGGCGGCATGGCCCGCAACATCGCGCGGGCCGCCGCCAAGGACATGCGCGCGTACGGCGGGCGGGCGGCGCGGACCGACCCCACCGGGCACGCCGGCTCCGCCAGGGGTTTCCGTCACTAGCCGTTCCGGCCCGGGGGGCGTACGGGTCCCGCCGCGGACGCGGCGCCGGCGGTCAGCTGTCCGGAGTCGTCGATCGGTCTCGTCGACGGGCCGGCCCGCTCCGCGCACGTCCGCGGTCGCGGTGGGGAGCGGCCGGCCGGTCGCCGTCAGGGCTGGTCGCGTGCCTGGTCGGCCGCCTGGCCGGCGGCGCCGGTCTCCGTGGTGGCGCCGCGGGTGCTGAGCCTGCCGGCGCTGGACTCCAGGTGCGCGCGGACGAACCACTGGAAGAGTTCCAGGTCCCGCAGCTGCCCGATGAGCATGTCCTGGGTGACCGGGTCGGAGGTCTCGGTGGCCCGCACGGCCTCGCGGTGGTCCTCGATCACCGAGGTGTACACGAGGTCGAGCGCCCCGAGGTGCTCGATGGCCTCGGCGCGTCCGATCGAGTAGTCGTCCCAGGTGCGGCGCTCCACCAGCGCCCCGGGAGTCCCGTTGGGTTCGCCGCCGAGTGTGGAGATCCGCTCGGCGAGGTCGTCGGTCATGGCGCGCACCTTGTCGACCTGCGGGTCGATCATCTCGTGCACGGCGATGAAGTGCGGCCCGACGACGTTCCAGTGGGCGTGCTTGAGCGTCAGGTGGAGGTCGTTGAGGGAGTGCAGACGCATCTGCAGCACCTCGATGATGTTCTGGCTGTCCTGGGTGTCCATCCCCGGGACGGTGTACGAGATGTCCGCACGCTCTGACGGCACGGCAGGGCTCCTTGTCCGGTCGAATGACGGACGAGCAGACAATCACCGCTTCGCGCGAGGGCGCCGGACGCCACGGCCTTGTCGTCGCCCTCTCACCGGTTCGCAGCAGCACGGCCGGGGTGCGGCGAAGCCCCCGGCCCGTGCGGTCCGGGCCGCACCGGAAGGACGGGTTCGCGTGAGTTCCGGCGCATCTCCGGCCCCGGCCGGCGCGGAGGGCGCATACTGGGGGCAATGACAAAGTCTGCTGCGCCCAAACGCCATCTGCCCACCAGCCCCTTCAAGGCCCCGGTCGCACCGCCTCCCAAGCAGTTCGCCGTGGGCGACCAGGTCACACACGACATGTACGGCCTCGGCCGGGTCACCGGCATCGAGGAGGGGATCGCCGCGGTCGTGAATTTCGGCTCGGCGGAACTGCGGATCCTGAGCCCGTACGCCAAGATGACCAAGCTCTAGAACCGCCGCGCCCGGAGGTTTCCCCGTCGGAGGTGTACGCCGTCCTCCGTCTCGTACGCGCGGAAAACGTCGGCGGCGGCCCGCCGGGCCGTCCGCCCCGCCCGGCCGTCCGTGCGGCCGGAGGTCAGCCGTCCGTGCCTCCCCTCGTACGGGGCGCGGCTTCGAGGTCCGTGGCTCCCGGGGCGCCGGTCGCCGTCTCCGACCGCGTCGGCGTGGTGGGGGTCTCCGCCTGTGTCGGCGTGGTGGACGTCGCGGCCGTGCTCGGGGTGGCCGTCGACGTGATCTCGATGCGGTCGCCCTCCCGTACCCGGGCGTAGAACCACTTCGCGTCCGTGGCGCTCATGCCCAGCCAGCCCGTCCCGGTGGAGAGCGCGGCGAGCTCCTTGATGTCGAAGGCGGGGACGCCCGCGTAGACCGGTTGCCGGTCGGAGGTGCGCAGTTCCACCAGGTACGGGATCTCGATCTCGGTACCGGGCTTGATGCCGTTCTCGAGCCGCAGCGTCCTGAGGTCGTCCTTGGCGACCACCGTCATGCGGCTGGCGGACGGGAACCGGGGGAAGAAGTGTGACTCGACGCGCAGGACGCGCTCGCCGAACGTGAGGGTGTGACGGCCCAGGTCCAGGACGCCCGCGAGGGCGGGGCTGGGGGTGGGGGCCGGGGTCGTCGCGCTCGGGGCGGGCGCCCCGGGCACCGCCGCCGGGGGCCGGCCGTCCCGGCCGGGGTCCCCGGTGTGCAGGGTGAACGCGACGGCCGTCAGCGCGCAGACCGCCGCGGCCGCCGTGCCGAGCGCGGCGCTCGCCCTGCGGCGGCGGGAGCGGCGCCGGGCACGGTCGCGGACCTCCGCGGCGCCGACGCGCGGCGGGACCTCGTGCTGTGCGGCCAACTCGCGCAAGGCGTCGGCGAGTTCATCCGACACGGCCGCTCTCCCTCCAGGCCGGCTCCTCGGCCTCGTCCACCGCCAGGTGTCTGGCCAGTGCCGCCCGTCCGCGGGACAGTCTGGCCTTGACCGTTCCCACGGGCGCACCGGTCTCGGAGGCTACCTGTTCGACGCTGAGGTCGCACAGGTGGTGCAGGACGATCGCCATGCGCTGCTGCTCGGGCAGTTGGCGCAGCGCGGTGACCAGGGCGGTGCGGTCGGGGCCCGGTCCGGGGGTGGTCTCCTGCGGCGGGGTGCGCCGCACCAGTTCCAGCCAGCGTCTCGCGCGGCGCCAGCGGCTCACCGCGAGGCGCATGGCGACGGTGCGCACCCACGCCTCGGGCGCCTCGTCGGCGAGCAGTCCGCGACGCCGGTCCCAGGCCCGTACGAACGCCTCCTGGACCACGTCCTGGGCCTCGCCGAGGTCCCCGGTGAAGGCGTACAACTGCCCGGTCAGACGGGGGAACGCGGCCGCGTAGAAAGCGTCGAACTCTTCCTCGGTCATGCCCTCCACCGGTGTCTCGGATTTCCCGTGCAACCCGGCCGCCCCCGCCATGCGTACAGGTTCCGCAGGTCGCGCACATCGAAGCACACCCCTGGAGGAAGACGTTGAACACGGGTGCCGGGATCCATCGGCCCGCCGTCACGGACGTGGCGTACTCCCCTCTCCGCCCGGCGCGCCCGCCCGAAGTGCGGGCCGGGGACGGTGACTTCGCCGGGTACGCGCACGACCGCTGGCCGCGGCTGGTCGTCACCGCGCGGCTGCTCACCGAGGACGCGCGGGACGCCGGGGAGCTGGCGCGGCGCGCGCTGGTACGGGTGTGCGCGCGGTGGCGGCGGATCCCGCGCGACGACGTCGACTTCCACGTACGGCGGTCCCTGGTCCGGGCGCATCTGCGCGGACGGGCACGCCGTGCGGGCGGCCGGCGCCGGGTGGTACTGGTGCTGCGGTACTGGGAGGGGCTGGGCGAGGCCGAGATCGCGCAGGTGCTGGGGTGTTCGGTGGGGGCCGTGCGCGCGGTGCTGCGGCGCGAGGGGAAGCGCGTCCCGGCCGGGGACCGGCGGGCGGGGTTCGCCGCGGTGCTCGCCGGTTTCGTGCCGCCGGCCGTTCCGCTCGACGGCATCCTGCGGGACGGCGCGCTGCGCCGCCGGCGGCGGGCGGGGGCGGTCGCCGCCGGGTGCGCCCTGCTGCTCGCCCCGCCGGCCGTCCTCGCCGCCGGTCCCCTCGGGGACGACGGATCCGGCGGGGCCCCGGAGGCGCCCGACCGCTTCGAGCCCGGGCCGGTGCGGGTCGTCGCCCCCGGTGAGCGGGTGGCCGCCGCTCCCGGTGTGGAGGTCTGGCTGACGCCGGACGGGCAGCACTGGTCGTCCCCGCGGGCACGCAACCGGTTCCGTCCGGCGAGTGACGGAAAGCTCGGGCGCGCCGTGGCGGGCGGCTTCGTCCGGGACGCCTCCGTGCAGGGCGGCTCCGTCCAGGGCGGGTCCGTGCAGGACGTCTCCGTGCAGGGCGAGCGGCTGGACGACGGGACGTACTTCCGGTCCGGCGTCTACCACGGCCTGGACGCCGATCCCGCCCGCGTCGAGATCCGCGTCGGCGGCAGGACGGTCACCGCGAACGTCCTGACGCTGGCGGGCAGTCCGGGGTGGGGGGTGTGGTACGCGAGGACGCCCCCGGAGGACACCGCGGTCGGCGGTCCCGGGACCGTCACCGTGTACGACGCGTCCGGTGACGTGCTGGCGCGGTCGGACCTCGCTCCCCCGGTGGTGCGGCCGGTGTCCGTCGGGGCGTGGCGCTCATGAGGCTGCCCACGGTCGCCGGCCGGTTCCCGCTCAAGGTCCCGCGCAGGGCCCCGCGCGGGAACCCGGACCGTCCCCGCGTGCCCTTCCGCACCCGTCTGCGCCGCAACCGCGGACGCCTGCTGCGGCGGCTGCTCGTCACCTGCCTCGCGCTCGTCGTCCTCGTCTGCGGCGCCGTCGTGGTCGCGTACCGGCTGACCGTCATCCCCGAGCCGCATCCCGAGACCGTCGTGCAGAGCACGGTCTTCGTCGACGCCGGCGGCTCCTACCTGGGCCGGCGCGGTCCGGTCGACCGGCAGGAGGTGCCGCTGTCCCAGGTGCCCCGGCACGTCCAGGACGCGGTGATCGCCGCGGAGAACCGGTCGTTCCGTACGGACACCGGGGTGTCGCCGCGCGCCGTCGCCCGCGCGGTGTGGGCCACGGTGTCCGGCGGCGCCCCGCAGGGCGGTTCCACGATCACGCAGCAGTACGTGAAGAACGCGCTGCTCACCCCGGAACGGTCGCTGACGCGCAAGGCGCGCGAGGCGTTGATCGCCGTCAAGCTCGACCGTACGCGCGACAAGGACGAGATCCTGGAGGGCTACCTCAACACCGTGTACTTCGGCCGGGGCGCCGCCGGTGTCCGGGCCGCCGCCCGGAACTACTTCGACGTGGCGCCGGAGGACCTCACCGTCTCCCAGGGCGCGGCGCTGGCGTCGATCGTCAACATTCCCTCGTACTACGAGAAGGCGGGCTCCGACCCGAAGGTGACGGAGCGGCTCCGGGACCGGTGGGAGTGGGTGCTCGACGCGATGGAGGCCGCCGGTGACATCACGGGCGCGCAGCGGGCGGCCGCCCGTTTCCCGGCGTTCCGGTTCTATCCGCCGGGCGGGACGGAGGGGCAGCGGCAGTACCTGATCGACGTGGCCGCGCGGGAGGCCGCCGACCGGCTCGGGATCACCGGGGACCAGCTGGCGCGCGGCGGTTACACCGTGCACACCACCTTCGACCTGGCGTTGCAGGACGCCACCGCCGAGTCGGTGAAGGAGCGGGCGGAGGGCTCCGGCGACGGCGGCGTGCGGGTGCACACGGCGGTGGTGGGGATCGAACCGGGGGACGGGGCGGTGCGGGTGCTGTACGGCGGGGCGGACTACGCCCGGCAGCCGTTCAACGACGCGGTGAGCGGGGCGGTGGAGGCGGGCTCGGTGCTCGATCCGTTCGGCGGTGTCCGGCTCGGCGGTCCGCTGCGCGGGCTGCACGGGTCCACGGCGCCGACACCGCTGCGGCTGGCCTCGGCGTACGCGGCCGTGGCGGCGGACGGGGTGTACGCGAAGCCCCGCACGGTGGCCCGGATCACCCGTGGGGGGAAGACCGTGCACACCGCGCGCCCGGAGACCCGGCGGGTGCTGGACGGGAAGGGCGTGTTCGCGGTGACGGACCGGGCGCGGCAGGGCTTCGGCGGGCAGGCCGCTCCCGTCCTCGCGGTCGGTCCGGGTGGCGGGGAGGACGGGAACGGTGCGTTCCTCACCGCCGGGGCGGGGGGCGGGATCACCCGGCGCACCGTCTGGTCCGTGGGGTACGACTCCCGGCTCACCCTGGCGGTGGCGCTGTTCGCCGACCGGCCGGGCGCGAAGAAGAACACCACCGTGCCCGCGCAATTGCCGAACGAGCCGTCCCCGAGGGGGTACGCGGAGGAACTGGCCGGGGAGATATGGGGGCTGGCAGGAGGTTCGTGAGGTTTTGCGCGTGCGGCTCGCCGCGGCCGGGTGACCGGCGGCCGGGCAGCCCGCAGGGGCCGCACGTGGATCGCCGGGGGTGTCTCCCGTCGCCCGCCTGACGGAACGGGACACCTCGGGCACGCTCCGGGTGGCGGCCCCCGTGGCGGGTCAGGCCGAACGTTTGCGGGGCGCCGCCGTCTTCTTCGCCTTCGTCGGGGTCTTCTCCGTGTGCGCCTTCCCGGCCGTGCCCTTGGCCGTGCTCCTCGTCGTGCTCTTGGTGGTGCTCTTCACCGGGCTCCTCGCCGTCGTCCCCTGCTCGGTGCGGCTCGTCCTCGACGTCGACTTCCGCGCCGGGGACGCCGTCTTCCTCTCCGCCGTCGATGTGGACTTCCTGCCGCCGGTCTCCTTGGGGGACGAGCGGGACGTCCCGCGTCGCGGCGACCGCCCGGTCCCGGCCTCCTCCGGCTCGCCGCGGAGCGCGCGGACGCTCCGCTCCAGGGCCGTCGTCAGGTCCAGTACCTCGACGCCGCGCTCCGGTTCGGGCACCTCGGGCAGGGCCTCACCGGAGATCTTGGCGGCGACGACCTCCTCCACCGCCTCGCGGTACTCGTCGCGCAGGTCCTCCAGACCGGCCCCGCTGAGGGCGTCCACCAGGTCGTCCGCGAGGTTCAGCTCCTTGTCGTGGAGGGTGACGTCCGCGGCGGGGGCGATCCCTTCGGGCGCCCGGAGCTCGTCCGGCCAGAGCAGTCCGTGCAGGGCGATCGCCTCGCCGACCACGCGGAGCATGCCCAGGCGTTCCCTGCCCCGCAGCGCGAACTTCGCGATGGCCACCCTGTTGCCGCGTTTCAGGGCCTCCCGCAGGAGCGTGTACGGCCTGGCGGCCGGTGCCCTGCCCGCCGCCAGGTAGTACGCGGCGCCCAGCTGGAGCGGATCGATGCTGTCCTCGGGGACGAAGGTGACGATCTCGATCGTCCTGGCGGTGGGGATCGGCAGGTGGGCCAGGTCCTCGTCGGTGATCGGGATGATCGTGCCGTCCGCCTCCTCGTAGCCCCTGCTGATCTCCTGGGGGGTGACCTCGCGGTCCTCCAGCTCGCAGAACTTGCGGTGCCGGATCCGGCCGCCGTCCTCCGTGTGGATCTCGCGGAAGGGGACCGCGTGGCTCTCGGTGGCGTTCACGAGCTTGATCGGGACTCTGACCAGGCCGAACGAGATCACGCCGTTCCAGATGGATCTCATGTGCGGCACCTCCCCGGTCGCCCGCCGGTCACAGTCGGGGCGTTTGTCGCGTTCTGCGCGAGATGTCCCTCCCATGATGCCCCTCACCGGGCCGGGGGGCGACGGCTCGCGCCCCGGCGGTCCCGGGGAAGGGCCGCACCGACCGGTCCGGAGTCCGCGACCCCGGTCACTCCGTGACGCCGAGAGGAGCCGCCCCGCGGCCCCGGCCGGTCACAGCCGGGCCCAGGTGTTCCGGTCCCGGGCCATCGCGTGCAGGGCCTCCACGTCGGCCGGTTTCAGGACTCCGCCCGTACGGGCCAGGGACTCCACGTCGGCGTCCGTCAGGACGCGCACCCCGCGGGGCGGGACCGGGACCGTCACGGCCGACGCGCCGACCAGGACGAGCACCGGGCGGACCTCGGCCGTCAGGGCGTAGGAGGCACGGTCGGCGTCGGCCCGGACCCTGCGCAGCAGGGGGCGCGGTTCGTGGCGGCCCAGGCCGACCCGGGGGTCGGTGACCGTCACCCGCTGCCGGTGGGCGTACAGGGCGTGGACGGCGTACAGACCGCCGGGGCCGATCAGCAGGTGGTGGATGCGGTCGCCGCCGGGGAGCGGGACCGAGTGCAGGGTGTGCCAGCCGGCGCCGTCCATGCGGTCCAGGGCCTCGCCCACCGTCCGCTCCGCCGCGAGCGCCCTGCGGCGCGGGTCGGGGCGGAGGCGGCGGGCCGGACCGGGGACGCGGTCGAGGTCGACCAGCAGGGCCTCGCCGGGGCGGTTCGGCGCGAGGTCGTCGTCGGGGTGCAGGGACAGGCGCGCCAGCTCGGCGGGGGTGGGAACCGGGGGCGGGCCGACCGAGACCGGGCCGGTGAGGAAGGGGCCCAGCGCGGTGAGCACGTCCTCCTCGTGGTCCCCGCCGAGCAGGTTCACCCTGGCCGTCTCACGGTCGTACCAGGCGACGTTCCTGCCGTCCGGGAGGCAGACGTACAGCCTTTCGCGGCCGTACCGCCAGGTCGGTATGACGCGCAGTCGCTCCATGCACCATCACCCCATGTCCATGGGAACAGGCGGGGTGCTCCAGGGGCAAGAAGCCGGTTACCTTTGAGAGGAGTTGGGCGGTGAGGGCGGGGAGGCGCCGTTGCGTACCCACGGGAGGCAACCCGACGTACCGGCTCCGGACAGTCCGTGGAACGAGATCGTGCCCGGCCTGTGGATGGGCGGGCACGAGTTCCGGGGCCTTTCCGGCCGGCTGGAGTTCGCCGTGGTGAACCGGCAGTTCGATCTTGTGCAGACGCTGTTGCGGCTGCCCGGACACGGCCCGGATCCCGGGGTCGAGCACCACGTGTGGCCGATCCCCGACGGGCCGCTGGACGGGACGCAGCTCGCGGGCGTGATCCGGCTGGCCGAGGCGGCGTGCGAGGCACTGGAAGGCGGCCGTACGGTCCTCGTGCGCTGTTACCACGGGTACAACCGGTCGGGCCTGGTGGTCGCGCACGCGCTGATGCGGCAGGGCCGGACCGCCGAGGCGGCGATCCGGCTGATCCGCTCCCGCCGCTCGTCCTGGGCCCTGCACAACGACCTGTTCGTCGACTACCTCCGTGCCGGGCTGCCCACGGCGCGGCTGCTGGAGGAGCTGACGGAGTAGGCGGGGCGGGTGGCGCCGTCCCCGATGGCGCAGCAGGGCGGGCGTGCGCGGAGGGTCGCTTCTAGTGTGGCGATAAGTCTCCTTCGACCCGTTTCACCGCATGTGGAGGTACTGTCATGTCCCTGCGTCCCCCGCGCCCCCCGCTCGCCCGTCGCCTGCCCATAACTCTCGCCGCCGGGGCCCTCGCGGTCGCGGCCACCGTCACCCCCGCCGTCGCCGCCGACGACCCGAACCAGGGCGGCCGCCAGTGGTACTGGAACCAGCAGGGCGGCAACGGAAACGGCAACGGCAATTTCAACAACCAGGCCGGTGGCTACGGCAACCCGCCAGGCGGAAACGGCAACAACCAGGCCGGTGGCAACGGCAACCAGCAGGCCGGCAACGGCAACTTCAACCAACAGGCCGGCGGCTACGGCTACCCGCAGGGCGGAAACGGCAACTTCAACAACCAGCAGGGTGGCAACGGAAACCAGCAGGCCGGCGGCAACAACCGCCCGCAGCCGGGCGGAAACGGAAACCAGCAAGGCGGCAACGGCAACAACCAGGCCGGTGGCAACGGCAACCAGCAAGGCGGCCACGGCTACCCGCAGGGCGGCAACCCGAACCAGCAGGGCGGCAACGGCAACGGCAACAACCAGGCCGGTGGCAACGGCAACTTCAACCAACAGGTCGGAGGAAACAACCGCCCGCAGCAGGGCGGAAACGGAAACCAGCAGGGCGGAAACGGCAACTTCAACGGCAACGGCAACCAGCAAGGCGGCAACGGAAACCAGCAGGTCGGCGGCAACGGCGACTTCGACAACCTGGCCGGCGGCAACCACGGCGACCAGGGCGAGTACCGGGGTGTCGTCACGGCGGGGTCCCTGCCCCTGCGCAGCGCCCCGAACCGGGGTTCGCAGATCATCCGGTACGCCCACAAGGGCGACGTCGTCTCGATCTTCTGCAAGGTCCCGGGCGACAGGGTGGAGGGCAACCCGCTCTGGTACCTCCTCACGGACGGCACCTGGGCGTGGGGCCCGGCCGCCCACATCGACAACATCGGTCCCGCGCCACGCTGGTGCTGACGAGCAAAGCACGCAAGGCGCCCCATTCGGTTAAGTTCCGGACATGAGCAAGGCCGGTATCACCCTGGCGACGGCGGATCCGCCCGTACCCGCCGTCCGCCTCACCGGACGCCGTGGCGTCGAACTCACCCTGATCGTCCTGGCCGTCCTGCTGTCGGTGTACGGCTACTGCGCCGTCGGCCTCGCCAGGAACGGCACCGTCCCGCCCGGCGCCGCCGGTTACGGCGCCGGGCTCGGCGCGCTCGCGCTGGTCGCCCATCTGGCGGTGCGCCGGCGCGCCCCGTGCGCCGACCCGGTGCTGCTCCCCATCGGGGTGCTGCTCAACGGCCTCGGCCTGGTGCTGATCTACCGGCTCGACCTGGAGACGCCGGGCGATCCGGCGGCCCCGACCCAGCTGGTCTGGTCGACGCTGGGCGTGGCGCTGTTCATCGCGGTCGTCCTGGTGCTGCGCGACCACCGGGTGCTGCGCAAGTACACCTACGTCTGCGTCACCACCGCGCTGGTCCTGCTGACGGTACCGATCCTCTTCCCGGCGGTGAACGGGGCCCGGATCTGGATCCGGGTCGCCGGGTTCTCCATCCAGCCCGGCGAGTTCGCGAAGGTGCTGCTGGCGGTCTTCTTCGCCGCGTACCTCGCCGCGAACCGGAGCGCCCTCACCTACGCCGGCCGCCGGGTCTGGCGCCTGCAACTGCCCACCGGGCGGGTGCTCGGACCGATCGTCGCGGTCTGGCTGGTCAGCGTGGGCGTGCTGGTGCTGGAGCGGGACCTCGGCACCTCGCTGCTGTTCTTCGGTCTGTTCGTGGTCCTGCTGTACGTCGCCACCGGCCGCACGGGCTGGATCGGGGTGGGGCTGCTGCTGGCCTCGCTGGGTGCGGTGGCGGTGGGCCGGCTGGAACCGCACGTGCACCACAGGATCGAGACCTGGCTGCACCCGTTCGACTCCATCGAGGCGGGCGAGGGCCCGAACCAGATCGCCCAGTCCCTGTTCGCCTTCGCGGAGGGCGGGACGCTCGGCACCGGGCTCGGGCTCGGACACTCGGTGCTCATCGGCTTCGCGGTCAAGTCCGACTTCATCCTGGCGACGGCCGGTGAGGAGCTGGGCCTGGCCGGACTGTCCGCGATCATCCTGCTCTACGGGCTGCTGGTGGAGCGCGGCTACCGGGCGGGGCTGGCCCTGCGCGACCCCTTCGGACAACTGCTCGCGGTGGGGCTCGCCTCGCTCGTGGCGCTCCAGGTGTTCGTGATCGCGGGAGGGGTGACCGGGCTGATCCCGCTGACCGGGATGGCGATGCCGTTCCTGGCGCAGGGCGGCTCGTCGGTGGTGACCAACTGGGCGATCGTGGCGCTGCTGGTCCGGCTGAGCGACTCCGCGCGGCGGCAGGGCGGCGGGGGTGCCGTCCGGTGAACCACGACGTCCGGCGCGGCGGCGGGGGTGCGCCCCGGTGACCCGGCACATCCGGCACTCCGCGCTGTTCTGCGCCCTGCTGCTGGTGGCGCTGCTGGTGAACGCCGCCCGCGTCCAGATCCTGCGGGCCGGCGCCTACGACGGCAACCCGGCCAACCGCCGGGACGTCATCGCCCGCTACCAGCAGCCGCGCGGCGACATCCTGGTCGGCGGGCGGCCGGTCACCGGCTCCCGGGACACCGGGGAGCACCTGCGGTACGAGCGGACGTACCGCGACGGCCCGCTGTACGCCCCGGTGACCGGCTTCGCCTCCCAGGAGTACGGGACGACGCTGCTGGAGCACACGGAGGACGCGCTGCTGTCCGGGGCCTCCCCGGTCCTCGCGCCGCTGCCGCTGTGGAACGAGTTCACGCGCTCCCGCAACGCGGGCGGTCACGTGGTGACGACGATCGATCCGGCGGCGCAGCGGGCGGCGTACGAGGGGCTGCGTTCCCGGAAGGGCGCGGTGGCGGCGGTGGAGCCGTCGACCGGGCGGATCCTGGCGCTGGTGTCGGTCCCGTCGTACGACCCCGCGCTGCTGTCCGGGAACGGCGAGGTGGTGCGGGACGCCTGGGCGCGGCTGAACGCCGATCCGGACCAGCCGATGCTGAACCGGGCGGTGCAGCGGACGTATCCGCCGGGTTCGACGTTCAAGGTGGTCACCGCGGCGGCGGCGCTGGACGCGGGCGTGGTCGAGGACCTGGACGCGCCGACCGTCTCCCCCGACCCGTACACCCTGCCGGGGACGAGGACCCGGCTGACCAACGGGTCCGAGGGCTGCGGGAACGCCTCGGTGCGGGAGGCGTTCGTCCGGTCCTGCAACACGGTGTTCGCCAAGCTGGGGGTGACCACGGGAGTGGAGCGGATGAGGGCGACGGCCGAGGGCTTCGGCTTCAACGACTCCGACGTGCGCGTTCCGTTCCGGGTGGCGCGCAGCACCTTCGACACCACGGTGGACCGGGCGCAGCTCGCGCTGTCGTCGATCGGGCAGTACAACACCCGGGCGACACCGTTGCAGATGGCGATGGTCGCGGCGGCCGTCGCGGGCGGCGGGCAGGTGCGGGAGCCCTACCTGGTGGAGCGCACCACGCGGGCGGGCGGCGGCACGGTGTCGACGGCCGGTTCCCGTCCGGTGCGGCAGGCCATGCATCCGGTGACGGCGGTGCGGCTGCGGGAGCTGATGCGGGGGGTGGTGGAGGACGGCACCGGCACGAAGGCGGCGATCCCCGGCGCGACCGTCGGCGGCAAGACCGGCACCGCCCAGCACGGGCTGGGCAACTCCGGGACGCCGTACGCCTGGTTCATCTCCTGGGCGCAGGGCGGTGCGGACATGGAGGCGAAGGTGGCGGTCGCGGTGGTGGTCGAGGAAGCGGCGGCGAACCGGCGGGAGATCAGCGGCGGCGGGACGGCGGCGCCGATCGCGCGGGCGGTGATGGAGGCGGTGCTGAACTCGCGGGCGTGAGCGCCCACTTGGTGAGACGGGGGTGCCGGAACGACGCGTTCCCGACCTAACGTCCGGTACATGACCGAGACCGCGTACGAACTCGCCCAGGTGAACATCGCCCGCCTCAAGGCCCCGCTGGACTCCCCGCGGCTGAAGGACTTCGTCGACGGTCTCGACCCGGTGAACGCGGACGCGGAGGCCGCGGACGGCTTCGTCTGGCGTCTGAAGGGCGAGGGGAATGACGCGACGGACATCGCCGCCTTCGGTGACTCCTGGCTGATCCTCAACCTGTCCGTGTGGCGGGACACCGACGCGCTGACGGCGTTCATGTACCAGGGCCGCCACCGGGAGATGCTGGCGCGGCGGCGGGAGTGGTTCGAGCGCGTCGAGGAGGCGATGGTCGCGCTGTGGTGGGTCCCGGCGGGCCACCGTCCGACGGTCGCGGAGGCGGAATCCCGCCTCCTCCACCTCCGTGCCAACGGCCCGACCCCGTACGCGTTCACCCTGCGGACGTCGTTCCCGCCGGGGTCGTCGGCACCGGTGACGGGCGAGGTGCCGGAGGGGCTGGGCTGCTCGGTCTAGGGGCGGCGGCGGTCGACGGCCGTCAGGTCGATGTCGACGGGGAAGGGGACGGTGAGCTTGAGCCGGTCGCGGAAGATGCCGACCGGCCCGTAGGCCTGAGTCGCGGGGTCGCGTTCGTAGACGTGGACCACGGGAAGCCACTCGTTCGCCTCCACGCGCCAGTAGTGCGGAATCCCCGCCTTCGCGTACTTCCGGGGTTTCACCTCACGGTCCCGTTCCTCCGAGTCCTCGGAGACGACCTCGACGGCCAGGAAGACGTCCTGGGGCAGGAGCCTTGTCCCTTTCGGCCCTTCGTCGGCACCGGCACGGGCCACCAGGACGTCGGGCTCCGGACGGTTCCGCCTGTCGAGGGTCACCGTGAACGAGGAGTAGACGGCGCATTCCTCCGGCGCCTGCTCGTCGAGGGCGCGATCCAGCAGGCTGACCGTGCGTGCGTGGAATCGGGTCTGCGGACTCGCGAGGACGAGGATCCCGTCGAGCAGTTCCGTACGCCGGGGCAGGTTGGGGAGCTCGTCCAGGTCGTCCGCCACCCAGCCGCCCTCCGGCGGACGAGGCCACTCGTAAGCGTCGTCCGGCCCGAAGTCACGTGTGGCTCTCATGGTCGCTCCTGTGCACGGAAGTCCGCTCGGTGGCCAGCAGCGTATCCAGCGGGACAGGACGGACAGGATTCATCGACGACAAGTCCCGCCCGAGGGATTGACGACCTTGCTGACAGGCAGTCTCATAAGGGGGTGACCCGCCGGTAACCCCAGACGCCCCGAGGTGGAACCGTCATGACGACCCTGCCCGAAGCCGACGCGCTCGATGGTCTGCGGGACGCGCTCGGGACGCTCAAGGACCGCGAACAGGTGGCCCTGAGACTGCTCGAGTCCTCCGCCAAGCACTCCTTCGACCCGGACAGGGAGCTCGACTGGGAGGCCCCCTTCGAGGAGGGCAAGTGGTTCTGGCCGCCGGAGCTGGTGTCGCTGTACGGCACCCCGATGTGGAAGCGGATGAGCGAGGAGCAGCGCCTCCTGCTCTCCCGGCACGAGGCGGCGGCGCTGGCCTCGCTCGGCATCTGGTTCGAGCTGATCCTGATGCAGCTGCTGGTCCGGCACGTCTACGACAAGTCCGCCACCAGCGCGCACGTGCGCTACGCGCTCACCGAGATCGAGGACGAGTGCCGGCACTCCAAGATGTTCGCCCGGCTGATCACCCGCGTCGGCACCCCCTGGTACCCGGTGAGCCGCGTCCACCAGAACCTCGGCCGGCTCTTCAAGACAATCTCCACCACCCCCGGCTCCTTCACCGCGACCCTGCTCGGCGAGGAGGTCCTGGACTGGATGCAGCGGCTGACCTTCCCGGACGAGCGGGTCCAGCCGCTGGTCCGGGGCGTCACGCGCATCCACGTCGTCGAGGAGGCGCGGCACGTGCGGTACGCCCGTGAGGAGCTGCGGCGCCAGATGGTGACCGCGCCGAGGTGGTCGCGGGAGTTCACCCGGGTCACCTCCGGGGAGTTCGCCCGGGTGTTCTCCGTGGCCTTCGTGAACCCCGAGGTGTACACGAACGTCGGTCTGGACCGGCGCGCGGCCGTCGCCCAGGTCAGGGCGAGCGGTCACCGGCGGGAGGTGATGCGGCAGGGGGCGAGGAAACTGACGGACTTCCTGGACGACATCGGCGTACTGCGCGGAGCCGGACGGAAGCTGTGGCGGTCGTCGGGGCTGCTCGCGTAACCGGCCGGGTGCCCGCACCCCGCCCGGTTCGCGGCCACATGACAGAGCCGCACACCGGGCACGGCCGGGGCCGCATCGGCCCACCGCGCGGGGCCGGACGGTGACCGCGGCGGTCGTCGGAACCGCTCGCGCGGGCAGGCGGGCGGATACCCTGCGGGCATGACCCCGCAGGCCCCCACCCCCGCCTACCGGCGGCTCAGCGTCGAGGAACGCCGCGGCCAGTTGCTCGAGGCGGCGCTCTCCCTCTTCGCCCACCGCGCCCCGGAGGACGTCTCCCTGGACGACGTGGCGGAGGCGGCCGGCGTGTCACGCCCCCTGGTGTACCGGTACTTCCCCGGCGGCAAGCAGCAGCTCTACGAGGCCGCCCTCCACTCCGCCGCCGACGAGCTGCGGCACTGCTTCGACGAACCGCGCGAGGGCCCGCTGCTGTCCCGGCTGTCCCGCGCCCTCGACCGCTACCTCGCCTTCGTCGACCGGCACGACACCGGGTTCAGCGCACTGCTCCAGGGCGGGAGCGTCGTGGAGACCTCCCGTACGACCGCCATCGTGGACGGCGTGCGGCGGGCCGCCGCCGAGCACATCCTCAGCCACCTCGGGGTCGCCGAGCCCGGACCGCGGTTGCGGATGACGATCCGGATGTGGATCACCGCCGTGGAGGCGGCCTCGCTGATCTGGCTCGACGAGGACAAACAGCCGCCCGTGGACGAACTGCGGGACTGGCTCGTGGAGCAGTTCGTGGCGGTGCTGGCCGTGACCGCGCGGCGCGACGCGCAGGCCGACGCGCTGGTGCGGGAGCTGGCCGCGGACCTCTGACGGTCCGCGCGGCGCGCGACACTGGGGGCGTGAAGAGCGAAGACACCCCGTTCGAGGGCGGGCCCATGGACGGGCGCGTGCTGCCCGTGCTGCTGGGCATCACCGGGCACCCGCCGAAGACGTACCGCATCCCCGTCCCGGCGCCGGACGGCGGCCCGCCCACCGTGCTGGTCTACCGGCGGGTGCCCCGGGCGCGGAGCGCGCGGACCGGGCTGACCCGGGGGTGGAAGTACCTGTACGACCCCACGGGGCGGGCCGGCGACCGCCCGCGGTGGCCGTGGTCGAAGGCCGCGCCCGGTCCGGGCGCCACGCCGGAGGGCAAGCCGGACGACACCGACGGGTGACCGGGTTGCGCCGAACCGCGCACGCTCGGCGAGCGGGCCGCGGACACCGGTCCGATGCTCGCGGTGCGGAGCGGACGAGCCGCCCCGCGCCGGAGGTGATGGAGTGTCAGGAAGGCTTCTGTGTCTGGTGTGCGCGACGGCGCTGGCGGCCGGGGCCGTTCTCGCACCCGCGCCCGCGACGGCCGTCCCGGAACCGGACGGCGGCACCGGCGGGCGTTCCGTCGCCGAGTTGCTGACGGAACTTCAGACCCTGTACCGGGAGGCCGAGAAGGCCACCGAGACCTACAACGCCACCGAGGAGCGGCTGAAGAGGCAGCGCGCCGAGACCGCGCGACTGGAGCGCGCCCTCGCCCGCACCCGGCTCTCCCTGCGCGACAGCCGGGGCGCCGCCGGACGGCTGGCCCGCCAGCAGTACCAGAGCGTCACCGGCCTCTCCCCCTACCTGCGGCTGCTGCTGGCGCGCGATCCGCAGCGCGCGCTCGACCAGGGGCACGTGATCGGGCGGCTGGCGCGGGAGCGGGCCCGGACGGTGGGCCGGCTGACCGGCGACGAGCAGGAGGCCGGCGCCCTGGCCCGCCGGGCCCGCCGGGCCCTCGACGTCCGGCTCGCCCTCACCGAGCGGCGCGAGAAGGAGCGGGACGAGGTCCTCGCACGGCTCCGCGCGGTCGAGGAACTCCTCGCCTCGCTCACCGCCGAGCAGCTCGCCGCACTGGCCGAGCTGGAGCGGGACGACGTGGCCGAGGCGCAGGAGGAGCTGGTGGCCTCCGGTGCGCTGGGCAGCGGCGGCGCCCTGCCCTCCGCGGCGGGCGAACGGGCCGTGCGGTACGCCGTGGAGCAGCTGGGGAAGCCGTACGAGTGGGGCGCGGAGGGGCCCGTCGCGTACGACTGCTCGGGGCTGACGTCCGAGGCGTGGGGCGCCGCCGGGACGCCGATCCCCCGGACCAGCCAGGAGCAGTGGGCACGGCTGGAGCGGGTGCCGCTGGCGGAGCTGAGGCCGGGGGACCTCGTCGTGTACTTCCCGGAGGCCACGCACGTCGCCCTCTACCTCGGCGACGGCATGGTGGTGCAGGCGCCCCGCCCGGGCGCGCGGGTCAAGGTCTCCCCGATCGCGGCCAACCCGGTGCTGGGCGCCGTACGCCCCGACCCGGACGGGGAGCCCGTACGGCGGTACGTGCCGCCGGAGCTCCCCGCGGGGGCGACGGAGGGGTCCGACGCGGGGTACGACTCACCTCACGCGCCGGACGCGCCGGAGACCTCCATGAGGTAGCCCTCGGTCTTCTTCGGGTCGTAGAAGAAGTTCTCGAAGTCGGCCGGGTCGTCGAAGCCGTTGGCGAAGCGGTCCGCGACCGGCTGGAGCTGTCCGGCGGCGCCGATCAGGTTCAGGACGTGCTCCGGCGGCGGGGCGAGCATGGCGTTCGTCCACTTGGTGACGTGCCGGGCCACCTCCCAGTAGCGGTCGAAGGTGGCCTGCATCCAGGTCTCGTCGAACTCCTTCTCGCCGTGCTCCAGGATCGAGGCGAGGTAGGAGGCGGCGCACTTGGAGGCGGAGTTGGAGCCCTGGCCGGTGATCGGGTCGTTGGCGACGACCACGTCGGCGACGCCGAGGACGAGTCCGCCGGAGGGCAGCCGGCCGATGGGGTTGCGGACGGTGGGTGCGTAGCGGCCGGCGAGGGTGCCGCCGGCGTCGGTCAGTTCGACCTCGGTGGCCCGCGCGTACTCCCAGGGGAGGAACCGCTCCATGAGTTCCAGGGTCAGGGAGAGGTGTTCCGAGGGGTCCTTGACGTCCTTGAAGGCGTCCAGCGGGCCGCCGGGTATGCCCTCCCAGAACAGGATGTCGGCGCGGCCCGAGGTGGTGAGGGTCGGCATGACGAACATCTCGCCGACGCCGGGGACCAGGTTGCAGCGGACCGCCTCCGTGTCCGGGTGCTCCGGGCGCGGGCCGAGGCCGTGGACGTAGGCGACGGCGAGGGCGCGCTGCGGCGTGCTGTAGGGGGAGCGCTCCGGGTCGCGGGCGAACATCTGCACGAGTTCGCCCTTGCCCGCCGAGACGAGCACCAGGTCGTAGGCGCGGGAGAAGTAGTCGAGGTCGCCGACCGCCGCGCCGTGGATGACGAGCTGGCCGCCGCGCTGGGCGAAGGTCTCCATCCAGCCGGCCATCTTCACCCGCTGGTCCACCGACTGCGCGAACCCGTCGAGCCGGCCCAGCCAGTCGATCGCGCGCTGCGAGGGGCCCGGGTCGAAGGAGCCGGGTGCCGCGACCGAGACGCCGAGTCCTTCGATCTTCGGGGCCTGGGACTCCCAGAAGTTCAGCTGGAGATCGCGCTCGTGCTGCAGGGCGGTGTGGAACATGCACTGCGTCGACATCACCCGTCCGGTGCGGATCTCGTCCGCGGTCCGGTTGGACATCAGGGTGACCTCGTACCCGTGCGACTGGAGGCCGAGGGCCAGCTGGAGACCGGACTGGCCGGCTCCGACGACGAGTATCTTCCGCATACGGGGACGCTCCTAGGAGGGCTGCTCGGGGACTGCTCGGGGCGCCAGGGGCTGCTCGGGGGCTACGGGGCTACTCGGGGGTCTCGTCGAGTGCGTGGCCCACGAGGGACAGGAGGGTCTCGATGACCGAGATCCGGCGGCGCGCATCCATGATCATGACAGGTATGTGCGCGGGGATCGTCAACGCCTCCCGCACGTCCTCGGCGTCGAACCGCTCGCTGCCGTCGAAGTGGTTGACCGCGACGACGTACGGCAGTCCGCAGCTCTCGAAGTAGTCCAGCGCCGGCCAGCAGTCCTTCAGGCGGCGGGTGTCGGCCATGACGACGGCGCCGATCGCGCCGCGCACCAGGTCGTCCCACATGAACCAGAACCGCTGCTGGCCGGGGGTGCCGAAGACGTAGAGCACCAGGTCGTCGTCGAGCGTGATGCGGCCGAAGTCCATGGCCACGGTGGTGGTGAGCTTGTCCGGCGTGGCGGTGAGGTCGTCGTGCTCCGCGCTCGCCTCGGTCATCAGCGCCTCGGTCTGCAGGGGCGTGATCTCCGAGACCGTGGTGACCAGCGTGGTCTTGCCGACGCCGAAGCCTCCCGCCACCACTATCTTCGTGGCGACGGGTGCCCGGGTGCGGTCCGTCTGCCAGGGCAGCAGGGGCTCGTCGTCCTCGACGAGCGGGGAGACGCCGTGAGCGGCATCAGAGACGGCGGAGTCCACTCAGCACCCTTTCCAGCAACGCGCGGTCCGGGCGGCCCGTGCCGTGGCCGGTTCCCGTTCCGTAGACACGGATCTTTCCCTGGTCCGCGAGGTCGCTCAGGAGCACGCGGACCACGCCGAGCGGCATCCTCAGCAGCGCGGCGATCTCGGCCACCGTTCGTATGCGGCGGCACAGTTCGACGATGGCCCGCATCTCCGGCATCACGCGGGAGGTGAGGCTGCCTCCCCCACTGCTTAACGCGTGGGAGGTACCCCCAGTCAGTTCCCTGCGCTCCTCGGCGGCCTCGAGCGCGGCGGTGGCGCCGACGAACGTCTCGACGAGCAGGACGTGGCCGAAGCGGGTGCGGCCGCCGGTGAGCGAGTAGGGGCGGACCCGGGCGGGTTTGCGGTCGCCGCCGCGGACCGGGAGTTCCTTCCTGGGCTTGCTCATCGGCGACTCCCGGTGGACTCGCCCTCCAGGGACTGGCGCAGCTCGCTGCGGAGCTCCGGCGTCAGGACGTGGCCGGCGCGGCCGACGAACAGGGCCATGTGGTACGCCACCACGCTCATGTCGCAGTCCGCGGAGCCGTGCACGCCGAGCAGGGAGCCGTCGCTGATGGACATCACGAACAGGCTGCCCTCGTCCATCGCCACCATCGTGTGCCTGACCGGACCGTAGTCCATCAGTTTCGAGGCGCCGACGGTGAGGCTGCCTATGCCGGAGACGACGGTGGCCAGGTCGGCGGCGGAGCCGCGGGGGCCGGTGCGCTTCGCGCCCTGCGTCTCGCGGGCGGCGGTGTTGCGGGAGTCGTCGGAGGAGAGCAGGAGCAGGCCGTCGGAGGAGACCACCGCGACGGAGAGGATGCCGGGCACCTCCTCGACGAGATTGCTCAACAGCCAGTGCAGGTTGCGGGCCTCACTGCTCAGTCCGACAGTACCGGTCGCGGTCAACTGCTTGCCTCCTCGACTGTGCCCCCCGTGGTCTCTTCGGATGTGGCGGCCGGGTCGGACGGCGCCCGGTGGCCACCGGTCCGTTCGGCGAGTTCCGCCTCGACGTCCCGGCGCCCGGCGTCCGCCCCCTGGCGGAAACCGCCGAGCCGGCGGCGCAGGGCCTCGGCGTCCAGGGCCCCGGTACGCGGGCGCGGGGCCGCGGTGGGCGCGGTGACCCTCGGCGTGCGCTTGGGCAGCCCCTTGGCCGTGACCGGCTCCCCGTCCCCGTCCTCGTCCCCGTCGGCGACGCGCGCGTGCTCCTCGGCTTCGGCGTCCGTTCCGGTGTGCTCCCCGGATCCGGCGCCCGGCCGTCGCGGAAGCCCCGCCGGGTTCCCGGCATCGGCCACGGGACCACCCCCGGAAGCGGCGTCCGCCACGGACCGGCCCTCGGCCTTGGCATCCGCTCCGGCGTGCTCCCCGGCTTCGGTGTCCGTTCCGGGTGCGTTCCTGTGGGCCGTGGTCGGGCGGGCGGCGTCCTCCGTGTCCTCGTCGGACGGCCGGCGCGCGGCGTCGGACGGGGTCTCCTCGTCTCCGGCCGCGTGACCGGCGCCCGGACGGACGGCGTCGTCCGCGTCCGCGCCGAACGGCTGCGGAGCGGCGTCCGGGGCATCGGCCGAAGCATCGTTTCCGCCCGCGTGACCCGCCCCCGGGCGGACGTTCCCGCCCTCCGGCTGGGCCGGGATCAGCAGCTCCATCGTGACCTCGGCCGACGCGTCGGCGCCCTCCGCGTCCTCGTGCCCCGCACGGTCGGATACGGCCTCGTCCCCGCCGTCCGGCGCGGAGTCCTCCGCCGCCTCGGCGGAAGCCTCCGTCTCCGCCGGCCCGTCGGCATCCCCGGCAGGGGCGGCCTCCGCGGGGGCCGGTGCGGACTCGTCCGTGTCGTCCGCCGCCGGTTCGCCCGGTGCCTCCCCGTCGGGCGAACCCTGGTGGCGTACCGCCTTCTCCGCCAGGGCGACCAGCGGGTCGTCCGACTCCGTGCGGCCGTGCAGGACGTTGGAGTTGGCCTCGGCGTCGGCGCCCGGGAGGGAGTACGCGGGGGTGCCGCCGGCGACGGAGGCGGGGACCGCGCCGGGGGTGGCGGGCGCCAGCAGGGGGTCGGGGAGGACCACGACCGCGGCGATGCCGCCCTGCTTCCGCTCGCGCAGCTCGACCCGCACCCCGTGCCGGTGGGCGAGCCGGGCCACGACGTACAGGCCGAGGCCGAGCCCCTCCTCGGTCTCCGCGTCGTACGTGGCCTCCGGGTCGAAGTCGGACAGCCGGGAGTTGAGCCGTTCCAGCCGCTCCCCGGTCATGCCGATGCCCTCGTCCTGGACGGAGAGCATGACCTCGCCGTTCTCCAGCAGCCAGCCGGAGACCTCGACGGGCAGGTCGGGCGGGGAGAAGGAGGTGGCGTTCTCCAGGAGCTCGGCCAGCAGGTGGGACAGGTCGTCCGCGGCGAACCCGGCGATGTGCGCGTGCGGCGGCAGCGCGGCGATACGGACCCGCTCGTACCGCTCGATCTCGCTGACCGCGGCCCGTACGACGTCCACCAGCGGAACCGGACCCGCCGTGTGCTGGACGTGCTCGGTGCCGGCGAGGACCAGGAGGTTCTCGCTGTGCCGGCGCATCACCGTGGCGAAGTGGTCGAGCTTGAACAGGGTGGCCAGCCGGTCCGGGTCGTCCTCCCGCTCCTCCAGCCCCTCGATGACGCCGAGCTGGCGCTCGACCAGTCCGAGGGTGCGCAGCGCGAGGTTGACGAACGTACCGCCGATGCCGGCGCGCACCCGCTCCAGGCGGGCGGTGGACTCGGCGAGTTCGGCGCGCAGTTCCTCGCGGGCGTCGGCCATCTTCTGCCGCTGGCCCACGAGGTGCTTGCGGTCGGTCTCCAGCGTGGCGATCCGCTCGGCGAGGGCGGCGGCGCGCGCGTGCAGGGCGTTGACGGAGCGGACGACCTGGGCGAACTCGTCGTTGCGGCCGGTGAAGGCGACCGGCTCCTGGCCGGTGGGGTCCTCCGCCTCGGCGAGGCGGGCGGAGCCCCGGCGCAGCACCGACAGCGGGCGCGTCAGGGTACGGGCCATCGCCGTGGCGATGCCGATCGTGAGCAGCATCAGGGCGCCGAGGACGGCGATCCGGATCTCCAGCGCGGTGACGTCGTCGTCGCGCAGCTGGGCGAGGTCCTTGGTGCGCTTGTCGAAGAGGGCGGACTCCACCCCGCGCATCGTCTCGACCCGCGCGGTGAGCGCGGCCCGCAGCTTCTCGGCATTGGTGGCGAGGTCGTCGTCGGAGAACGTCGGCTCGTCGGCGAGGCGGGCGAGGTACTTCTCGGCGGACTCGACCTCGGGGCCGGTGACCGTGGAGTCGTAGGAGGCGCGGGCGTCCTCGGGCGCGGTCTCGCGGAAGTCGGCGAGGGCCGCGTCGGAGCGCAGCCGGGCCTGGAGCGCGGCGGCGGTCAGCTCGTCGCGCCGCTCGCCGTCGGCGTCCGAGGTGTCGCTGGTGGTGGACGGCAGGCCGGTGATCGGGTCGATCACGGTCCGGGTGGTGCTCGGCACGTTCAGCGCGGCGAGCAGCAGTCCGCGGGTGGCGGCGGCCTGCTGGACGGCGGAGTCCAGCTCGGCGAGCGCGTAGGCGCCCGCGCCGGCGCGGGGCGGGGTCTGCTCCGCGAGCTGTTCGGCGAGCCGGTGCAGTCGCGTGATGGCGGTGGAGTACTCCTGGTGCGCCTCGAGAGGGCTGCTCTTGCCGGTGAGCGCCGCGCGGCGCACGGCGGCGACGGCGTCGAGGCCGTCGTGCAGTTCCCGGGGGAGGTCCGTGTCGGCGCGCAGTTCCTCGACCTGCCGGTCGACGCGGGCGCTGTGCTCCTCGGAGGGCGCCTCGGACTTGGGGCGGCCGGCCGCGATGTAGGGGACGACCTCGTCGCGCTCGTCGGCGAGGGAGTGCGCCAGGGTGAGGGCGTCCTGGGTCTGCTCGGCGAGCGTCACCAGGTCCTGTGCGTCCTTGAGCTGCCCGGAGGCCGTGAGGACGGAGGGTGCCCCGGCCGCGGCGATCGCGGCGGCGACCACGGCCACGGCCACGATGAGCCGGTTGCGTACATGGGTGGGGCGACCCCTGCCGACGGTGGGCTTCCGCTCAGCGTCCCCCGTGGGGGCCGTCTGCTTGCCTGTGCGACGAGGCCGCGACTTCTGCACCGGTGCTCGCATTCCTGACTCGTGTACCCGTGGGTCCGGGTGACGCTCCGTCAACGGGTGCGGGCGTTCACCCCGAGCTCTCGACCGCGCTCGGACAGCGAGGCGCCCCCATCGCTCCCCGACCCTCCCAGTGACGGTGGACAGTGGATGCGCATCACCTGACCCGCCACTCGAAGGAGTGAACCCCGGAGGTGAGTTGAGGGGCAAGTTCCGCCGCCTCTCGCGGCGGTCCCGGGCGGCACGCCGGTTGGACGTCTGCGGCGGGCGGTGGCAATATTCGCCGCCACGCCTTCCCGGAGTACTGCATTCCCTCCCAAATCAGGCGCCTCACCTGCGCGGCTTCGGTGATCCCATGACCGGCGGAGGCCTTTCGCGGCCCTCGTGGAGGGCTCGTGCAGACTGGCTGGATGCGTACGGAGCTGGTGTCGGAGCCCGGTGATCCCGGCCGCCCCAACGAGGACTTCGCGAGCGTCGGACTTCCGGCCTCCGGACAGGGCGGTTCACTCGTGCTGCTGGACGGGGTGACACCGCCGGGGGACGGCGGCGGGTGTCTGCATTCCGTGCCCTGGTTCACCGCGCGGCTGGGCGGGGCGCTGACCGAACTGACCGTTTCCCTCCCGGATGTGCCGCTGGCCGAGCTGCTGTCCCGGGCCCTCGCGCGTACCGCCGCCGGCCACGCGGCAACCTGTGACCTTTCTCACCCCCGTACGCCGCAGGCGACGGTGGTGCTGGCCCGCTGGTCACCGGCCTCGGTGGACTACCTGGTGCTCTCCGACTCGGCCCTGCTCGTCGAGTCCCCCGACGGGGCGGTCACCCCGTTCCTGGACGACCGGCTGGACCGGCTGCCCCGCTCGGCCCTGGCCTCTCACACCCTGGTGGACACCACGCTGCGCAACAAGGAGGGGGGCTTCTTCACGGCGGCGGCGGATCCCTCGGTGGCCTCCCGCGCGGTCACCGGTTCGCTGCCGCGCGGCGAGGTGCGCGCCCTGGCCGCCCTGACGGACGGCGCGGCACGCTGGGTGGAGAGGTTCCACGAGGGCGACTGGGCGGACTGCCTCGCCCTGGTCCGCGAGGAGGGCGCCCGGTCCCTGGTGGAGCGCGTACGGACCCTGGAACGGGCGGAGGCGGACCGGGTGCCGCCGCTCCGCGGCAAGACGCACGACGACGCGACGGTGGTCTACGCCGAGCTGTCACCCCGTCAGCGGTACTCCGGTACTCCGTACGGGGTCAGCTCTCCATGCCCCGGTTGAGCTGGTTCAGCAGCCGGGCGAGTTCCGTGACCTCGGCGGGGTCCCAGTCGGCGAGCCGGCCGGCGTAGCGGGCGCGGCGGGCCGCGCGGACCCTGCGGACCCGTGCGTGGCCCTCCTCCGTGAGGGTGATCAGCCAGGCCCTGCCGTCGGCGGGGTCCGGCTCGCGGGCGACGAGACCGAGCTCCTCCAGCGCGCGCAGCTGGCGCGACATCGTGGCCTTGCCGACGCCGATGTAGGCGGCCAGCTCGGTGGCCCGCTGCCGGCCGCACTCATCCAGACGGACCAGCAGCCCGTACGCGGACGGCTCCAGGTCGGGGTGGACCGCGCGGGCCATCTCTCCCTGGCTGGCCCGGGCGCGCCGCAGCAGCACCGTCAACTCGCGTTCCAGTGCGAGGAATCCGGGCTGGTCCACACCCGGCGCGGGCTCCGGGGAGGCGGCGCGTTCCTCACCGCGGTGTCCTTGTTCGTGCACGTCTGTCCCTGCTTCGGTTTTCCGGTCCTGGACGTCTTCCGCCAAGTGGCGACGCCGCCGCGGCTCCACCAGTATTTCGCAGGCGTAGACCAACGGCGGCCGGGGGCGCCTCCCACGCCCTTCGGGCGGCGGGGGAGGTCACCCCGCCCCCGCCGTGGTCCACGTGCGCGCTTTCCCCACCAGGCGATTCATGGCATGCCCACTACATGGGACGTGGGTCACATTCCGGGTTCGCCCCACACCGACCTTTCGGAGATGCGTCATGCCTGTGCACAGATCCGGCCTCCCCCGCATACGCGCACTCGCGACCGCCGGCGCGGTCCTGCTCGCGCTGGTCTCCCTCCCCCGTACGGCCGCCGCGGCCGAATCCGCTCCCGGCGCCCCTCCGCGCGGCTCCGCCCGCATGGGCGCGGGCGTGCTCGCCCACGACGGCCGCGGCGGACTCCCCTCCGTCCGCGCCGCCCGGACGGAGGGCGTGGACGTCTCCAGTCACCAGGGCGACGTCGCCTGGACGACCCTGTGGAACAGCGGCGTCCGCTGGGCCTACACCAAGGCCACGGAGGGGACGTACTACACCAACCCGTACCACTCCCAGCAGTACGGCGGTTCCTACGACGTCGGCATGGTCCGCGGCTCCTACCACTTCGGCACGCCCGACACGGCGAGCGGCTCCGCCCAGGCCGACTACTTCGTCGACCGCGGCGGCGGCTGGTCCGCGGACGGCCGGACCCTGCCGGGCGTGCTCGACATCGAGTGGAACCCGTACGGCGACGCCTGCTACGGCAAGTCGCCGAGCGCGATGGTGAGCTGGATCCGCGACTTCCTGGACCAGTACCGGTACCGCACCGGCCGCAACGCCGTCCTCTACACGGCCACCAGCTGGTGGAGGCAGTGCACCGGCGACTACGCCGGCTTCGCCGCCACCACCCCGCTGTGGATCGCCCGGTACGCCTCCACCGTGGGCGAGCTGCCCGCCGGCTGGGACACGTACACGATGTGGCAGTACACCTCGACCGGGCCGACCGTCGGGGACCACAACCTCTTCAACGGCACCCCGGACGGGGTACGGGCCTTCGCGCTGGGCTGACCGGCCGGCCCCGGACGCGGACGCGGTGAGGGCCCGGGCCTCCCTCACGGGACCCGGGCCCTCCCTCATCCGGCCGTCTCCGTCACGCGGCGACCGGAACCTCGGGCGCCGCCCCGTTCGTCGCCGGCGACAGCGCCAGTTCCAGGACCTGGCGGACGTCGGTGACGGCGTGGACGTCGAGCTTGTCCAGCACCTCCGCCGGAACGTCGTCCAGGTCGGGCTCGTTGCGCTTGGGGATGATCACGGTGGTGATCCCCGCGCGGTGCGCGGCGAGCAGCTTCTGCTTCACCCCGCCGATCGGCAGCACCCGCCCGGTCAGCGAGACCTCACCGGTCATCGCCACGTCGGTGCGGACCAGCCGGCCGGAGAGCAGCGAGGCCAGGGCGGTGGTCATGGTGACGCCCGCGCTCGGGCCGTCCTTGGGCACCGCGCCCGCCGGGAAGTGGATGTGCACGCCCCGGTCCTTCAGGTCGCCCACCGGGAGCTCCAGCTCGGCGCCGTGGCTGCGCAGGAAGCTCAGCGCGATCTGCGCGGACTCCTTCATCACGTCACCCAGCTGGCCGGTCAGGGTCAGTCCCGCGGCGCCCGTCTCCGGGTCGGCCAGGGAGGCCTCCACGTAGAGGACGTCCCCGCCGGCGCCGGTCACCGCGAGGCCGGTGGCGACACCGGGGACGGCGGTGCGGCGCTCGGCCGGGTCCTGGGCGGACTCGGGCACGTGGTGCGGCCGGCCGATCAGGTCCCGCAGGTCGCCGTCGGTCACGGTGAAGGGCAGCTCCCGCTCGCCCAGTTCGTGCTGGGCGGCGATCTTGCGCAGCAGCCGCGCGACGGACCGTTCCAGGGTGCGCACGCCCGCCTCGCGCGTGTACTCGCCGGCCAGCTTGCGCAGCGCGCCCTCGTCGATCGTCACCTCGTCCCCGTCCAGTCCGGCGCGCTCCAGCTGGCGCGGGAGCAGGTGGTCGCGGGCGATGACGACCTTCTCGTCCTCGGTGTAGCCGTCGAGGCGGACCAGCTCCATGCGGTCGAGCAGGGCCTCCGGGATGGCCTCCAGGACGTTGGCCGTCGCGAGGAACACCACGTCGGACAGGTCGAGCTCGACCTCCAGGTAGTGGTCCCGGAAGGTGTGGTTCTGCGCCGGGTCGAGGACCTCGAGCAGCGCCGCGGCCGGGTCGCCGCGGAAGTCGGAGCCGACCTTGTCGATCTCGTCGAGGAGGACGACCGGGTTCATCGAGCCGGCCTCCTTGATCGCCCGCACGATCCGGCCGGGCAGCGCGCCGACGTACGTACGGCGGTGGCCGCGGATCTCGGCCTCGTCGCGGACGCCGCCGAGGGCGACGCGGACGAACTTGCGGCCCATCGCGTGGGCGACGGACTCGCCGAGGGAGGTCTTGCCGACGCCGGGCGGGCCGACCAGGGCGAGCACGGCACCGCCGCGCCGGCCGCCGACGACGCCGAGCCCCCGGTCGCTGCGCCGCTTGCGCACCGCCAGGTACTCGGTGATCCGCTCCTTCACGTCCTGCAGGCCCGCGTGCTCGGCGTCCAGTACGGCGCGGGCGCCCTGGATGTCGTAGGCGTCCTCGGTGCGCTCGTTCCACGGCATCTCCAGGACCGTGTCGAGCCAGGTGCGGATCCAGGAGCCCTCGGGCGACTGATCGGAGGCACGCTCCAGCTTGTCGACCTCCTTGAGCGCGGCCTCGCGGACCTTCTCGGGGAGATCGGCCGCCTCCACGCGGGCGCGGTAGTCGTCGGATTCCTCGCCCTCCTTCTCGCCGTTGAGCTCGCGCAGCTCCTTGCGGACCGCTTCGAGCTGGCGGCGCAGCAGGAACTCGCGCTGCTGCTTGTCGACGCCCTCCTGGACGTCCTTGGCGATGGTCTCGGCGACGTCCTGCTCGGCGAGGTGGTCGCGCAGCTGCTGGGTGGCGAGCTTGAGCCGGGCCACCGGGTCGGTGGTCTCCAGCAGGGCGACCTTCTGCTCGGTGGTCAGGAACGGCGAGTAGCCGGAGTTGTCGGCGAGCGCGGAGACGTCGTCGATGGCCTGGACCCGGTCGACGACCTGCCAGGCGCCGCGCTTGCGCAGCCAGGCGGTGGCGAGCGCCTTGTACTCCTTCACCAGCTCGGTCACGTGGCCCGGCAGCGGCTCGGGCACGGTCTCGTCGATGCGCGTGCCCTCCACCCACAGCGCCGCGCCCGGCCCGGTGGTCCCGGCGCCGATCCGCACGCGGCCCCGGCCGCGGATCAGGGCGCCCGGATCGCCGTCGGCCAGCCTGCCGACCTGCTCGATCGTGCCCAGTACGCCGGTACCGGCGTAGGTCCCGTCGACGCGTGGCACCAGGAGCACCCGGGGCTTGCCCGGTTCGTCGCGGGCGGCGGCCTGGGCGGCCTCCACCGCGGCGCGCACCTCGGAGTCACTCAGGTCCAGCGGAACCACCATCCCGGGCAGGACGACCTCGTCGTCGAGCGGCAGCACGGGCAGGGCGAGTGGTGTGGACTCAGCAGCCATGATCTCCCCTTCGGCAGTCAAGTTGAGCTATGCCGACTCAATGCTCGTGAGCCGCCGAATGTTCCCGAAGCCGCGTTCGCTCTGAGCGATCACTTCCCGGGGGTGCGGAAGGGCATGACCGCCGCGTGGAGGGAGCTGCCAGGATGAACGCATGTCCACCCCGTACGACATTCCCGAACCCCCCGAAGTCCTGGACCGCCGCGAGGGTCCGTACGGCGAGGTCGTGCTGCGCCGGCACGGCGGCCTGCTGCAGATCATCGCCAACGGCTGCTTCCTGATGGACACCTCCGACGGCCGTTCGGAGCGGCGCCTCGTCGACGCCGCCCTCGCGGCCCTCGACCCGCGCGCGGCGGCCCCGCACGTCCTGATCGGCGGTCTCGGGGTCGGCTTCTCGCTCGCACACGCCGCCGGACAGCCCCGCTGGGGACGGATCGCCGTGGTGGAACGCGAACCGGCGATCATCGAATGGCACCGCGCGAGGCCGCTGTCCGGGCTCTCCGCCGAGGCCCTCGCCGACCCGCGCACGGAGATCGTCGAGACGGACCTCGTCCGTTACCTCGATGAGACATCGGACACGTTCGACGCGCTCTGCCTCGACATCGACAACGGACCCGACTGGACCGTCACCGAGGGCAACGACGGCCTCTACTCGCCGTCCGGACTGGCTTCCTGCGCAAGGGTGTTGAGGCCGCTCGGGGTGCTCGCCGTGTGGTCGGCCAAGCCCTCCCCGGAGTTCGAGGAAACCTTGCGGAATGCCGGGTTCCAACAGGTGCGTACCGAAGAGATCCCCGTTGCCCGGGGCGTTCCGGACGTCGTGCACATCGGCGTCCGCCCTGGATAGCAAAGGCGCGGTGACTCCCCGTACGCTGCTGCCCTGACGCGGATCACCCAAGCGTCAATCGCAGTGATGCGCAGACGACGGATCACCCCACGGATTCCGGAAAAAGCACACCTCAGGGGCGGGCGATGGAGCAGACACAGACCTCCCACAACGGCACGGCCACGACCACCCCCGGCGCCCAGCGCAGGGTCCTGGTGGTGGAGGACGACGCGACGATCGTGGACGCCATCGCGACGCGCCTGCGCGCCGAGGGATTCCTGGTGCAAACGGCGGGCGACGGTCCGTCCGCGGTCGACACGGCGGAGGCCTGGCAGCCCGACCTGCTGATCCTCGACATCATGCTGCCCGGCTTCGACGGCCTGGAGGTCTGCCGGCGCGTGCAGGCCCAGCGGCCGGTGCCGGTGCTGATGCTCACCGCGCGCGACGACGAGACGGACATGCTGGTCGGACTGGGCGTCGGCGCCGACGACTACATGACCAAGCCCTTCTCCATGCGGGAGCTGGCGGCCCGCGTGCACGTGCTGCTGCGCCGCATGGAGCGGGCGGCCCTCGCGGCGACGACCCCGCGCAGCGGCATCCTGCGCCTGGGCGAGCTGGAGATCGACCACGCGCAGCGCAGGGTGCGGGTGCGCAGCGAGGACGTCCACCTGACCCCCACCGAGTTCGACCTCCTGGTGTGCCTGGCGAACACCCCCCGCGCGGTGCTCTCCCGTGAGCAGCTGCTGGCCGAGGTGTGGGACTGGGCGGACGCCTCCGGCACCCGCACGGTCGACAGCCACATCAAGGCGCTGCGCCGGAAGATCGGCGCCGAGCGCATCCGCACCGTGCACGGCGTGGGGTACGCCCTGGAGACGCCGACGCCATGAGCGACGGACCGGCCGGACGCGGAGGCCCCGGGGCGCGGCAGCCCTGGGGCGGTGTACGCCCGTTCTCGATCCAGACCAAGCTGGGTGCGCTGGTCGTCGTCTCGGTCCTGATCACCACGGGCCTTTCGGTGATCGCCGTGCACACCAAGACGGAGCTGCGCTTCATCACGATCTTCTCGATGATCGCGACGCTGCTCCTCACGCAGTTCGTGGCGCACTCGCTCACCGCTCCGCTGGACGACATGAACGCCGTGGCCCGCTCCATCTCGCACGGCGACTACACCCGCCGGGTGCGCGAGAACCGCCGGGACGAGCTCGGCGACCTGGCCCAGACGATCAACGTCATGGCCGACGAGCTGGAGGCCCAGGACCTCCGGCGCAAGGAACTGGTCGCCAACGTCTCGCACGAACTGCGCACGCCCATCGCGGGCCTGCGCGCGGTGCTGGAGAACATCGTCGACGGTGTCACGCAGGCCGATCCCGAGACGATGCGCACGGCCCTGAAGCAGACCGAGCGCCTCGGACGCCTCGTGGAGACGCTCCTCGACCTGTCCCGCCTGGACAACGGCGTGGTCCCGCTGAAGAAGCGGCGGTTCGAGGTGTGGCCGTACCTGTCCGGCGTGCTGAAGGAGGCCAACATGGTCGCCTCCGCCCGCGCGGGCATGGCCTCCGGGTCGGGCGGCCACACCCGTACGGACGTCCATCTGCACCTCGACGTGTCGCCGCCGGAGCTCGTCGCGCACGCCGATCCCGAACGCATCCACCAGGTCGTCGCCAACCTGATCGACAACGCGGTCAAGCACAGCCCGCCGCACGGCCGGGTGACGGTCCGGGCGCGGCGCGGGGACCGGCCGGAGTCGCTGGAGCTGGAGGTGCTGGACGAGGGGCCCGGCATTCCGCGGGCCGAGTGGCACCGCGTCTTCGAGCGGTTCAACCGGGGCAACGTCAACCGGCCGCACGGTCCGGGCAGCGACGGAGGCACCGGTCTCGGCCTGGCGATCGCCCGCTGGGCCGTCGATCTGCACGGCGGCCGGATCCGCGTGGCCGAATCCGAGCGGGGCTGCCGGATGCTCATCACCCTTCCGGGAGCATCCTCCACACCAAGTTGACGTAAAGTTCGAAGCGGAGCCGCACGATCCGTCCGTGTTCGCGCTGACGGACACGTGTGATCAGGCAGAGGCCCGCGCGAACTGCGCGCCGGGGCCCGCCGGGGCGATCCCTGGCATGGGCCGAAGAATCGAAACCAGGGTTGTTTCCCGCCATTTCCAGCGCCGAAACACCCGCCGTGATGTGACTTACGCGACGATGAACGGGCCCGGCCTGACCTTCTCGCTCTCGGGGGCGTAGCCTTTATTTCCGCTGTCCATCATCTTGCGAAGCGGAAGAGGGCGGTTGACGCCGTGTCGCCACAGTCCCCCAGTAACTCGAGCATCTCGACCGACACCGACCAAGCGGGCAAGAACCCCGCTGCGGCCTTCGGTGCCAACGAATGGCTCGTCGACGAGATCTACCAGCAGTACCTCCAGGACCCGAACTCGGTGGACCGAGCCTGGTGGGACTTCTTCGCCGACTACAAGCCGGGCGCGCCTGCGACCTCGGCTCCGGCGGGTACCGCGGCCGCGGGGGCCGCGGGAACCACCACCACCCCGGTCCAGCCGGCCGCTCCGGCCCGGCCCGCCGCGCCCGCTCCCGCGGCCGCGCAGCCCGCCGCCGCACAGCCGGCCGCCGCACAGCCCGCCGCCCCGGCGCAGGCTCCGGCTCCCGCCCCTGCGAAGGCCGCCGCGCCCGCCGCCAAGCCGGCCGCCGCGAAGCCGAAGGCGGAGCCCGCCGGCGAGGCGAAGACCGGCCCCGAGCAGGTGACCCTGCGCGGCCCGTCCGCCGCCGTGGCGAAGAACATGGACGCCTCCCTGGAGCTGCCCACGGCCACGTCCGTGCGCGCGGTCCCGGTGAAGCTGCTGTTCGACAACCGCATCGTCATCAACAACCACCTCAAGCGGGCCCGGGGCGGGAAGATCTCCTTCACGCACCTCATCGGCTACGCGATGGTGCAGGCCATCAAGGCCATGCCGGCGATGAACCACTCGTTCGCCAAGGTGGACGGCAAGCCGACCCTGGTGAAGCCGGAGCACGTCAACCTCGGTCTGGCCATCGACCTGGTGAAGCCCAACGGCGACCGCCAGCTCGTCGTCGCGGCCATCAAGAAGGCCGAGACGCTGAACTTCTTCGAGTTCTGGCAGGCCTACGAGGACATCGTCCGTCGCGCCCGCGACAACAAGCTGACGATGGACGACTTCACCGGCGTCACGGTCTCCCTGACCAACCCCGGCGGCCTCGGCACCGTCCACTCCGTGCCGCGCCTGATGCCCGGCCAGTCGGTGATCATGGGCGTCGGCTCCATGGACTACCCGGCGGAGTTCCAGGGCACCTCCCAGGACACCCTGAACAAGCTCGGCATCTCCAAGGTCATGACGCTCACGTCGACCTACGACCACCGGGTGATCCAGGGCGCCGCCTCCGGCGAGTTCCTGCGCGCGGTCGCCAACCTCCTGCTCGGCGAGAACGGCTTCTACGACGAGATCTTCGAGGCGCTGCGCATCCCCTACGAGCCGGTCCGCTGGCTCAAGGACATCGACGCCTCCCACGACGACGACGTCACCAAGGCCGCCCGCGTCTTCGAGCTGATCCACTCCTACCGGGTCCGCGGCCACGTCATGGCCGACACCGACCCGCTGGAGTACCGCCAGCGCAAGCACCCCGACCTGGACATCGTCGAGCACGGCCTCACCCTGTGGGACCTGGAGCGCGAGTTCGCCGTCGGCGGCTTCGCCGGCAAGTCCCTGATGAAGCTGCGCGACATCCTCGGCGTGCTGCGCGACTCGTACTGCCGCACCACCGGCGTCGAGTTCATGCACATCCAGGACCCCAAGCAGCGCAAGTGGATCCAGGACCGCATCGAGCGCTCGCACACCAAGCCGGAGCGCGAGGAGCAGCTGCGCATCCTGCGCCGGCTGAACGCGGCGGAGGCCTTCGAGACCTTCCTGCAGACGAAGTACGTCGGCCAGAAGCGCTTCTCCCTGGAGGGCGGCGAGTCCGTCATCCCGCTGCTCGACGCGGTGCTGGACTCGGCCGCCGAGTCCCGCCTGGACGAGGTCGTCATCGGCATGGCCCACCGCGGCCGGCTGAACGTGCTGGCGAACATCGTCGGCAAGTCGTACGCGCAGATCTTCCGCGAGTTCGAGGGCAACCTCGACCCGAAGTCGATGCACGGCTCCGGCGACGTGAAGTACCACCTGGGCGCCGAGGGCACCTTCACCGGCCTGGACGGCGAGCAGATCAAGGTCTCGCTGGTCGCCAACCCCTCGCACCTGGAGGCGGTGGACCCGGTCCTGGAGGGCGTCGCCCGCGCCAAGCAGGACATCATCGGCAAGGGCGGCACGGACTTCACCGTCCTGCCGGTGGCGATCCACGGCGACGCGGCCTTCGCGGGCCAGGGCGTGGTGGCCGAGACCCTGAACATGTCGCAGCTGCGCGGCTACCGCACCGGCGGCACGGTCCACGTCGTCATCAACAACCAGGTCGGCTTCACCGCCGCCCCGGAGTCATCGCGTTCCTCCATGTACGCGACGGACGTGGCCCGCATGATCGAGGCCCCGATCTTCCACGTGAACGGCGACGACCCGGAGGCCGTGGTCCGCGTCGCGCGGCTCGCCTTCGAGTTCCGCCAGGCGTTCAACAAGGACGTGGTGATCGACCTCATCTGCTACCGCCGCCGCGGTCACAACGAGTCGGACAACCCGGCCTTCACCCAGCCGCTGATGTACGACCTGATCGACAAGAAGCGCTCGGTGCGCAAGCTGTACACCGAGTCCCTCATCGGTCGCGGCGACATCACCCTGGAAGAGGCCGAGCAGGCGCTGCAGGACTACCAGGGCCAGCTGGAGAAGGTCTTCACGGAGGTCCGCGAGGCCACCTCGCAGCCGGCCTCGGTCGAGTCCGCGGACCCGCAGGCGGAGTTCCCGGTCGCCGTGAACACCGCGGTGACCACGGAGACCGTCAAGCGGATCGCCGAGTCCCAGGTGAACATCCCCGACCACATCACCGTCCACCCGCGTCTGCTGCCGCAGCTGCAGCGCCGGGCGACGATGGTCGAGGACGGCACGATCGACTGGGGCATGGGCGAGACCCTCGCCTTCGGCTCGCTGCTCCTCGAGGGCGTCCCGGTGCGGCTCGCCGGCCAGGACTCCCAGCGCGGCACCTTCGGCCAGCGCCACGCGGTCATCATCGACCGCAGCACGGGCGAGGAGTACACGCCGCTGCAGTACCTCTCCGAGGACCAGGCACGGCTGAACGTCTACAACTCCCTGCTGTCCGAGTACGCGGCGATGGGCTTCGAGTACGGCTACTCGCTGGCCCGCCCCGACGCGCTCGTGCTGTGGGAGGCGCAGTTCGGCGACTTCGTCAACGGCGCGCAGACGGTCGTGGACGAGTTCATCTCCTCGGCCGAGCAGAAGTGGAACCAGACCTCCGGTGTGGTCCTGCTCCTCCCGCACGGCTACGAGGGCCAGGGCCCGGACCACTCCTCGGCCCGCCCGGAGCGGTTCCTGCAGCTCTGCGCCCAGAACAACATGACGGTCGCGATGCCGACCTCGCCGTCGAACTACTTCCACCTCCTGCGGTGGCAGGTGCACAACCCGCACCACAAGCCGCTGGTCGTCTTCACCCCGAAGTCGATGCTGCGCCTGAAGGCCGCGGCCTCGAAGGCGGAGGAGTTCACCACGGGCCAGTTCCGCCCGGTCATCGGCGACGCCTCGGTCGACCCGGCCGCGGTCAAGAAGGTCGTCTTCACCGCCGGCAAGGTCTACTACGACCTGGAGGCCGAGCGGCAGAAGCGCGGCGCGACGGACACGGCGATCATCCGCATCGAGCGCCTGTACCCGCTGCCGGGTGCGGAGCTCCAGGCGGAGATCAAGAAGTACCCGAACGCCGAGAAGTACCTGTGGGCCCAGGAGGAGCCGGCGAACCAGGGTGCCTGGCCGTTCATCGCGCTCAACCTGATCGACCACCTCGACCTGGCGGTCGGCGCCGACCTCCCGCACGCCGAGCGCCTGCGCCGCATCTCGCGGCCGCACGGCTCGTCCCCGGCGGTCGGCTCCGCGAAGCGCCACCAGGCCGAGCAGGAGCAGCTAGTGCGCGAGGTCTTCGAGGCGTAACCGGCGGCAGTACGCGCACGGGTCGCACCCCTCTCACGGGGGGTGCGGCCCGCCCGTTTTCCCGCACCTATCCTTGTCCCCATGTACTTCACGGACCGTGGCATCGAGGAACTGGAGAAGCGGCGCGGGGAGGAGGAGGTCACCTTCGAGTGGCTGGCCGAGCAGCTGCGCACGTTCGTCGACCTCAACCCCGACTTCGAGGTCCCGGTGGAACGCCTGGCCACCTGGCTGGCCCGCCTGGACGACGAGGACGAGGAGTAACCCCCACGCGGCTGCCCACAGGCAGCCGCGTGCCGCGTTCCCACGACCAACCGCGCACCGCACACTCCCCCGGCCAATCGTGCCGCCCCACCACCCCACGGGCAGCCCCACCACCCCACGGGCAGCCGCGCACCACGTTCCCACGGGCAGTCACGCCACCCCGCCGCTCCCGCGAGCAGTCGTGCCGCCCCCGCCGCTCCCGTGAACAACCGCGCCACCCCCGCCGCTCCCGCGGGCAGTCGTGCCTCCCCCAGTACCTTAAAGGCCTGGGAGGTGCCCCCAGGGCGGCACGGGTGGGCGATGGGGGTACCTCCCGCTCGAGCGAAGCCGCGAGTGGGGGAGGCACCCCGCAAGCGCCGGGCTGCGCAACCCCACCCCCGGCCCACACCCACACGGGGAACCCGTACCGCGCCGGGCCGCGCGCCCCACCCCCACCCAGCACCAGCACCGTGCACCAGCACGCCACCAAGCCGACCGTTCACCAGAACGAGTGCCTTGACTTTCCCCTGCCGCGATATATCGTAAATCGCGTAAGACGCGATATGCCGCGTCGCCATCGAGCGCCGAGCGCCATGCGCCGAGCAGGAGGCCCCACCATGCCCGAGTGGACCGTCGCGCAACCCACGAAGCTCACCTTCGACACCCCCGTCACCGACCTGCACGTCCGCATCGTCAACGGCACGGTGAACATCGTCGGCACCGACGACCCCACCGCCCACCTCCAGGTCTCCGAGATCGAGGGCCCGCCCCTGGTGGTCACCCAGCAGGACGGCACCCTCACGGTCGCCTACGACGACCTCCCCTGGAAGGGCTTCCTCAAATGGCTGGACCGCAAGGGCTGGCGCCGCAGCGCCGTGGTCTCCCTCGCCGTCCCGGCCCGCACCCGGATCGAGGTGGGCGTGGTCGGCGCCGGCGCCGTGGTCTCCGGCGTCCAGGGCTCCGTCTCGGTGAAGGGCGTCGCCGGCGACACCACCCTGGTCGCCCTCTCCGGCCCGGTCCGCGCGGAGACCGTGTCCGGGAACGTGGAGGCCCAGTCCGTCACCGGCGACCTCCGCTTCGCCTCCGTCTCCGGCGACCTCACCGTCGTCGAGGGCTCCGGCCCCTCCGTGCGCGCGGACACGGTCGGCGGATCCATGATCCTGGACCTCGACCCCGGTGGCCCCACCGACGTCAAGCTGACCAGCGTCTCGGGCGAGATAGCCATCCGCCTGCCGGACCCCGCGGACGCGGACGTCGAGGCGAACACGGCGAGCGGCGCCATCTCCAACGCCTTCGACGGCCTCCGGGTCCAGGGCATGTGGGGCGCCCACAAACTCACCGGCCGTCTGGGCACCGGCAGCGGCAGGCTGCGCGCCACCACCGTCTCCGGCTCCATCGCCCTGCTGCGCCGCCCGGCCGGGGAGCACGAGCCCGAACCACCGGCCGCCTCGGGAGACAATGCCGGTACGACCGACAAGAAGGTGCTCTGACATGCCCCCCGTCTTCGCCCACGGACGCCTCCGCCTCTACCTGCTGAAGCTGCTGGACGAGGCCCCGCGCCACGGCTACGAGGTGATCCGCCTGCTGGAGGAGCGCTTCCAGGGGCTGTACGCGCCCTCGGCGGGCACGGTCTACCCGCGCCTGGCCAAGCTGGAGGCGGAGGGCCTGGTCACCCACACCACCGAGGGCGGCCGCAAGGTGTACTCCATCACCGACGCCGGCCGCGCGGAACTGGCCGACCGCAGCGGTGAGCTGGCCGATCTGGAGCTGGAGATCCGGGAGTCGGTCGCCGAGCTGGCCGCCGAGATCCGCGCCGACGTCAGCGGCGCGGCGGGCGATCTGCGCCGCGAGATGCGGGCCGCGGCGGGCAAGGCCCGCCAGAGCCGTACGGGCGGGGCGGGCGCCGGGGAGGAAGGCGCCTTCGGCGACTTCGGGGTCTTCGGCGACAAGGACGCCTGGCAGGCGGCCAAGGAGGAGATGCGCCGCGCCAAGCAGGAGTGGAAGGAACAGGCCCGCCGCGCCAAGGACGAGAGCCGCCGCTCCCGGGAGGAGGCCCAGCGTGCCCGCCGCCAGGCCAAGGAGGCCCAGGACAGGGCGCAGGAGGAGGTGCAGCGCATCGTGCGCCAGGTCCAGGAGCAGGTGCAGGGCCACTTCGCGCGGGGCGACTGGCCGACGGGGCTGCGCGAGGGCCTGGGTGAACTGGCCAAGGAGATGAGCGGGTTCGGCAAGGACTTCGCCTTCGGCCGCACCGGCGCGGGAGCCTCCGGCAAGACCTCGGAGCCGTCGTACTCGGAGACGCCCGAGGACTTCCCCGCCGACTACACCCCGGCCTGGGCGCACGAGGACGCCTCGGACTCCACCGGCGACCCGGCCCGTGACCTGGACCGCCTGCTGGACCGCTTCCGGGACGACATCCGCGACGCGGCCCGCGACCACGGGGTCACCCCGGACCAGCTCCGCGACGCCCGCCGCCACCTGTCCACGGCAGCGGCCCACATCGGGGTGATCCTGCGCGCCCCGAAGCGGTAGGCCTCCTGCCCCAGCCGGACACGACCGGCCCCGCACCGGCCCACCCGGCCCACCGGAACACCTCGGAGACCCGGCGAGACCCGACGGTGGCCGCAAGACCGACCCACCCACCCGAGCCCGACCGAAACCCTCCGGCCCCGGACCAGCACCCGGACTCCGGCACACCCCGACCCAACGGAACACCCCGGGCCCGGCAAGACCCAGCCGCGGCCGCAGGACCAGTGCACCCACCCGAGCCCGACCGAAACCCTCCGGCCTCGCCCACCGGGACGATCCCGGCCCAACGGGGATGCCCGGGCCCGACCGGGCCGGGCCGGGACCACGCCGGCGTCAGCCCGCCTTGGCCTCGCCGCCCCCGTGGAGGACCCGGGTCACGGACTCGTACGTCACGCCGTGGTCGGCGAGGACCTCGGCGGGGACGCCGGGGCGGGTGGTGAGGGCGAGCAGAAGGTGCTCGTCGCCGATGCGGCGGTCGCGCAGGGCGGTGGCGGCGCGCAGGGCGCCCGTGAGGACGTCCTTGGCCGCGCGGTCGAAGGGCCGGTGTCCCGACCTGCGGCCCCCGGCCTTCCGGTCGCCGGACATCGCCCCGGCCCCGTGCACCTCCTCCACCCGGGCCACGATCTCCGGCACGTCGATGCCGAGCCCGGCGAGGGCGTCGGTCTCGGCCTGCGTCAGCCCGGCCCGCCGCCGGGCCTCCCCCAGCGCCGCCCGCACCGACTCCCGCCGCTCACCGGCGCCGAGGGCGGCCAGCACGAACGAGGCCCGGCTCCCTTCCCGGTCGAGCAGGGCCAGCAGCAGATGCTCGGCGCCGACCCGCTCGGCCCCCGTCTCCTCCGCGTGCCCGACCGCCCCCTTCACCACGTCACGGGCGTCCTTCGTGAACCGCTCGAACATCAATGCCTCCCGTACTTCTTGTGCACGGCCTGCCTGCTGACCCCGAGTTCGGTGGCGATCTCCTGCCACGACCAGCCCTGGTTGCGCGCGTTGCGCACCTGCACGGTCTCCAGTTGCTCCAGCAGCCGGCGCAGGGCGGCGACGGCCCGCAGGCCGACCCGTGGGTCGCGATCGCCCGCCCGCTCGGCGAGGTCGGTTGCCTCAGTCATGATGTCAACGTACGTTGACATCCCCTTGCCGTCAACCCTGGTTGACATGCCGACGGCCGGCCCGGAGACCCGGACCGGCCGTCGAAGCGAACCCCGCCCCTCAGGGATTGGTGAGCACGATCTTGCCGAACTGCCCGCCGGACTCCATCCGTTCGAAGCCCTCCCGGGCACGGTCCATGGGCAGCACCTCGTCGATGACGGGACGCACCCCCGTGGCGGCGCAGAAGGAGAGCAGGTCCTCCAGCTCGTCCTTGGTGCCCATGGTCGACCCGACGACCTTGAGCTCCAGGAAGAAGATCCGGGTCAGCTCGGCGTGCGAGGGCCGGTCACCACTGGTGGCACCGGAGATGACCAGCGTGCCGCCGGGCCGCAGCGACTTCACCGAGTGGGACCAGGTGGCCGCCCCCACGGTCTCGATCACCGCGTCGACCCGCTGCGGCAGCCGCGCCCCGGTCTCCACGGCCTCCACGGCCCCGAGCTCCAGCGCCCGCTTGCGCTTGGCCTCGTCCCGGCTGGTGGCGAAGACCCGCAGCCCCGCCGCCTTGCCGAGCACGATCGCGGCGGTGGCGACACCGCCCCCGGCGCCCTGCACCAGTACGGAGTCCCCGGGGCGGACCCCGGCGTTGGTGAACAGCATCCGGTACGCGGTCAGCCAGGCGGTCGGCAGACAGGCGGCCTCCTCGAAGGAGAGCTCCTTCGGCTTGGGCAGGACGTTCCAGGTGGGCACGGCGACCCGCTCGGCGAACGTGCCCTGGTAGCGCTCGGTGAGGATGGACCGGGGCTCGCGGGGACCCACCCCGTGGCCGCTCTGTCCGATCACCGAGTGCAGGACGACCTCGTTGCCGTCCTCGTCGACGCCGGCGGCGTCGCAGCCGAGGATCATCGGCAGCTTGTCCTCGGCGAGGCCCACGCCCCGCAGGGACCAGAGGTCATGATGGTTGAGGGAGGCGGCCTTGACCGTGACGGTGCTCCAGCCGGGCCGGGACTCGGGAGCGGGACGCTCTCCCGCCTCCAGGCCCGCGAGCGGCTGGTCGCGGTCGATTCGGGCGGCGTAGACGGCGAACATGACCTTGACGATAGGTTCCCCGCCCCGCCGAAGGAACCAGGCCCCACTGTGAGACACGCCCTCTTGCCACCCGGCGGGATCCGCCACCCGGGCGGCCCAAGCCCCGGAAGAAGAAACCGGCCCCGTCCACCCGGGGACGGGGCCGGCCGACGATCCGCGCGCCTCAGCGGCGGGCGACACCCTCCGCACGGGCGGCCGCGGCCACCGCCGCCGTCACCGCGGGGGCGACCCGCTCGTCGAACGGGGACGGGATGACGTAGTCGGCGGCGAGATCGTCACCGACCACCGAGGCCAGCGCCTCGGCCGCCGCCAGCTTCATCCCCTCGGTGATCCGGGAGGCCCGCACCTGGAGCGCGCCGGCGAAGATGCCGGGGAACGCCAGCACGTTGTTGATCTGGTTCGGGAAGTCCGACCGCCCGGTGGCCACGACGGCCGCGTACTTGTGCGCGACCTCCGGGTGCACCTCCGGGTCGGGGTTGGCCATGGCGAAGACGAACGCGCCCTCGGCCATCGACGCCACCGCCGCCTCCGGCACCGTGCCGCCGGAGACCCCGATGAAGACGTCGGCGCCGGCCAGCGCCGACTCCAGCGATCCCGAGAGGCCGGCCTTGTTGGTGAACGACGCCAGCTCCGCCTTGACCGGCGTGAGGTCCGCGCGGTCCCGCGACACGATGCCCTTGCGGTCGGCCACGGCGACGTCGCCGACACCGGCCTCGATCAGCATCTTGGCGATCGCGACACCCGCCGCGCCCGCGCCGGAGATCACGGCCCGCAGCTCACCGAGCGTCCGTCCGCTCAGCCGCGCCGCGTTCCGCAGCGCCGCCAGCGACACGACCGCCGTGCCGTGCTGGTCGTCGTGGAAGACCGGGATGTCCAGCCGCTCCTGCAGCCGCTTCTCGATCTCGAAGCAGCGGGGCGCGGAGATGTCCTCCAGGTTCACCCCGCCGAAGGACGGGGCGAGCCGGACCACGGTCTCGACGATCTCGTCCACGTCGGTGCAGTCCAGGGCGATCGGGACCGCGTCCACGCCGCCGAACTGCTTGAAGAGGATGGCCTTGCCCTCCATCACCGGGAGGGAGGCCTCGGGCCCGATGTCACCGAGCCCCAGCACGGCCGTGCCGTCCGTCACGACGGCGACGACCTGCGACTTCCACGTGTAGTCGTGGACGAGGTCCGGCTGCTCGGCGATCGCGCTGCACACCTTCGCGACGCCGGGCGTGTACGCCAGGGACAGATCGTCCTTGTCACGGATCGGCACGGTGGCCCGCACGGCCATCTTGCCGCCGCGGTGCAGCGCGAACGCCGGGTCGAAGGAGTCGAGGGGCTCGGCCCCGTCGCCCTGCTCCGTACGACCGTTCCGGTGTTCGCTGTCGCTGCGAGGATTGACAATCTCCGCTGCCACTTGGTTTTACCCCTTAAGTGTTCATGGTTTGAGGGTTGCCACTCCTGGTGAGGGGTGGGCGGGACCGCGCACGGCCCGGGGGGTTGATGCGTACGGGCCGAACACGACGGGCGCGCCGCACACGCGCCCTGAGCCCCGGATGAGGGGTGTAAAGAACCTTCTTACCGGACGGACGCCACCGGCGACGAGTCCATAACGCGAAGGTCACATGCCACCGCCCCGCATTGTCACCCGATACAAGGACAAGGGCGACGTCAACCGTCGACAAGCCCGTAATCGGAACAAAAACCACGGCGAACGAGTCCACATCCCGGAATGGACCGGAGATCTTCCGGTCGGAACGAAGGATTCCCGCAGACTGTCCGGTCGGATGTCCTGGAGTGATGCGGTTCGAGTGTCGCCCGTTATCTGATTTTGACATCGCGGGCCCCCTGAATGGCTCAGACCGAATGGCAAGATGCCGTAATCGCACGAGGTCGCGACACTCGAAGACGTGTGTTCTTGTCGACCTGCGGCACTGCCGATACCCGTCGGCAGGGCCCGCCCATCGGCATCTCCACCCATCCGCCGGAGGAACCCACCATGACCGCAAGCACCACCCGTCGTACCACCGCCGCGCGTTCCCGTCTTGCAGCGGCCGGCGCGATCGCGGTCGCAGGCGCGCTGATTCTCACCGGCTGCGGTGACCAGACGGACAAGGGCGACGACGCCGGCACCTCCGAGACGTCCACCGCTCCCCTCGCCGACAAGCTCCCGGACGACATCCGCAAGGCGGGCGTCATCAAGGTGGGCTCGGACATCGCGTACGCCCCGGTCGAGTTCAAGGACGGTTCCGGCAAGACCGTCGGCATCGACCCCGACCTCGCGGACGCCATGGGCAAGCAGCTCGGCGTGAAGTTCGAGTTCGAGAACGGCACCTTCGACACGCTGCTCGGCGGCCTGCGCTCGGACCGGTACGACATCGCCATGTCCGCCATGACCGACACCAAGGACCGCCAGGAGGGTGTCGACTCCGACACGGGCAAGAAGGTCGGCGAGGGCGTCGACTTCGTCGACTACTTCACCGCCGGTGTCTCGATCTACACCAAGAAGGGCGACGACCAGGGCATCAAGACCTGGGCGGACCTGTGCGGCAAGAAGCTGGTCGTCCAGCGCGGCACGGTCTCGCACGACCTGGCCAAGGCCGAGGCGGAGAAGTGCCCGGCGGGCAAGACCATCGCCATCGAGTCCTACGACAACGACCAGCAGGCCCAGACCCGCCTGCGCGCGGGCGGCGCCGACGCCGGCTCCTCCGACTTCCCGGTCGCCGCGTACGCCGTGAAGACCTCCGGTGGCGGCAAGGACTTCCAGCTGGTCGGCGAGCAGGTCGACGCCGCCCCGTACGGCATCGCGGTCGCCAAGGGCGACACCGAGCTGCGGGACGCCCTCAAGGCCGCGCTCGACGCGGTCATCGAGAACGGCGAGTACCAGAAGGTCCTGGAGAAGTGGGGCGTCACGGAGGGCGCCGTCGAGGAAGCCACCGTCAACGGCGGCAAGTGACCGCGCACCGGCGGCGCTGAAAGGCAACACCCGTGACCACTGACATCAACAAGACGGACGGGCCGGCGAACACCCCGCCGGCCGGCCCGGAGGCCATCAAGGCCGTCCCGGTCCGGCACTACGGCCGTTACGTCTCAGCCGTGCTCGCCCTGGGCATCTTCTTCGCGCTCGTCTGGGCCTTCGCGAACGGCGACATCAACTGGGGCGCGATCCCCGACTACTTCTTCAACGACCGCATCCTCACCGGCGTCCGCGAGACGCTCTGGCTGACCTTCCTGTCGATGATCATCGGCATCGTCGGCGGCCTCCTGCTGGCCGTGATGCGGTTGTCCAAGAACCCGGTGACCTCGTCGATCGCCTGGTTCTACATCTGGTTCTTCCGCGGCACCCCGGTACTGGTCCAGCTGTTCGTCTGGTTCAACCTGGGCTTCGTCTTCGAGTACGTCAACCTCGGGCCGATCTACAAGGACGAGTGGTCCCAGTTCATGACGCCGTTCCTGACGGCGCTGCTCGGGCTCGGCCTGAACGAGGCCGCGTACATGGCGGAGATCTGCCGCGCCGGTCTGCTGGCCGTCGACGAGGGCCAGACCGAGGCGGCCCACGCGCTCGGCATGAGCCACTCCAAGACGCTGCGCCGGATCGTCGTCCCGCAGGCGATGCGCGTGATCGTGCCGCCCACGGGCAACGAGGTCATCAACATGCTGAAGACCACCTCGCTCGTCGCGGCGGTCCAGTACTACGAGCTCCTGCGCTACGCCCAGGACATCGGCACGACCTCGGGCGCCACGGTCGAGATGCTGTTCCTCGCCGCGGCCTGGTACCTGATCCTCACCTCCCTGCTCAGCGTGGGCCAGTACTACGTCGAGCGGTACTACGCCCGCGGATCGAGCCGCCAGCTGCCGCCCACCCCGTGGCAGAAGGTCCGCGCCCACCTGACGTCCCTCTCCAGCCGCAAGGGGGTCACGGCATGACGAACGCGATGATCAAGGCGGAGGGCGTGCACAAGTCCTTCGGCCACGTCGAGGTCCTCAAGGGCATCGACCTGGAGGTGAGGACCGGCGAGGTGTTCTGCCTCATCGGCCCCTCCGGCTCCGGCAAGTCCACCTTCCTCAGGTGTATCAACCACCTCGAGAAGATCAACGCCGGACGTCTGTACGTCGACGGGGAGCTGGTCGGCTACCGCCAGAAGGGCGACAAGCTGTACGAGCTCAAGGACAGCGAGGTCGCCCTCAAGCGCCGGGACATCGGCATGGTCTTCCAGCGCTTCAACCTGTTCCCGCACATGACGGCCGTCGAGAACGTCATGGAGGCGCCGGTCCAGGTCAAGGGCGTGAGCAAGGCGCAGGCCAGGGAGCGCGCGATGGGGCTCCTGGAGCGCGTGGGCCTCGGCGACAAGGCCCGGAACTACCCCTCGCAGCTCTCCGGCGGCCAGCAGCAGCGGGTGGCGATCGCGCGGGCGCTCGCGATGGACCCCAAGCTGATGCTCTTCGACGAGCCGACCTCGGCGCTCGACCCGGAGCTGGTCGGTGACGTCCTCGACGTCATGCGCGACCTCGCCGAGTCCGGCATGACGATGGTCGTCGTCACCCACGAGATGGGCTTCGCCCGCGAGGTGGGCGACAGCCTGGTCTTCATGGACGGCGGCGTGGTGGTCGAGTCGGGCAACCCGCGCGACGTCCTGACCGACCCGCAGCACGAGCGCACGAAGGCGTTCCTGTCCAAGGTGCTCTGAACGGACGCGCGAGGGGGCGGTACGGACTTCCGTACCGCCCCCTCGCGTTCCCTCCGGCTACCTCAGAGCCAGCAGCAGGGTGTCCGAGGGCGAGCACCACACCGGCCGCGCCTCCCCGAACCCCTTCTCGCGCAGCACGCGCGCGTGCCAGGCGGCCGGCGGCGTGTCGCCCTCGGCGTGCTCGCCGTAGATCTCGAAGCGGCGGGCCGTCGGTCCGGCGAGGACGGGGTCCTGGGCGGCGAGCCGCCACCACTGGGCCCAGTCGAGGGCGCCTTCCGACTTGGCCTGATCCATGCGGGCGTGGCGCAGGGCGCGCTCGGCGGCGTTGATCCGGGGCGTGGTGTCGTCGATCATGTGGTCCGCGTTCATGAAGACACCGCCGTCGCGGACGAGCCCCGCGATGTGTCCGTAGAGATCCGCGAGGGGTTCCCGGTGCAGCCAGTGGAGGGCGGTCGCGGTCAGTACGGCGTCGTAGGAGTCGTACGGCAGCGCGGCCGGCCACTGGGGATCGGTGAGGTCCGCGGTCACGAACGAGACCCGTCCGTCCCCCGCGAAGGTGCCCTCCGCGATGGCGAGGAGCGCCGGGTCGAGGTCGACGCCGGTGCTGGTGGCGTCCGGGAACCGGTCGAGCAGCCGGGCGGTGATGCTGCCCGTGCCGCAGGCGAGGTCGAGCACGCGCGGCGCGGTGCCGACGAGGGCCTCCACCATGTCGAGCATGACCCGGAAGCGTTCCTCGCGGTCCGGCATGTACCACTCCTGCTGCCGGTCCCAGCTCTCCTGCCAGGCCCGCCAGTCCGCGGCGGCCGTGGTGGTGTCCGCGTCCGTCATGGAGCGCCTCCCTCGCATACGTCCCGTAATACCCTGGGGACGGAATCGTCTGTTACAACGATAGATCCTCTGCGTAAGGACTACAAGTGGAACTGGCCTATTACTCGGATTACGCCGTACGTCTCGTCAACACCGAGGAACCGGCCCGGGGCAAGGACACGCTCACCTCCGTCGAGGCCGTCCGCGATCTGTTCGGCGGGAACCAGTCGGCCGCCCGGCGCACCACCGACGCCGACGTGACGCGGTTCCGCTCGGTCCGGGCCAGGCTCCGCTCGGTCTTCGAGGCGGCGGACGGCGGCGACGAGACCCTCGCCGTCGACCTGCTGAACTCCCTGCTGCTGGAGTTCCCGGTCAGCCCGCAGATCTCCGGCCACGACTTCCGCGACGACGACGGCCGCCCGCTGTGGCACATGCACCTGGCCGACCACCCGTCCAACGCCACCGCCGGCTACGCCGCCATCGCCGCGATGGGCCTGGCCTTCCACCTCACCGAGTACGGCGTGGACCGCCTCGGCCTGTGCGAGGCGTCGCCCTGCCGCAACGCCTACCTGGACACCTCCACCAACCGCTCCCGCCGCTACTGCTCCGACCGCTGCGCCACCCGCGCCAACGTGGCCGCCTACCGCGCCCGCAAGCGCCTGGAGGCCGACCGGCCGGAGAGCACGGGCCGGGCCGACGACAGCGCCCAGCCCACCACGGCCAGCGGCGAACGCCGCTCGGAGCCGCGCGGCCGGTAGCGGAACCGGACCCGGCCGAGCACCAGCTCGTCGGGCACCACCCCGTAGTCGGTGCTGTCGCCGCCCGCGAACGCGTTGTCCCCGAGCACCCACCAGCCGCCCTCGCGCCGCTCGGCGGCCCGCTTGACGACGAGCAGGTCCTGCTGGAACGGGTGCCGCAGCACGATCACGTCCCCGCGTTTGACCCGGGCGCCGTAGTGCACCAGGAGCCGGTCCCCGTGGTGCAGCGTGGGCACCATGGACGGCCCGGTCACCTCGGCCACCCCGAAGGGCAGCGGCGCCCTCGCCCGCTCGGCGTCCTGCGACAGCTCCGGCATCTCCCGGCACCTCCCCGGTTCGTCCTCCACCAGTCCCAGTCTCACCCCGGACTTTTGTCCTAAGCCCGCGGGGGCACCCGCGAAAAGCCGTCCGCCACGGAGTAATCTCCCGTATGAGAAGACGATCACGAGGAAGGAAACGCTCCATGCTTTCCCGCCTGTTTGCCCCCAAGGTCAAGGTCAGCGCCCACTGTGACCTGCCCTGCGGCGTGTACGACCCGGCCCAGGCCCGCATCGAGGCGGAGTCGGTGAAGGCCGTCCAGGAGAAGATGGCCGGCAACGACGACCCGCACTTCCAGGCCCGCGCCACGGTCATCAAGGAGCAGCGCGCCGAGCTGGCCAAGCACCACGTCTCCGTGCTGTGGAGCGACTACTTCAAGCCCCCGCACTTCGAGAAGTACCCGGAGCTGCACCAGCTGGTCAACGACACCCTGAAGGCCCTCTCGGCCGCCAAGGCGTCGACGGACCCGGCCACCGGCCAGAAGGCGCTGGACTACATCGCCCAGATCGACAAGATCTTCTGGGAGACCAAGAAGGCCTGACCGGCGGGTGCGTCAGCCGGTACGACCAGCAGGGTTCCGCCCCTGCTCAGGGCACCGACAGGAACAGCCCGACCGATTCGCACGGTCGGGCTGTTCCCGCGTTTCGAGATCGGCTGGGAGGGAGTGGGGAGATGAGGTCAGGAGGACTTCCGCCGCCCTCCCACCGCTGCGGCTCCGTCTCTTCCACGGCCGACCTCTCCCACGCCTCCTGCAGAGCCCGGGCGATCCCCGGCTCCCTCCCTGGGGAGGTGTGGCTGTAGAGGTGCCCTCGACGCCCTGGAGCTTGTGCCCCATGCGCTCCTCCACACCGCCCGCGCTCCGGCCGACCTCGCCGACCGCGTCGGTACCGAGCAACAGCACCGCGATGCCCTGGTGCGCTCGGACCCCGAGAAGTACAAGCGCGTCCACGCCCTCACGCACGCCGGTCTCGGTGACGGCCTCGCCGCCCGGGCTCGCGCCGACGAAGCCGTCGCCGCCTGGTCACAGGCCCTGACCCCGATGGAGGGCATGGCCTCCGACCGCACCCGCAAGGCCATCGCCTCGCTCCGCTCCACCCTCTCCCTCCACCAGCGCCGCAAAGTGCCCGGAACCGCCGAACTCGCCCGCCGCGCACACGAAGCGCCGGCCCAAGCTGCCACCGTCCGGCCGACGAAGGGACACAAGCCGTGGCCCAGCGGACAACCGACGACCGGCCCGAAGCCCTGCCGCCCGCTCTCGATTCCATGACCCTGCTGGTCGCCGCCGTCATCGTCCACGACAGGGTCACCCATCGCGTCGTCCTTCTCCAGCACAGCCGGAATGCCGAGTTCGCCCAGGGCATGTGGGATCTCCCCGTCGGCAAGAGCGAACCCGGCGCACCCGAAAACCGCGAACCACGCAAACACGCACGGGTCCGCTGGGTCGACACCGACGCGATCCCCGAGGAGTTCGTGGACACCACGGCCGGCGCCCTTCGTCACCGCCTGGCTGATGGGCAGCAAGTCACCCTCGATGGTCGGGGCCAGGGTGTCGTCATCCATCCGGGATGCGCCGAAGGCCACGGACCGGTCCATGCTCACAGGTCCCGGCGTCGTACCACGAGCAGCGCGATGGCCACTGCTGCGGTGGCCCACGCACCGTAGACGAGCCACGCCTCGGTGATTGCCAGCGGGTACTTGCCGAGGTCGTGCGCCCGCTCCGGGTTCATCACCAGCCGTTCCCAGGCGCTGAGCGGCATGGCGTTGCCGATCTCCTTGACCCAGCGATAGCGCTCGCCCTGGAACAGCGCCGGTACAAGCAACAGCAGAGCGACGACTCCGACGACGGAGCCTGCGGCGTGCCGGGTGACCACGCCCACTGCCATACCCACGAGTGCACACAGCGGTGCCAGCAAAGCGGCTGCGGCGACGGCGCGCAGTGCGCCCGGGTCGCCCAGTGACAGGCCGCCGTACTCCCTCAGCAGCATTTGCGTGATGCCGAAGGAGGTGCCGGCGACAAATGTGCCGAGCGTCAGCATGACCGCCGACACCACGGAAACTTTGGCGGCGACCACCGCCTGCCGGTTGGGTACGGCGGCGAAGGTCGTACGAACCAGTCCACTGGAGTACTCGCCGAAGACCGCGATCCCTCCCACCGTTGCGGTGATGAGCATGAGTAGCTGCCAGGCGGGATCGACGAACGCCGTGTGCAGCGGATCGAACAACAACTCAGGGCGGGCCGGAACCTCCGGTGGCGGCTCAGACGGCAGTCGCTGATGCGCCAACCGGTCCGCGTTCGACGCGGCGGAGTTCACATTGATGCCGATCACGGTCAGCGCGCCGACACCGAGCACCCAGTAGCTTGAGCGCAGTGACCAGAGTTTGATCCACTCGGCGGCGAGGAGATGACGGAACCGGGCAGGTTCCTGGGCCGGGAGGCGGGCAGGGGCCTTGCCGAGTACGGCGGTCATCGGACGGCTCCTGCGGAGTATTCGACGCCCTCCTGGGTGAGTTCCATGAACGCCTCCTCCAGGGAGGCTGAGCGCGGGCTGAGCTCGTGCAGCCGCACCCTGTGCGTGAAGGCGAGTTCGCCGATGCGGTCCGCGGGCAGACCGGTCACCGTGTACGAGCCGTCGTCCTCCGCTCGGACCGTCGCGCCCTCGCCTGTCAGGAGTGCGGGGAGGACATCTGTGTCGGGGGTACGGACGTTCACCCGCAGCTGTGTGCTGCGGGCCGCGAAGTCGCGCAGGCTCTGTGCCGCGATCAGCCTGCCGCGGCCGATGACGATCAGCTCCTCGGCGGTCTGCTCCATCTCCCGCATCAGATGGCTGGAGACGAGCACGGTGCGGCCTTCGTCCGCCAGCCGCCTGAAGAGGCCGCGCACCCAGCGCACCCCCTCGGGGTCGAGGCCGTTGAGCGGTTCGTCGAAGAGCAATACGGGCGGATCACCGAGCAGGGCGGCGGCTATGCCAAGCCGTTGTTTCATCCCCAGCGAGAATCCGTCGATCCTGCGGCCGGCCGCGTCTGCCATGCCCACCTCTGCCAGGACCTCCGCGACCCGCCTGCGTGGCAGGCCGTTGCTGACCGCCAGCGCCGTCAGATGCGCGCGGGCCGTGCGGCCGCCATGTACGTCGTGGGCGTCGAGCAGGGCGCCGACATGTCGTAGGCCACGGGGACGGTCGCCGAACGGCTGCCCGCCGACGGTGACGGTGCCGCCCGTGGGCTGGTTCAGTCCGATGACCATGCGCAGGGTGGTGGTCTTCCCGGCGCCGTTCGGACCCAGGAACCCGGTGACCACGCCCGGGCTCACAGTGAAGGACAGCCGGTCGACGGCGACGATCCTGCCATAGCACTTGGTGAGTTCGATTGCTTCGATCACGGTGTCCACGCTGCCGGGGCGGATCCCGATCGGGCATCGGACCACAGGCCGCAATCGGGACGCCCCGAGTAGCCCACGGGAGTACGCCCGTGGGCCGATACCGGGGTGCGGGCCGCCTGCCTATGATCGGCGCATGAAAGCCCCGCAGGACACTCCGCGGTCGCTCTTGGCCGAGGTCCTGGCCTGGTGCTCAGGCATCGCATACGTCGTCATGCTCTACGTCGTCGTACTGAACACCGGCCGGGAACTGACCGGCGTACGCCTGCTGCCGGCCGCGCTGCTCGCTCTGCTGCTGCTGCCCTTGGTGCCGCGTCGGCCGCTGCCCGCCCTGGCTCTGCTGCTCACCGTCTCCTTCGCGGCGACCGTCCGGGCGGACTCGACAATGGCCGCATGGCCGGGCCCGACGGGCAGCACACCGCCCGCGGAGACGCAGGCGTGGCAGATCGCGTATCTGCAGGCAGTGGTCTCCGACCTGACCGTCGGATGGATCGCCGCCACCCGGTCACGGCTGACGGCGGCCGTCGCCGCTGTGGTGGCGCTCGCTGTACAGACCGGTGGCGCCGGTTACTACCGGGAAGGCACCTCGTCGTTCCTCGCCGCCTCGGCCTTCCTGGCCCTGATGATGGTCACCGCATGGACGGTCGGCCACTCGGTCCGCGAACGCCGCAGGCACACAGCCGACCTGCGGGCCAGGGCCGCGGAGCAGGCCGTCGTCGCGGAGCGGCTGCGGATCGCCCGGGAACTGCATGACATGGTGGCGCACAGCATCGGTGTCATCGCCATCCAGGCCGGGGTGGGCCGACGCGTCATCGACACCCAGCCGTCGGAGGCCCGCAACGCCCTCGCCGCCATCGAGGACACCAGCCGGGACACCTTGGCGGGCCTGCGCCGAATGCTCGGTGCGCTACGGCAGGTGGACCCGGAGGACGGTGCGCCGCTCAGGCCGACACCGGTGTTCGCTGATCTCGACGGGCTGGTGGAGCGAACCCGGGACGCGGGCGTGCGGGTGGACATCGAGTGGCTTGGTGAGCGGCGGGCGCTGCCGGCGGAGATCGAGCTGTCCGGATACCGCATCATCCAGGAAGCGATCACCAACGTGGTCCGCCACTCGGGTGCCCCCTCTTGCCGGGTGACCATCGACTGCCAGGAGGACGATCTGTTCATCGAGATCGCTGACGAGGGCCGCGGCTCGTCCGGCCTGCCCTGCGCGGCCGGCTACGGGCTGACGGGCATGCGGGAACGGGCGGCGCTGCTGCACGGCGAGTTCACGGCCGGACCGCGCTCCGAGGGCGGCTTCCGTGTTGCGACACGGCTCCCGCTGCCGGTGGCAGCCACATGACCCGCGTGCTGCTCACCGACGACCAGCCGCTGGTCCGGCACGGACTGCGGGTGCTGATCGCCGACCGTCCCGGGCTGGAGGTGGCCGGCGAGGCGGCGAACGGCGAGGAGGCGGTGCGGCTCGCGGAGCAGATGGCGCCGGATGTGGTGGTGATGGACATCCGGATGCCCGGCATGGACGGCATCGAAGCCACTCGGCGGATCACCGCGGCCTGTGGCACACCACCGAAAGTCCTCATCCTCACCACGTTCGACGACGACGAGTACGTCTACGGTGCGCTGCGTGCAGGGGCGAGCGGCTTCCTCGTCAAGGACATGGACATGGACCAGATCCTCACCGCGATCGAGGTCGTCGCCGCGGGCGACGCCCTCCTCGCACCGGGGGTGACCCGCCGTCTGATCTCCGAGTTCGCGGCCCGCCCCGACACCGTCACGACGCCCCCGCGACCGGTGGAAGGCATCACCGTCCGCGAACGGGAAGTGCTCACCCTGGTCGGCCGCGGACTTTCCAACGCGGAGATCGCCACGCAGCTGCACATCAGCATGGCCACGGCCAAGGCCCATGTGGGCAGGCTGCTGACGAAGCTGGCCGCGCGCGACCGAGTGCAGTTGGTCATCATGGCGTACGAGCTGGGGCTCGTGACGCCCACGCGGGGATAGAGCACCTGCCCGGACGACTTCACTCGACTCGCCAGGGCACGCCGGGCCACCGACTGGGAACCGGTGCAAGGAGGAAGGCCAACGCCGAGCTCAGCGGCCCGACCGGGCAGCCCGTTCGCCCACACACCGCCACTCGACCAGCGCCTGCTCACCCGGCTCGTGGAACTCGTTGTCCCCACCGAGGCCACAGGCGCGGATCCCGCCTGCCGCCCCCGCGTCGCGGTGGCCCGCCACAGCTCCTACCGGCAATGCCCACACCGACCCGCGCGAACGTGCCCCGCGCCCGATCCCGGCGGCCCAGGGCCCACCCGGCAGCCCGCACCCCCAGTCCGCACACAGTCCGCAAGACACCCGCTCAAGACCATCGCGCCCCATCGCCACCCATCACCAAAAGGCCGGGGCAGCGCCCCGCAGGAAAGATTCCCGCAGGTCACCGACCCGCCCCGTTATCAGGAGACCAAGAAGGCCCGACCCGGCCCGGCCCGCGCGACGGCCGGCGATCGGTGCACCATCGCGGGTCCGCGGACATCTCCGAGGGGTCCCGTGCCGCTTCCGTGCGGCCGGGGCCCTTCGGCGTATGCGGGACGGCTGTCCGCGGGCCGTGGGATGCTGGGCGGATGGAGCTGGAGGATCTGGTGCGGCTGCGGCGGGCACGGGACCGGATGGACCGGGAGTACGCCGAACCGCTCGACGTCACGGAGCTGGCGCGGACCGCGCTGATGTCGGCCGGGCACTTCCAGCGCAGTTTCCGCGCGGCGTACGGGCAGACGCCGTACGCCTACCTCATGACCCGGCGCATCGAGCGGGCCAAGGCGCTGCTGCGGCGGGGCGACCTCACGGTGACGGAGGTGTGCCTGGCGGTCGGCTGCACCTCGCTCGGGTCGTTCAGCTCGCGGTTCACCGAGCTGGTCGGGGAGACGCCGAGCGCGTACCGGGCCCGGTCGCACGGGGAGAGCGCGGTCATCCCGCCGTGCGTGGCGCGGATGTACACCCGGCCGGTCCGGGGCCGGGCGAGGGTCGATCCGAGCGAAACCTTCTAGCGTGGGTCCATGGACACAGGAAACGACGTACGACTCGCCCAGTGCTTCATCGCCGTCGACGACCACGACAAGGCGCTGGCCTTCTACCGCGACGTGCTGGGTCTCGAGGTCCGCAACGACGTGGGGTTCGAGGGGATGCGCTGGGTGACGGTCGCCTCGCCGGAACAGCCGGACGTGGAGATCGTGCTGGAGCCGCCCGCCGCGAACCCGGACGCCTCCCCCGGTGACAAGCAGGCGATGGCCGAGCTGCTGGCCAAGGGCATGCTGCGCGGGGTCAACTTCACCACCGCCGACTGCGACGCCCTCTTCGAGCGCGTCCGCGCCGCCGGTGTGGACGTGCTCCAGGAGCCGGTGGACCAGCCGTACGGGGTGCGTGACTGCGCGTTCCGCGACCCGGCGGGGAACATGCTGCGGTTCATGGAACGGCCCAGGACCAGGTAGGGGCGCAGCGCTCGCTCTACGATCGGGCGATGAGCATCCGCTGGACGTACGCCTTCATCGACCGCCCCGCCCCTCAGGCCGGCCCGGCCGCCGGGTTCTGGACGGCGGTCACGGGCACCCGGTTGTCCGAAGCCCGCGGGGACGACGGGGAGTTCGTGACCCTGCTGGCGGACGGCGCCGACGCCTGCGTCAAGCTTCAGGGGGTCGCCTCGGGCGGGGGTGGCGCCCATCTCGACTTCTCCGTGGAGGACGTGCCGGAGTTCGTGGCGCACGCGGCGCGGCTGGGCGCGGAGACGGTCGGCGAGCACGAGGGGTGGGCCGTACTGCGGTCGCCCGCGGGGCAGTTGTTCTGCGCGGTGCCCTGGCGCGGGGAGTCGGTGCGGCCGCCCGTCGTGCGCGGCAGCCGTCTGGACCAGGTGTGCCTCGATCTACCGCCGTCCGGCTACGACGCGGAAGTCGCCTTCTGGAGCGGGCTGCTGCCCGACTGGGACTCGGCGCCCGGCTCGCTCCCGGAGTTCCATGTGGTCAGGCCGCCGGCCGGGCTGCCCGTGCGCATCCTGCTCCAGCGACTGGAGGAGGAACGGCCGGCCTCCGCCCATCCGGACCTCGCCTGCGCCGACATCGGGGCGGTCCGGGCGCTCCACGAGGAGCTGGGCGCGGTGTGCGTGGCCGTGTTCGACAACTGGACGGTGATGCGGCACCCGGCGGGTGGTACGTACTGCCTGACCGGCCGTGATCCGGAGACGGGCGGACTGGCCCGCCGGTCGGGCTAGTCGGCGATGAGGAGGCAGGCGGTGACCACCGAGCCGTCCTCGACGCCGGGCGGCGGCTCGGGAGGCGGGCACTCCGGGAGGTGGGGGATCGCGCTCGGGTCCGTCTCTTCCCAGCCGACCGGGGGCGGCGGTTCGGTCTCCTCCCGCAGCCACAGGGTCAGTCCGCCTCCGACGATCACGACGGCCGTCCAGATGCCCACGCCCCATCGCCACACCACACCCATGGCGCCACGCTAGCGCTTGGTGGGTGCCCGGTTCACGGCTTCCTCTGCTTCCGCTTCCGCTTCGTGGGATTCCCGGCACCTCGGGTTGCGGCACGGGCCGCGCGTCCACACCGGGACCCACGCGCCCAGCGTCTTGTGGCGCCGGACCACCGTCTCCACCGGCTGTCCGCAGACGGGACAGACGGGTTGTTCGCTGTCCATGCCCCCAGGGTAGGCCCGGAGCGGGTTCAGCGCTTCCTGCTGTACGTCCGCACCAGCACACCGTTGTCGAACGAGCGCACCGACTCCAGCGCGAACTGCGTGATCGCGAAACCGGAGCCGAACATCGGCATGCCGGAGCCCTGCACGAAGGGGTACGTCTTGATGACCAGCTCGTCGATCTCGTCGACCAGCGCGCCGGCGAGCCCGGACCCGCCGCACAGGTAGATGTCGTACGCGCTGTCCTCCGCCTTCAGCGCGCGCACCCGGCCGGTCAGGTCGTCCGCGATGATCTCGACATTGGAGTCGGGAGACTCCCCCAGCGTGCGGGAGGCCACGTATTCACGCAGGTGGGCGTAGGGGCTGGTGACGCCCTCCTTCAGGGCGATGTCGTAGCTGCCCCGGCCCTGGACGATCGTGTCGAACCGCTTGTTCGGCAGGTCGTCGATGTTCATCTGCCGACGGCCGGGGGTCCAGATGGTCTCCGGGTACTCCGCCACGAGGAAGGCGAGGAACTCCTCGTCGACGAAGGCGTACATCGCCGACGCGTCGCCCTGCGGGTCCCCGATGAAGCCGTCGATGGAGCAGGCGATGTAGTACGTGAGCTTTCGCAACGCGGCCTCTTTCCGTGGACTGCCTTCGCTCGAACAACTCCAGTTGTAGTACTTCAGTTGTAGTGGTGCAAGGAGGTTTGCGGGATCAGACGCAAGTGGGTGAAGGGATTCCGCATAGGGGCGGTCCGGACGCCTAGGACCTGGGGTGTCCGCGGCCCGCCGTCGTGCGGCGGACCATACGGGTGTGCCGTACGGCGATCACCAGGAAGAGGCCCACGACCAGGGCCGGGACCGTGACGAACACGCCGAGGACGACGGTGGCCGCCGCTCCCGCGACCGGACCGGCGACGGCCAGGGCGGCGACCGTGCCACGGGAGGGGTGGGCGTCGGCGGGCAGCGGGGCGTGCGGCAACTGTGCCCACTGCCGGGCCGCCTCCCGCTGCTCACCGGCGCACCGCACGGCGGCATCGGTCCACAGGGCGGCGGCGGCCGTACCGCCCACGACCGCCACCCCCACCGGCACCCACCACGCCGTGGCCACGAGCAGCACCAGGGCGACCGCCCCGAGGGTGCCCCAGGCGGTCAGGCAGGCGAGCGCCGCCGTACGGCGGGACAGCGGCCGGTCGTCCCCGGCGCGCAGGTCGGTGAGGGCCGGCAGGTACCAGACCGATCCGGCTGCCGCCACCACCGCGCACCCCAGGGCCAGTACGGGCTGCGACACGGCTCACCTCGCCGAATCGAGCGCGGCGATCTCGGGGTGGTGCAGGTCGAACGCCGGGGACTCGCTGCGGATCTTGGGCAGGGTGGTGAAGTTGTGGCGCGGGGGCGGGCAGGAGGTCGCCCATTCCAGGGAGCGGCTGTAGCCCCACGGGTCGTCGACGCCGACCGGCTCGGCGTACTTGGCCGTCTTCCAGATGTTGTAGAAGAACGGCAGGATCGACAGGCCGAGCAGGAACGACCCGATGGAGGAGAGGGTGTTCAGGGCGGTGAAGCCGTCGGCCGCGAGGTAGTCCGCGTAGCGGCGGGGCATGCCCTCGACCCCCAGCCAGTGCTGGACCAGGAAGGTCAGGTGGAAGCCGGCCGTGAGGGTCCAGAAGGTGATCTTGCCGAGGCGTTCGTCGAGCATCTTGCCGGTGAACTTCGGCCACCAGAAGTGGAATCCGGCGAACATCGCGTACACGACCGTGCCGAAGACGGTGTAGTGGAAGTGCGCCACGACGAAGTAGGTGTCGGAGACGTGGAAGTCCAGCGGGGGTGAGGCCAGGATGACGCCGGTCAGGCCGCCGAAGAGGAAGGTGACCAGGAAGCCCAGCGTCCACAGCATCGGGGTCTCGAAGCTCAGCGAGCCCTTCCACATGGTGCCGATCCAGTTGAAGAACTTCACGCCCGTGGGCACCGCGATCAGCATCGTCATGAAGGCGAAGAACGGCAGCAGCACACCGCCGGTGACGTACATGTGGTGCGCCCACACCGTCACCGACAAGCCCGCGATGGCGATGGTCGCGCCGATCAGGCCCATGTAGCCGAACATCGGCTTGCGGGAGAAGACCGGGATCACCTCGGAGATGATGCCGAAGAACGGCAGCGCCAGGATGTACACCTCGGGATGGCCGAAGAACCAGAACAGGTGCTGCCACAGCAGCGCACCGCCGTTGGCCGAATCGAAGATGTGGCTGCCGAACTTCCGGTCGCACTCCAGCGCGAACAGCGCCGCCGCCAGCACCGGGAACACGATGAGCACCAGCAGCGCCGTCAGCAGCACGTTCCAGGTGAAGATCGGCATGCGGAACATCGTCATGCCGGGCGCGCGCATGCAGATGATCGTGGTGATGAAGTTGACCGCGCCCAGGATCGAGCCGAAGCCGGACAGGGCCACGCCCATGATCCACAGGTCTGCGCCGATGCCCGGTGAGTAGACCGCGTTCGACAGCGGGGCGTACAGGAACCAGCCGAAGTCGGCGGCTCCTCCCGGGGTGAGGAAACCGGCGGCGGCGATCGAGGAGCCGAACAGGAACAGCCAGAAGGCCAGCATGTTCAGCCGGGGGAAGGCCACGTCGGGCGCGCCGATCTGCAGCGGCATGATCCAGTTGGCGAAGCCCGTGAACAGCGGCATCGCGAACATCAGCAGCATGATCGAGCCGTGCATCGTGAACGCCTGGTTGAACTGCTCGTTCGACATGATCTGCAGGCCGGGTCGGGCGAGTTCGGCGCGCATCATCAGCGCCATGACCCCGCCGACGACGAAGAACACGAACGCGCTGACCAGGTACAGCGTGCCGATCTTCTTGTGGTCGGTGGTGGTCAACCAGTCCACCCACGCGGCCCGGCGCACCACGGGTGGCCCGGCGGTCCTTTCGGACGGCGGCACCGGACGGGACCGTCCGTCCTCCGCGGCTTCGACCTTCTCCATGCGTATCTCGTCCACCGGACGTCTTCCTCCCAGGCTGTTCCGCGCGCCCATGATCGACGGCGGGGAGAGGGGTCCACATGGGTCGAAGGGTCCCTGTGCGGGTCTCCGGGAGGGGCCGATGGTCCCTGTTCCCGCCGTCAGCGCTCCCCGCGGAGGGCGGGCAGCGCTTCCCGGGCGGCCCCCGCGGGCCACACGATCTCCACGGGGACGCCCCGGGCGCGGGCGTAGGTCACCAGATGGGCGGTGGCGTCGCGGCCGTTGGAGGGGGATCCGTCCCAGACGGCCAGGAGGAGACGGCTGGAGGCGACGAGCCGTTCGTCCGCGCCGACGCAGGAGTCGCGGTCCCCCGGGTCGTAGGTCAGCAGGCGCACCTCGTCGGCGAGGGTCAGCAGTTCACCGGCCGCCATCCGGTCCCGCCGGGGCGGCAGGGCGGGCACCCCGACGCGCGCGGGGATCACCACGGCCAGCGGGCACCCCGACGCCCGCGCGGCCCGGCCGGACGCCAGGGGCGTTCCCGCGCCGGTGCGCACCATGGCCACGGCCGGGGCGGGCCGTCGCGCCAGCCGGGTCCGCAACGCGGACTCCACCAGCAGGAGCGTGTCCGGGGTCAGGTCGGCGTGCCCCACCACCGCGATGGTCCCGCCCGTCGTACCGTCGTCGCCCGCCGTTGTCATCGTCATGCCCCCGCCGGCCTCGTCGTCCGACGCCCGCCGGCCCCTCGGTACGGCCGACGGGCGCTACCCGCGAGCCAGTGAAGTCCGCACGCGCGCCGACGGCCAGGGCCGAACGTCCCTTTCGGGGTCCCGGACCCGCCGACGGCCGGCTCCCCGGCTGACGGACCGGCCGGTACGTCAGCCGGTGGTGCGGGGCTCGCGCCACATCGGCCACATGTACGGGCCGTCCGGGAGGGCCAGGGGCTCCCCTACTGTCTCGAAGCCGAGGCGCCGGTACAGCAGGGCGCTGCGTTCGCTGCTCGCCTCCAGATACGCCGCCAGTCCCTCCCGGTCGCAGCGGTCGAGGACGGAGCCGATCAGCGCGGTGCCGAGCCCCTCGCCCTGGCGGCCGGGTGTCACGCCGATCATCCACAGGTACTCGTGGGCCCGCCCCGAGGGGTGGATGTCCGCGGTGAGCCGGCCGATCAGCTCCACGCGCTCGTTGTCCGGGTCGACGGCCTGACGCATCCGTGCGAATGCGTCGTCGTCCGGTCGCTCCCCGCCGTGCCCGGGCTCGTCCGCCGGTACGGACATCCACAGGGCGCACGCCGAGCCGTCCTCGGTGAGGTCGACACGTCCCTCGGCGAGCACGACGTCGGTGAAGGCGGCCATGAGCCTGTGGTGCGTCGTACGGCGGTACTCGTCGCCGGGGAAGACCCAGCCACTGACCGGGTCGTCCTGGAACGCCTCGTCCAGGAGCCGGACGATCAGCTCCCGGTCTCCGTCCCCAGCCGTCCGGATCGTCACGCCCATGTCCGTCCCTTCGCCTCAACCGTCCCTGAACGTACGGCCATTGAGCCTAGTGCGGGGCGGGCTCGGGGAGGGCGGGTCCCGCACACCGTGGGGAAGTGCGGGACCCGCCGGACCGGAGCCGGGGTGCGGTGCGGGGTCAGGAGCCGCACGGCACCCGGTGGCTCCGGGGCCGGGGAGACGGCCGGCGGGCCGTCAGGTGGTGCGCCGTGTCACGAACTCGGCCAGGGCCAGCAGCCCGCCCGCCGCCTCCGGGTCGGGCACCGCGCGGGCCACTTCCTGCATCGCCCGGGCCATCCGGTCGGCCGCCTGGGTCTGCGCCCAGTCCCGGCCGCCCGCCCGTTCCACGGCCAGTGCCAGCTCCTCCAGGTCGTCCCCCTCGTGGTGCGGGGTCGCGTACACGGCGGCGAGTTCCGCGGCCTCCGGGGTACCGGAGGTGAGCGCGGCGACCACCGGGAGCGACTTCTTGCGGGCGGCCAGATCCGCGCCGGCCGGCTTGCCGGTGCTGCGCGGATCACCCCATATGCCGATCACGTCGTCGATGAGCTGGAAGGCCAGTCCCGCCTTCCGGCCGAACCCGTCCAGTGCCGCCACGTCCGCGTCCCCGGCGTCCGCGTACAGCGCCCCGATCGCGCAGGCGCAGCCGAGCAGCGCGCCGGTCTTGGACTCGGCCATGGCGAGCGTCTCGTCGAGGGTGACCTCGTCGGGGCCCCGCTGCTCCATGGCCGTGTCCGCGTGCTGTCCCGCGCACAGTTCGACCACGCAGTGCGCGAGCCGGGCCGCCGCCGCCGGGGCCGCCGGATGGGGGTCCTCGGCGAGCAGCCGCAGGGCGAGCGCCTGGAGGGCGTCCCCGGCGAGGATCGCGCCGGCGTCCCCGAACACCGTCCAGGCGGTGGGCCGGTGGCGGCGGGTGGTGTCCCGGTCCATCACGTCGTCGTGCAGCAGCGTGAAGTTGTGGACCAGTTCCACGGCGGCCGCCGCCCGTACGGCAGCCGCCCGGGCCACGGGCCCGCCCAGGGCGGAGGCCGCCGCGAGCACCAGGGCGGGGCGGATCGCCTTGCCCGAACCGCCCCCGGCCGGGGTGCCGTCCGTCTGTTCCCAGCCGAAGTGGTGGAGCGCGATGCGGCGCATCGGGCCGGGCAGCGAGCCGACGGCGGCCTGCAGCACCGGGTCGACCGCGGCCCGCGCCCGCTCCAGCAGCACCGTCGCCTCGTGCCCGTCACCGGGCCGCTGCTCCAGCACGGCCGGTGACGCGGTCGTGCTCTCCGCCGTGAGCCCCGTCTTCGGCTCCGCGATGGACTCCGTCATCGGCTTCCCCCTGGGACCGGCTCGGTGGAGGAGCGGAAGGATGGCGTTTCCGCACCTGTTGAGCGCGTACCTCCGAGGTGTACCCGCCCGGGCGGGCGGGGACACGGTGTGCGGGACGGGAGCCGGCGGCAGGTCACCGCCAGCGGCCGATCTCGACGTTCTCCAGGACGCCGAGCGCGTCCGGTACCAGGACCGCGGCCGAGTAGTAGGCCGTGACCAGGTACTTGATGATGGCTTGTTCGTTGATGCCCATGAACCGCACGGACAGACTCGGCTCGATCTCGTCGGGGATGCCGGCGGCCCGCAGTCCGATGACGCCCTGGTCCTCCTCACCGGTGCGCAGGGCGATGACGGAGGTCGTCCGGGCCTCGGTCACCGGGATCTTGTTGCACGGGAAGATCGGCACCCCCCGCCAGGTGGGGATGCGGTTGCCGCCCATGTCGATAGTCTCCGGGACCAGTCCCCGCTTGTTGAGCTCACGGCCGAACGCGGCGATCGCGCGCGGGTGGGCGAGGAGCAGCCTGGTCCCGCGCCGCCTGCTGAGCAGTTCGTCCATGTCGTCGGGGCTCGGGACGCCGTCGTGGGGCTGGATCCGCTGGTCGTACTCGCAGTTGTGGAGCAGACCGAAGTCGCGGTTGTTGATCAGTTCGTGCTCCTGGCGCTCCTTCAGTGCCTCGACGGTCAGCCGGAGCTGCTGTTCCGTCTGGTTCATGGGCTGGTTGTAGAGGTCGGCCACGCGGGTGTGGATGCGCAGTACGGTCTGGGCGACGCTGAGTTCGTACTCGCGCGGCCTGGCCTCGTAGTCGACGAAGGTGTGCGGGATGTCCGGCTCTCCGCTGTGACCGGCCGCGAGGTCGATCTCCTTCTCGCCGTATTTGTTGGTGCGCTGTCCCGGGACCGTGAGTCGCCGGCGGAGGTGTTCGCGCAGGGTGTCCGACCGCTCGGCGACCTGTTCGACGGCCTCGCGGGGCAGCACGAGCACGGTGCAGGAGGTGAGGGTGCGGGCGGTGTACTCCCAGATGGCGTCCCCGCCCAGCAGCGCCTGTTCGCCGAAGTAGGCGCCGTCGGCGAGGACTCCGAGGGACTCGTCCTCTCCGTAGGGGCCGGTGCCGACCCGCTCCACCCTGCCGTGCGCCAGCAGGTACACCTCGTCGGCCGGGCTGCCGAAGGAGGCGACGACCTGGCCGGCCTCGATCTCCCGCTGCCGGCAGCGGGAGGCCAGCTCGGTCAGCGCCTCGTCGTCCTCGTACCCCCGCAGCACCGGAAGCTCGCCCAGTTCCGCGGGGACGACCTCGACGCGGTCGCCGGTCTTCACGAACGTCATCCGGCCGTCACCCACGGCGTACGTCAGCCGCCGGTTGACGCGGTACGTACCGCCCTGCACATCGACCCAGGGCAGCATGCGCAGCAGCCAGCGCGAGCTGATCTCCTGCATCTGCGGCACGGACTTGGTCGTGGTGGCCAGGTTCCGCGCGGCCGCCGTACCGAGGCTCTGCTGCTGCCTGGCCTGCTCCGAACGGACCTCTTCGCCTACCGACATAGAGAATGCCCTCCCCAATGGTGATCCCGCGCCCGGTCGTGCCAGGCACGGCATTGCGCGATCAAGCCTTCCTGACGGAGCGTGCGCACACCATTACACGATCGAGCGGGATTGGATCTTGGGAGGGCTGGGCACACATGGGGCACCCGTTCGAAGGCGCCGTACCGGAAGGAAATTGTCCGGATCGACTCGCACGGGAGACGCACCAGTAGTTGAACTCGCACCTTTTCGGTATAGGCCCGGTAGCGAGCGGTCGCGAAGGGCGGCCGCCACCCGGCACGAAGGAGGGCGGTCATGGCCCCACCCATGTCCGCGAGCGCGTTCCTGCGCGCGTTGAAGGCCGAAGGGCTCAAGGTCGTCGAGGTCGGTGACTGGCGCGACCACAACCGCAACCACAAGGGCCCGTGGGGCCCGGTCCACGGCGTGATGATCCACCACACCGTGACCAAGGGCAGCGCCCGCACGGTCGACATCTGCCGCAAGGGCTACGAGAGCCTGCCCGGACCCCTGTGCCACGGCGTCATCACCAAGGACGGCCGGGTCCACCTCGTCGGCTACGGCAGGGCCAACCACGCGGGGCTCGGCGACGACGAGGTGCTCCGGGCGGTGATCGCCGAGCGGACGCTGCCGAAGGACAACGAGGCGAACACCGACGGCAACCGGCACTTCTACGGCTTCGAGTGCGAGAACCTCGGCGACGGCGAGGACCCCTGGCCGGCGGCCCAGCTGGAGGCCATCGAGAAGGCCGCGGCCGCCGTGTGCCGTCACCACGGCTGGAACGAGCGGTCGGTGATCGGGCACAAGGAGTGGCAGCCGGGGAAGGTGGACCCGCGCGGGTTCACGATGGGCTCGATGCGGAAACGGATCGGCGACCGGCTGAAGTGACGCGCGGGCGCGACGGCGCACGGCCCGCCTGGCGACAACCCGTCGGAAGCTGTCGCCCGCTCCCCTGGGGTCCGCGGCGGTCCGCTCCTAGCGTGGTGAACCGTCCCCGACGGTCCCAGGAAAAGGCCTCACCATGCAGTACGTCGCCCCGGTCGGCATCGGTGTCCTCTACGCCCTGCTGATGTCCCTCGTCCGCGAACCGCACCGGCGGCGCCTGAACGCCCTCATGGTCGCCGGTGCGGGCGCCGCCTACCTCAGCGGCGGCGGGCTGGGCGGCTGGGAGTTCGCCTTCACGGCGCTGGTCACCTGTGTCGCGTTCCGCGGTCTGGACTCCTGGACGTTCATCGGCGTCGGCTGGCTGCTGCACACCGCGTGGGACGTCGTCCACCACATCAAGGGCAACCCCATCGTCCCGTTCGCCCACACGTCCTCCCTGGGCTGCGCGATCTGCGACCCGGTGATCGCGCTGTGGTGCCTGCGGGGCGGCCCCTCCCTGATCGACGTGTTCCGCGGCCGCGGCCGCGAGGAGCCGCGGGCGACAATGGTCCCGTGACCGGCTCCGACACCCCCGTCCCCCACGACGCCCTCGCGGGCCTGCGCCCCCGGCTGCCCTCCCCGCTGCGGGAGGTCGCGGACGGGCGGTTCGAGCGGCACGGGGTGCGGCTGCTGCTGAAGCGGGACGATCTGATCCACCCCGAACTGGTCGGCAACAAGTGGCGCAAGCTCGCGCCGAACCTCGCCGAGGCGGCCGGGCGGACCGTGCTCACCTTCGGGGGCGCGTACTCCAACCACCTGCGGGCCACGGCCGCCGCCGGCCGGCTGCTCGGCCTGCGCACCGTCGGCGTGGTGCGCGGACAGGAACTCGCCGACCGCCCGCTCAATCCCTCGCTGGCCCGCTGCGCGGCCGACGGGATGCGGCTGCACTTCGTCGACCGGTCGACGTACCGCCGCAAGGCCGACCCGGAGACCCTGGCGGCCGTGCTCCGCGCGGCGGACGCCGAGGACGCGTACGTCGTGCCCGAGGGCGGCAGCAACCCCGCCGCCGCGCGCGGCTGCCGGGCGCTCGGGGAGGAGCTGGCCGGCCGGGCGGACGTGGTGGCGGTGGCCTGCGGCACCGGCGGCACGCTGGCCGGACTGGCCGCCGGGCTCGGCGGCGGGACGCGCGCGCTGGGTATACCCGTGCTCAAGGGCGGCTTCCTGGCCGATGACATACAGGCCCTGCAGGGCGCGGCGTTCGGCGGCCCGCGCGGCGACTGGAGCCTCGACGACCGCTTCCACTTCGGCGGCTACGCCCGCACCACCCCGGAACTCGAAGCGTTCGCCGAGGACTTCGAGCACCGCCACGGCCTCCCGGTCGAGCGTCTCTATGTCGCCAAGTTGCTCTACGCCCTTGTCACCCTGGCGGAGGAGAACGCGTTCCCGCGCGGGAGCGAGGTCGCCGCGGTGATCACCGGGCGGCCCTTCCCGTGAGGGGTCAGGTCGCCTCCCGGAACGCCGCCGCCTCCTCCAGGTCCAGCCGGCGCAGCAGCGTGCGCAGCATCTCGTCGTCGATGTACCGGCCGTCGCGCAGTCGGACGAACACCTCGCGTTCCGCGCTGATCATCTCCCGTGACAGCCGCCGGTAGGTGTCGTCCACCGACTCCCCGGTGACCGGGTTGACCTGCCCGAGCCGTTCCCAGACGGCGTTGCGGCGGCGCTCCAGGACGGCGCGCAGGCGTTCGGCGAGCGGTCCGGGCAGGGTGTTGCGCCCGTCGGCGAGGAGCTCGTCCAGACGCTGCTCGGCGACCCGGGAGGCCTGCGCCTGGGCGTTGGCCTCGGCCAGGGTCTCGGCCCGCACGTCGCGTCCGGGGAGCTTGAGCACCCGGATCAGCGGGGGCAGTGTCAGGCCCTGCACGACCAGGGTGCCGATGACGGTGGTGAAGGTCAGGAAGAGCAGCAGGTTGCGCTGCGGGAAGTCCTCGCCCCCGGCGGTGACCGGGATCGAGAAGGCGATGGCCAGCGAGACCACGCCGCGCATTCCGGCCCACGCGATGACGAACGGCGCCTTCCAGCCGGGTCTCCCCTCGCGTTCCCTGATCCTCGCCGACAGCATCGGCGGCAGCCAGGTCGCCGGGTACACCCAGACGAACCGCATGACGACGACCACCGCGAAGACGGCGACCGCGTACCAGGCGGCGTCGACGCCCTCGTACTCGCCGAGCCCCCTCAGGACGACGGGCAGTTGCAGTCCGATCAGCGCGAACACCGCGGACTCCAGGACGAACGCGACCATCTTCCACACCGCGTCCTCCTGGAGGCGGGTGGCGAAGTCGACCTCCCACGCGCGGTGCCCCAGGTAGAGGGCGACGACCACCACGGCGATGACGCCGGAGGCGTGCACCTGCTCGGCGACGGCGTACGCGACGAACGGGATCAGCAGGGAGAGCGTGTTCTGCAGCAGCGCCTCCTTCACGTGGGTGCGCAGCCAGTGCAGCGGTGCCATCAGCACCAGGCCGACCACCAGGCCGCCGACCGCCGCGAGCAGGAACTCGCCGATCCCCCCGGCCCAGGTCGCGCCCTCGCCGACCGCGGCCGCCACGGCCACCCGGAACGCGGTGATCGCGGTGGCGTCGTTCAGCAGGGACTCGCCCTGGAGGATGGTGGTGATCCGGGAGGGCAGTCCCACCCTGCGCGCCACCGCCGTCGCCGCGACCGCGTCCGGCGGGGCCACCACGGCGCCGAACACCAGCGCCGCGGTCAGCGGCAGGCCCGGCACGATCAGGTACAGGACCCAGCCGACGGCGAACGTCGCGAACAGCACGTACCCCACCGACAGCAGCGCCACCGGCCGCAGTTGCGCCCGCAGGTCGAGGTAGGAGCTGTCGGTGGCCGCCGTGTGCAGCAACGGGGGCAGGACGAGCGGCAGGAAGACGTGCGGATCGAGCGTGTACGCGGGCACCCCGGGGAGGTAGCTGACCACCAGCCCGGCGGCGACCAGCAGCAGCGGTGGCGGCACCGGGGTGCGCCGGGCGGCCGCGGCGATCGCGGCGCTGCCCGCCACCAGCAACAGCAGCGGCATCACATCCATGTCCGGCCCACCCTCGTTTTTCCGCGCGGCTCTCCGCGCGGGCGTCGTAATCTGGCAATCATGAAACAGTGCACGCACGCCGACGCGCTGCCGCACCCGGAACCCGTCCCGCTCGGTGAGACGTGTCCGGAGTGCCTGCGGGACGGCACGGATCCGGTGCAGCTGCGCCTCTGCCTCACCTGTGGTCACGTCGGATGCTGCGACTCCTCGCCGAACCGGCACGCCACGGAGCACCACAACGAGACCGGCCACCCCGTGATGCGGACCTATGAGCCCGGCGAGGACTGGCGCTGGTGCTTCGTCGACCACGTACTCGTGTGACCCGGCGTGACCCCGGTGCCGGACGGTTCGACCGTCTGACGTCTGGGTACGTCAATGCGGCGCGCGCTCTTCCCATTTGGGAGCCGCAGACCCCTAGCCACGGAGCGTATTCATAGTTTTACTATGAGTGACGGCATGTGGGTCGGGATCCCTGGGGACAGGACCGTCGAGAGCGCGATAGCGTCACCGCTGAACCACGTAGCGCGTTACCCGGGGGCGAAACAGGCCCTGAAACGCTTGTACCACCTTGGAGGTGAGGGTGTCCCAGATCGCAGGCGAGCCCGCGACCCAGGACTTCGTGGAAGTCCGGCTGCCGGCCGCGGGGGCCTACCTGTCGGTGCTGCGTACGGCCACGGCCGGCCTCGCGGCCCGTTTGGACTTCACCCTCGACGAGATCGAGGACCTGCGCATCGCGGTCGACGAGGCCTGCGCGATCCTGCTCCAGCAGGCCGTGCCGGGTTCGGTGCTCAGCTGTGTCTTCCGGCTCGTCGACGACTCGCTCGAGGTGACCGTCTCGGCGCCGACCACGGACGGTCACGCCCCTTCGCGGGACACCTTCGCCTGGACCGTGCTGTCCGCGCTCGCGGGCAAGGTCTCCTCCGCCGTGGACGAGGACAAGACCGTGTCGATCAGCCTCTACAAACAGCGCGGCGCGGGACCCGGGCCGACGTGAGGAGCGAGGACGGGCCGGTGCGGGACGAAGAACGCGGCACACGGGAGCTGCCGGCCGAGCGCGTGCCGGACGGCATCGACGGCATCCCCGAGCAGGCCCGGCCGCACCCGGAGGACGACTCGGCGGAGGTCGTCACCCCGGGCGGCGGGCAGTCCGGGGGTGCCGCGCGGAGCACGCCCGCGGCCGGGGCCGCTCCGGGCCGAGGGGGCGCCTCCGCCAGGGCCAACCCGGCGGGGGACGAGGTGAGCGCTCGGGGAAGGGCGACGGGCGGGACGATGAGCGAGCACGAGCGACACGCCGAGGACGAGGCGCCGCGGGCGCCCGCCACCCGGGGCGCGCGGAGCACCCCCGGTGCTTCGGGCTCCCAGGGCGGGCACGCGCACCACGACCCGCAGGACCGCAGCGGGGCGCGCGCCCTGTTCCTCGAGCTGCGCACGCTGCAGGACGGCACTCCCGAGTACGCGGAGCTGCGCAACCGCCTGGTGCGCATGCACCTGCCGCTCGTCGAGCACCTGGCGCGCCGCTTCCGCAACCGCGGTGAGCCGCTGGACGACCTCACCCAGGTCGCCACCATCGGGCTGATCAAGTCGGTCGACCGCTTCGACCCCGACCGGGGGGTGGAGTTCTCGACGTACGCGACCCCGACGGTCGTCGGCGAGATCAAGCGGCACTTCCGCGACAAGGGCTGGGCGGTGCGGGTGCCGCGCCGGCTGCAGGAGCTGCGGCTGTCGCTCACCACGGCCACGGCGGAGCTGTCCCAGCGGTACGGCCGCTCCCCCACGGTGCACGAGCTGGCCGAGAAGCTGGCCATCTCCGAGGAGGAGGTCCTGGAGGGCCTGGAGTCCGCGAACGCGTACTCCACGCTGTCCCTGGACGTCCCCGACACCGACGACGAGTCCCCGGCGGTCGCCGACACCCTGGGCGCCGAGGACGAGGCGCTGGAGGGCGTAGAGTACCGGGAGTCGCTCAAGCCGCTGCTGGAGGACCTGCCGCCGCGCGAGAAGCGGATCCTGCTGCTGCGCTTCTTCGGCAACATGACCCAGTCGCAGATCGCGCAGGAGGTCGGCATCTCGCAGATGCACGTCTCCCGGCTGCTGGCCCGCACCCTGGCCCAGCTGCGGGAGAAGCTGCTCGTGGAGGAGTGACCCGGCGCGGCCGCCGGGGCGCCCGGCCCGTCCCCCGGACCGGACCGGCCCCGGGTGACGGCGCCTCGCAGCCGGGCCGAGCGGGGGCCGTGGGGCTCCCTCCCGCGCACGGGCGTCCCCCCGCTCGAACGAAGCCGGGAACAAGGGGCGGTCGGGCGTGGGGCCCCCTCCGGGAAGGTGCGCGCCGTCCCCGGCAGGGTCCGGGGGTGGACGCTACTCCCCGGCGTTCCCGGGCCCCCGGATGCCGAGGGCCCGGGTCGTCTCGGGGTTGATCAGCAGGACGAGCGCGGTGACGGCCACGACGGCGAGCACGATCCCGGCGGGGATGGCCACACCGTCGGACACCAGCAGGTTGTAGGCCACCGGCAGCGCGATGATCTGTGTGATCACGGCGGGGCCGCGGCTCCAGCTCCGCCGGGCGAACAGCCCCCGTGCGGCGAGCAGCGGGAGCAGCGCGAGCACGATCAGCGTCACCCCGCCGGTGACGGCCTGCCCACGGTCGTCCGGTTCGCCGGTGAGGCCGAGGACCGACATCCACACCCCGCCGACCACCAGCGCGAGCCCCTCCAGGGCGGCCAGTGCCGCGGCGTACGTCAGGCGGCGCGGGCGGGGGCCGGTGGCGTCCGGGGCGGTGGTGGGGATCTGCTCACTGCTCACCCCTGAAGGGTAGCCCTCGCCGTGCGCGCCCCCGTGTCGAGGTTCACGCCCCGTCTCCCCCTCCGCCCCCCGCCTCGGGCTGGGCCCGGTACCCCTCAGTAGGTACTCTGCACGTCATGCGTGCACTTCTCGTGGTCAACCCGGCGGCAACCACCACCAGTGCGCGCACGCGCGATGTGCTGATCCACGCGCTCGCCAGCGAGATGAAGCTGGAGGCGGTCACCACCGAGTACCGCGGGCACGCGCGCGACCTGGGCCGGCAGGCCGCGGAGAGCGACGACATCGACCTGGTGGTGGCTCTCGGCGGGGACGGCACGGTCAACGAGGTCGTCAACGGTCTGCTGCACGCGGGGCCCGACCCGGAGCACCTGCCCGGTCTCGCCGTGGTCCCCGGCGGCTCCACCAATGTCTTCGCCCGCGCCCTGGGTCTGCCCAACCAGCCCGTGGAGGCCACCGGCGTCCTGCTGGACGCGCTGCGCGAGGGCCGCGAGCGCACCGTCGGCCTGGGGCTGACCTCGGGCACGCCGGGCTCGGACGACGAGGCCGTACCGGCCCGCTGGTTCACCTTCAACGCGGGGCTGGGCTTCGACGCCGGCGTGGTCGGCCGGGTGGAGCAGCAGCGGGAGCGGGGCAGGAAATCGACCCACTCCCTGTACATGCGCCAGGTGGTCCGTCAGTTGCTCGGCGATCCGCACCGGCGGAACGGGGTGATCACGTTCGAGCACCCGGACGAGGAACCGGTCACCGATCTCGCGCTCTCCATAGTCTCGAACACCTCGCCGTGGACGTTTCTCGGCAATCGCCCGATCTACGCGTCGCCTAAGGCCTCGTTCGATACGGCGCTCGATCTCTTCGGTCTGCACCGGCTGTCCACCGCCGCGGTTGCCCGGTATGGCACCCAGTTGCTCACTTCGTCCCCGGAGCGCGGACCCCGTGGCAGGCATGCGGTCTCCCGGCACGATCTGACGCGCTTCACCTTGCATTCGAAGGTGCCGCTGCCCCTCCAGATGGACGGTGACCACCTGGGGCTGCGAACCAGCGTGACGTTCACAGGCGTACGCCGTGCACTGCGTGTGATTGTGTGAGCAGAAAGGGCCAAAGTCCTTTCAGTCGAACGTTTAGGCCAGGATCCACCCCATGGAAGTACGGCTGTGACCTAGTCGACACCGAAGAATCAAAAAAAACTTTCCGGAAGGGGTTGTATCCGCCGCCGAGGTTTGCGAGTCTCTTCTTGGCGATCGGGACGGCCCGCAACACCGGCCTCCACAGATCACCGGAACCCCTCTTCAAACCCAAGGACCACGCCAGAGAACCTGGCGGTCGGCCCTTCCCTTGTCGAGGGATTCGTGAAAGCGTTCACATTCACAAGCAATCGCATTACATACCCAGGAGAGGTAGCAGCCATGGACTGGCGTCACAACGCCGTTTGCCGCGAGGAAGACCCCGAGCTCTTCTTCCCCATCGGCAACACCGGTCCTGCGCTGCTGCAGATCGAGGAAGCCAAGGCCGTCTGCCGTCGCTGCCCGGTGATCGAGAACTGCCTGCAGTGGGCGCTCGAGTCCGGTCAGGACAGCGGCGTCTGGGGTGGTCTCAGCGAGGACGAGCGTCGCGCGATGAAGCGCCGTGCCGCCCGCAACCGGGCCCGTCAGGCCTCCGCCTGACAACCCACCCCTGCTGACAGCCTGAGCTTGGCGGCGCGTACGGCGCGTACGCATCTCCCGCCCCCGAGCCGCAGCGCGCAGTTGAGCGAAGAGCCCCGGACCGCTTTCAGTGGTCCGGGGCTCTTCGCCGTCCGGGGCTCTTTGTCACCCGGGCCCGCCGTTCACCCGGGCAGCCCGCTACCGGTCCGACTGCACCGGGATGTCCAGGATCACCCTGGTCCCCCGCTCCGGCGCCGGCACCATGTCGAAGCTGCCGCCCAACTCGCCCTCCACCAGGGTCCGTACGATCTGCAGACCGAGGTTGCCCGCGGTGTGCGGGTCGAAGCCCTCGGGCAGACCCACGCCGTCGTCCTGCACGGTGACCAGCAGACGGGTCTCCTTGGTGGTGCCGCCGCGGACCGCCGACACCTCGACGGTGCCGGTCTCGCCCTCGCGGAAACCGTGCTCCAGGGCGTTCTGCAGGACCTCGGTCAGCGCCATCGACAGCGGCGTGGCGACCTCGGCGTCGAGTATGCCGAAGCGGCCCGTGCGCCGGCCGGTGACCTTGCCCGGGGAGATCTCGGCGACCATCGCGAGGACGCGGTCGGCGATCTCGTCGAACTCCACGCGCTCGTCCAGGTTCTGGGACAGCGTCTCGTGCACGATCGCGATGGACCCCACCCGGCGCACCGCCTCCTCCAGTGCCGCGCGGCCGCGCTCGGACCCGATGCGCCGTGCCTGGAGACGCAGCAGCGCCGCCACCGTCTGGAGGTTGTTCTTCACCCGGTGGTGGATCTCCCGGATGGTCGCGTCCTTGGTGATCAACTCGCGTTCGCGGCGGCGGAGTTCCGTGACGTCACGGAGCAGCACCAGCGAACCGATGCGCGTCCCCTTCGGTTTGAGCGGGATCGCCCGGAACTGGATCACCCCGTCGTGCGCCTCGATCTCGAACTCGCGCGGCGCCCAGCCGCTGGCGACCTTGGCCAGCGCCTCGTCCACGGGACCGCGGGAAGGGGCCAGTTCGGCGGTGGTCAGCCCGAGGTGATGGCCCACCAGGTCGGCGGCGAGGCCCATGCGGTGGTAGGCGGACAGGGCGTTCGGGGAGGCGTACTGGACGATGCCGTCGGCGTCGAGCCGGATCAGTCCGTCGCCGACGCGGGGCGAGGCGTCCATCTCGAGCTGCTGGTTCGCGAACGGGAAGGAGCCGGCCGCGATCATCTGTGCGAGGTCCGAGGCGCTCTGGAGGTAGGTGAGCTCCAGTCGGCTCGGGGTGCGCACGGTGAGCAGGTTGGTGTTGCGCGCGATGACCCCGAGGACGCGCCCCTCCCGCCGGACGGGGATGGACTCGACCCGTACGGGAACCTCCTCGCGCCACTCCGGGTCGCCCTCGCGCACGATCCGGCCCTCGTCCAGGGCCGCGTCCAGCATGGGGCGGCGGCCGCGCGGGACGAGGTGGCCGACCATGTCGTCCTGGTAGGAGGTGGGGCCGGTGTTGGGCCGCATCTGGGCGACGGAGACGTAGCGGGTGCCGTCGCGGGTGGGGACCCACAGGACCAGGTCGGCGAAGGAGAGGTCGGAGAGCAGCTGCCACTCCGAGACCAGCAGGTGGAGCCACTCGAGATCGGTGTCGTCGAGGGCGGTGTGCTGGCGTACGAGTTCGTTCATGGAGGGCACGTCAGCGAGCGTACCCGGCGGTCTGCGGGAGCGCGGGACACCCGCGGGCCGCGGCGCCTGAGAGGGACCCTCAACCCTCCCGGCACCGCAGCCCGGAGCAATATCGGCCGTGGGGTGTGCGGTCCCGGTCGGCCGAGAGACGAGGAGCCGGGGCAGTCAGGGCAGAGAGCTCCGGTTCCTCGGTTCCACCTTCCTGTGCGGGGAAGGCAGGCTTGTTGTGCCCTGCTACGCATTGTGGACTAGACCACTGTCCCTGTAAATGCGTCGTGCGCCGTTCTTCGATGCCGCTTCGCCGTCGGTCCGGACCCACGGGTCTCCGTCACGCAGCCTAACCCCTGGGGTTGCCGCGCGGGGCCGGTCGGCCGGGCCGATTTCGGTGCGCGGCCCCCGCACCCGCTCTGTTAGATTGAGATTGGTCTAAACCACACTGCATCACCGTACGGGCCCGCACCGACGGGTCCGGTCCCAGTCGAGTCCTCCTCAAGATCGGCAGGCCCACCGTGGAAGTTGTCATCGTTGCGGACGCCAAGGCGGGCGGCGAACTCATCGCCGGGGCCATGGCGCAGCTCCTGCGGCGCAAGTCCGACGCCCTGCTGGGCGTGGCGACCGGCTCGACGCCGCTGCCCGTCTACGAGGCGCTGGCGGCCAAGGTGCGCTCCGGTGCCGTGGACGCCTCGCGGGCGCGGATCGCCCAGCTCGACGAGTACGTGGGACTGCCCGCCGACCACCCCGAGTCCTACCGCTCGGTGCTGCGGCGCGAGGTACTGGAGCCGCTCGGGATCGGGATGGACGCCTTCATGGGCCCCGACGGCACCGCCGAGGACGTGCAGGGCGCGTGCGAGGCGTACGACAGGGCGCTGGCGGAGGCCGGCGGCGTGGACCTCCAGCTGCTCGGGATCGGCACGGACGGGCACATCGGGTTCAACGAGCCGTGCTCCTCGCTCGCCTCGCGCACCCGGATCAAGACGCTGACCGAGCAGACCCGGGTGGACAACGCCCGCTTCTTCGACGGCGACATCGACCAGGTCCCGCACCACGTCATCACCCAGGGCATCGGCACCATCCTGGAGGCCCGCCACCTGGTCCTGCTCGCCACCGGCGAGGGCAAGGCGGACGCGGTCGCCGCGACCGTCGAGGGGCCGGTGGCGGCGGTGTGCCCGGCGTCCGCGCTGCAGCTGCACCCGCACGCCACGGTGGTCGTCGACGAGGCCGCCGCCACCAAGCTGAAGCTCGCCGACTACTTCCGGCACACCTACGCGAACAAGCCGGACTGGCAGGGCATCTGAGCGACCATTCCTGGTCTGGACCAACCCTCGTCCCGAGGGTATACAAAGGGGATCACGGAGCGTGCGGGGCACACCCCCTCCCGAGCCGTGCCACGATGTCAGCCGTGGCCGATGGGGATGTCGGTCGTTTCGGCACCCGGAGCCGGGAAGGCAGAGCATGAGCACCGACGTCAGCAGTACGGAGAACGAGGGTGGGACCACGGTCCGTACGGCGCGTGTGCCCAAGTACTACCGGCTGAAGAAGCACCTGCTCGACATGACCGAGACGGCGCCGCCCGGCACCCCGGTCCCGCCCGAGCGCACCCTGGCGGCGGAGTTCGACACCTCGCGCACCACCGTGCGCCAGGCGCTCCAGGAGCTGGTGGTCGAGGGGCGCCTGGAGCGCATCCAGGGCAAGGGCACCTTCGTCGCCAAGCCCAAGGTCTCCCAGGCGCTCCAGCTCACGTCGTACACCGAGGACATGCGCGCCCAGGGCCTGGAGCCCACCTCGCAGCTGCTGGACCTCGGCTACATCACCGCCGACGACCGGCTCGCCGGGCTGCTCGACATCGCGGCCGGCGGGCGGGTGCTGCGCATCGAGCGGCTGCGCATGGCCAACGGCGAGCCGATGGCCATCGAGACCACCCACCTGAGCGCCAAGCGCTTCCCCGCGCTGCGCCGCAGCCTGACGAAGTACACGTCCCTCTACACCGCCCTCGCCGAGGTGTACGACGTCCGTCTGGCGGAGGCCGAGGAGACGATCGAGACGTCCCTGGCCACCCCGCGCGAGGCCGGCCTGCTCGGCACCGACGTCGGCCTGCCGATGCTGATGCTCTCCCGGCACTCGCTGGACCGGGACGGACAGCCGGTGGAGTGGGTGCGGTCGGTGTACCGGGGCGACCGGTACAAGTTCGTCGCGCGGCTGAAGCGCCCCCAGGACTGAGCCCGGACCGTCCCCGCGGCGCGCCTTCGGCGGAGCCTCGGCGCGTCCTCGACCGGGCCGCGAAACCCCGCGAAGCGGGCGGTCGGCAGCGGTTTCGTTGCTGTTTCCTCTCGGTTGAGCGGCGCCTGGGTACCGCTATGCGGACGAGGGGTTACGGCTGCGCCACACCCTGACCTAGATTTCCTGCGCATTACCGCAGGTGATCAGTGAGGGGACGGAGCCGTCTGATGTCACAAGCCCCAGAAACCGCAGAAGGGCCGGTGGTGACGCCCGTGCGCGTCGTCATCGCCCTCTGTCTCGTCGCACCGTTCGTGGCCATGCTGTGGGTCGGGTCCTACGCGAAGACCGACCCGACGTTCATCGGCATCCCGTTCTTCTACTGGTACCAGATGCTGTGGGTGCTGGTCTCCACCGCCCTGACGATGATCGCGTACAAGCTCTGGCAGCGTGACCAGCGCGCCCGCTCGGCCGCGAAGGGCGGTGCGTCGCAGTGAACGACGGCGTGAACGGCGTGGCACTCGCCGTCTTCATCTTCTTCTTCCTGCTGGTCACGGCGATGGGCTTCATGGCCGCGCGCTGGCGCAAGGCCGAGAACGAGCACAGCCTCGACGAGTGGGGCCTGGGCGGCCGGTCCTTCGGCACCTGGGTCACCTGGTTCCTGCTCGGCGGCGACCTGTACACCGCGTACACGTTCGTGGCCGTACCGGCGGCGATCTACGCGGCGGGCGCGGCCGGCTTCTTCGCGGTGCCGTACACGATCCTGGTGTACCCGCTGATCTTCACCTTCCTGCCCCGGCTGTGGTCGGTGTCGCACAAGCACGGCTACGTCACGACGTCCGACTTCGTGCGCGGCCGGTTCGGCTCGAAGGGGCTGTCGCTGGCCGTCGCGGTCACCGGCATCCTGGCCACGATGCCGTACATCGCGCTCCAGCTGGTCGGCATCCAGGCCGTGCTGGACGTGATGGGCGTCGGCGGCGGCGAGGACACCAACTGGTTCGTCAAGGACCTGCCGCTGCTGATCGCCTTCGGTGTGCTGGCGGCGTACACGTACTCGTCGGGTCTGCGGGCCCCCGCGCTGATCGCGTTCGTCAAGGACACACTGATCTACATCGTGATCGCCGTGGCGATCATCTACATCCCGATCAAGCTGGGCGGCTTCGACGAGATCTTCGCCTCGGCGAACGAGGCGTTCGCCCAGACCAACCCGGCCACGGGCGCGCCGCGCGGCGCGACGGTACCGGGCGAGGCGGGCCAGTGGACGTACGCCACGCTGGCGCTGGGCTCGGCGCTCGCGCTGTTCATGTACCCGCACTCGATCACGGCGACGCTCTCCTCGCGCAGCCGTGAGGTGATCCGCCGCAACACCACGATCCTGCCGCTGTACTCCCTGATGCTGGGCCTGCTGGCGCTGCTCGGCTTCATGGCGATCGCGGCCGGGGTCAAGGTCAGCAACGGCCAGCTGGCCATCCCGCAGCTGTTCGAGAACATGTTCCCGGACTGGTTCGCGGGCGTGGCGTTCGCGGCGATCGGCATCGGCGCGCTGGTGCCTGCGGCGATCATGTCGATCGCGGCGGCGAACCTGTTCACCCGCAACATCTACAAGGACTTCATCAAGCCGGACGCGACGCCGAAGCAGGAGACCCAGGTCTCCAAGCTGGTGTCCCTGCTGGTGAAGGTGGGCGCGCTGGCCTTCGTCCTGACCATGGACAAGACCGTCGCGATCAACTTCCAGCTGCTCGGCGGCATCTGGATCCTGCAGACCTTCCCGGCGCTGGTGGGCGGCCTGTTCACCCGCTGGTTCCACCGCTGGGCGCTGATCGGCGGCTGGGCGGTCGGCATGGTCTACGGCACGGTCGCCGCGTACGGGGTGGCCTCGCCGACGCAGAAGCACTTCGGCGGGTCGTCGAAGGAGATCCCGGGCATCGGCGAGATCGGTTACATCGGCCTCACCGCGTTCGTGCTCAACGTCCTGGTCACGGTCGTCCTGACCTTCGTCATGAGGGCGCTCAAGGCGCCCGAGGGCATCGACGAGACCAGGCCGCAGGACTACACGGCGGACGCGGGCGACCCCGGTGTCCAGGTGGAGCTCCCGCCGGCCACGGCGGGCAGCGCGCACTGACGCCGTACGTACCGTGAGCGACGGGCCGTCGGAGAAATCCGGCGGCCCGTTGTCGTACCCGTCCGGCACACTCCCCCCATGGACATCGTCATCCGGCCGGTGGAGCCCGGCGAGCACGCGGAACTCGGTGAGATCACCGCACAGGCCTATCTGCTGGACGGGCTGCTCGACTTCGGGGAGAGCGACGCGTACCTGGATGAGCTGCGGGACGTGGGGAAGCGGGCGGCCGCCGCCGAGGTGCTGGTCGCCGTGGCGGACGGGACGGTGCTGGGCGGAGTGACCTTCGTGCCGGGCCCCGGTCCGATGGCCGACATAGCGGGGCCGGGCGAGGCGGAGATCCGGATGCTCGCGGTCGCCCGCGCGGGCCGGGGCAGAGGCGCCGGGGAGGCATTGGTGCGGGCCTGCGTCGACCGGGCGCGGGCCGTCGAGGGCTGCGTGCGGGTCGTGCTGTCGACCCAGCGCACCATGCGTGCCGCCCACCGCATCTACGAGCGGCTCGGTTTCACCCGCAGCCCGGAGCGCGACTGGAACCCCCTGCCGGAGCTGGACGACATCACCCTGCTCACCTACGAGCTGACGCTCTGACACCGCCGCGACACAACATATGGGGTTGGTGGCGGCACCCGGCACAAGATGTATGCTCATGCTCGCTGTCGCCGCAGGGGAATCCGGTGTGAATCCGGAACTGTCCCGCAACGGTGTACCCATGCCCGCGTACGCGTGTGCCTGGGCGTCAGTCCGAGGACCTGCCGACAGCGCACCCGGCCGTCCGGTCGGGTGCGTGGACGTCCGGGCCTCGTGGAATGGGCCGGTGGACGCGACGCCGCGTGCGTTCGTGTGCTGCCCCCTGCGCTCTTCGAGGCCCCGTGCCGAGCGAGGGAGAGCCCCACGTGACCATCGCGCCAGCCGATCCGGCCTCAGCGATCGACGTGACCGAGGAGAGCGGTGGCCCCGGTGCCGCGCTGCTGCGGACCCTGACCGAGCTGACCGCCGACCTGCCCGACGCCGACCCCGGCCGGGTCGCCGCCGCCGCGCTGCGCGGCCGGTCCGCCGCCGCCGACGAGGCGGAGCTGCGGGAGCTGGCCACCGAGGCGGCGGCCGGGCTCATCTCCGAGGACCCGGCCTACTCCCGGCTCGCCGCCCGGCTGCTGACCCTCGGCATCCGCGCCGAGGCCGCCTCGCAGGGCGTCACCTCGTTCACCGGGGCCGTCGCGACCGGACACCGCGAGGGCCTGATCGCCGACCGGACCGCCGCGTTCGTCCGCCTGCACGCGGACCGGCTCGACGCGCTGATCGACACCGGCGCCGACGACCGCTTCGGCTACTTCGGCCTGCGCACCCTGCACAGCCGCTACCTGCTGCGGCACCCGCTCACCCGCAAGGTCGTCGAGACGCCCCAGCACTTCCTGCTGCGGGTCGCCGCCGGCCTCGCCGAGGACGACAGCACGCGCTCGGTGGACGAGGTCGCCGCGCTGTACGGGCTGATGAGCCGCCTGGACTACCTGCCCTCCTCCCCCACCCTGTTCAACTCCGGCACGCGCCACCCGCAGATGTCGTCCTGCTACCTCCTGGACTCCCCCAAGGACGAGCTGGACTCCATCTACGACCGCTACCACCAGGTCGCCCGCCTCTCCAAGCACGCCGGCGGCATCGGCCTGTCGTACTCCCGCATCCGCGCCCGGGGTTCGCTGATCCGCGGCACCAACGGGCACTCCAACGGCATCGTCCCGTTCCTGAAGACGCTGGACGCCTCGGTCGCCGCCGTGAACCAGGGCGGCCGGCGCAAGGGCGCGGCGGCGGTCTACCTGGAGACCTGGCACTCCGACATCGAGGAGTTCCTGGAGCTGCGCGACAACACCGGCGAGGACGCCCGCCGCACGCACAACCTGAACCTCGCGCACTGGGTGCCCGACGAGTTCATGCGCCGGGTGAACGCCGACGCGTCCTGGTCGCTGTTCTCCCCGGCGGACGTGCCGGAGCTGGTCGACCTGTGGGGCGAGGAGTTCGACGCGGCGTACCGGGCCGCCGAGGCGAAGGGCCTGGCGAGGAAGACCCTCCCGGCCCGCGAGCTGTACGGCCGCATGATGCGCACCCTCGCGCAGACCGGCAACGGCTGGATGACCTTCAAGGACGCCGCCAACCGCACGGCGAACCAGACGGCCACGCCGGGCCACGTCGTCCACTCCTCCAACCTGTGCACGGAGATCCTCGAGGTCACCGACGACGGGGAGACCGCGGTCTGCAACCTGGGGTCGGTCAATCTCGGCGCCTTCGTGGACGGTGACGACATCGACTGGGAGCGCCTCGACGAGACCGTCCGCACGGCCGTCACCTTCCTCGACCGGGTGGTGGACATCAACTACTACCCGACCGAGCAGGCGGGCCGCTCCAACGCCCGCTGGCGCCCGGTGGGCCTGGGCGCGATGGGCCTCCAGGACGTGTTCTTCCGGCTGCGGCTGCCCTTCGACTCGCCCGAGGCGAAGGCGCTGTCCACGAGGATCGCCGAGCGGATCATGCTCGCCGCGTACGAGACCTCCGCGGCCCTCGCCGAGCGGAACGGCCCGCTGCCCGCCTGGGAGAAGACCCGTACCGCCCGGGGCGTGCTGCACCCCGACCACTACGACACGGACCTCGCCTGGCCGGAGCGCTGGGCGGCGCTGCGGACGCGGATCGCGGCCACCGGGATGCGCAACTCGCTGCTCCTGGCGATCGCGCCCACCGCCACCATCGCGTCGATCGCGGGCGTGTACGAGTGCATCGAGCCGCAGGTGTCCAACCTGTTCAAGCGCGAGACGCTGTCCGGGGAGTTCCTCCAGGTCAACTCGTACCTGGTGGACGACCTGAAGCGGCTCGGCGTGTGGGACGCGCGCACCCGTGAGGCGCTGCGCGAGGCCAACGGCTCGGTGCAGGACTTCGCCTGGATCCCCGAGGAGGTGCGGCGCCTGTACCGCACCGCCTGGGAGATCCCGCAGCGCGCTCTGATCGACATGGCCGCCGCCCGCACCCCGTTCCTGGACCAGGCGCAGTCGCTCAACCTGTTCCTGGAGACGCCCACCATCGGGAAGCTCTCCTCGATGTACGCGTACGCCTGGAAGCAGGGCCTGAAGACGACGTACTACCTGCGCTCCCGCCCGGCGACCCGGATCGCCCGCGCGGCGGCCCGCACCACCGTCCCCGTCCCGCAGGCGGCCGACCCCGAGGCCGTCGCCTGCTCCCTGGAAAACCCCGAGTCCTGCGAGGCCTGCCAGTGATGACCAGCACCACGAAGAACCTGCTCGACCCGGGCTTCGAGCTGACGCTCCGCCCCATGCGCTACCCCGACTTCTACGAGCGCTACCGGGACGCCATCAAGAACACCTGGCACGTGGAGGAGGTCGACCTCCACTCGGACGTCGCCGATCTCGCGAAGCTCAGCCCCGAGGAGCAGCACCTGATCGGCCGGCTGGTCGCGTTCTTCGCGACGGGCGACTCGATCGTGGCGAACAACCTGGTGCTGACGCTCTACAAGCACATCAACTCCCCGGAGGCGCGGCTGTACCTGTCGCGGCAGCTCTTCGAGGAGGCGGTGCACGTCCAGTTCTACCTGACGCTGCTCGACACCTACCTGCCCGACCCGGACGACCGGGCGGCGGCCTTCGCGGCCGTGGAGAACATCCCGTCCATCCGGGAGAAGGCCGAGTTCTGCTTCAAGTGGATGGACTCGGTGGAGCAGATCGACCGGCTGGAGACGCGGGCGGACCGGCGCCGCTTCCTGCTGAACCTGATCTGCTTCGCCGCGTGCATCGAGGGCCTGTTCTTCTACGGGGCCTTCGCCTACGTCTACTGGTTCCGCGGCCGGGGCCTGCTGCACGGGCTGGCGACCGGCACCAACTGGGTGTTCCGGGACGAGACGATGCACATGTCCTTCGCCTTCGACGTGGTCGACACCGTGCGCAAGGAGGAGCCGGAGCTGTTCGACGAGGAACTCGGGCAGCAGGTCACCGACATGCTGCGCGAGGCGGTCGAGGCGGAGCTGCAGTTCGCGCGGGACCTGTGCGGGGACGGGCTGCCGGGCATGAACACCGAGTCGATGCGTCAGTACCTGGAGTGCGTCGCCGACCAGCGGCTGGTGCGGCTGGGCTTCGCTCCGGTGTACGGCTCGGAGAACCCGTTCTCGTTCATGGAGCTCCAGGGCGTCCAGGAGCTGACGAACTTCTTCGAGCGGCGGCCGTCCGCGTACCAGGTCGCCGTGGAGGGCACGGTCGACCTGGACGAGGACTTCTAGACAGCCGTGCGCCCGGGTGCCGCCCCGCCGTCACGCCGCTCGCGCGGTGCGGTGCGGGGCGGCACCCGTCGCCGGGCGTGCGGCCGCCGGCTCCTCGCGGCGTCCGGCGGCGGCTCGGGCGGCCTGGGCCCGCTCGATCTGCCGGTCGATCCGCCGGTCGCGTGCGATGCCGATCAGGGCGGGCAGGGTCATGAAGAGGAACAGGCCGAGGACGGCCACCATCGAGGTCAGTGCTTGCATCCACGTCGTATCCATGGACACCACTGTCCCGCCCGATGCTCCTTACCGGCAGTGGCAGGACTGCCGCACACCCTCGATTTACTGCCAAGGGTGCGGCACACTGGAGCCATGCTGCAGAACGTGGTCGCCGTCCTCCTCGACGGCGTGAACCCCTTCGAGCTCGGTGTCGTCTGCGAGGTCTTCGGCGTCGACCGCAGCGACGACGGCCTGCCGGTCTACGACTTCGCCGTCGCCTCGGCCGACGGTCCGGCGGTGCGCACCAACACGGGCTTCTCCCTCCAGGTCGAGCACGGCCTGGAGCGTCTGGAGACGGCGGACCTCATCGCCGTGCCCGCCGGTTCCTCCTATGTGTCCCGGGAGTTCCCGCCCGAGCTGCTGGACGCCCTGCGCAGCGGGGTGGACCGGGGCGCGCGGGTGCTCAGCGTCTGCTCCGGGGTGTTCGTGCTCGCCGCCGCCGGGCTCCTCGACGGCCGGCGTGCCGCCGCCCACTGGAAGCACGCGGAGGCGCTGACCGGGAAGTATCCCCATCTGACGGTCGAGCCGGATGTGCTCTACGTCGACGAGGACCCGGTGATCACCTCCGCGGGCACCGCCGCCGGCATCGACGCCTGTCTGCACCTGGTGCGCAAGGAGCAGGGTCCGGAGATCGCCAACAAGATCGCCCGGCGCATGGTGGTGCCCCCGCACCGCGACGGCGGGCAGGCCCAGTACATCGAGCGTCCGCTGCCGCCGTCCGGGGGCGACACCGTCTCCGAGGTCCTGGTGTGGATGGAGCGGCACCTCGACGAGGAGACCACCGTCGAGCAGCTCGCCGCCCGTGCCCACATGTCGCCGCGCACCTTCGCCCGCCGCTTCCAGCAGGAGACCGGCACCACGCCCTACCGCTGGATCCTGCGCCAGCGGGTGCTGCTGGCGCAGCGCCTGCTGGAGGGGACGGACGAGACGGTGGACGCGATCGCCGGCCGTACCGGCTTCGGCAACGCGGCGGCGCTGCGCCATCACTTCGTCCGCGCGGTGGGGACGACCCCGCAGGCCTACCGGCGCGCGTTCAGGGGCCCTCAGGCCGCCTGAACGCGCGCCGTGCGACCGGGGTCAGCGGGGCACCGCCCGCAGCATCAGGCCGCGCGGCCGGAGCGTGATGCCGATCCGGGGCCGGGTGTCGGAGCCGGGCGCGTGGTCGAAGCGGTAGGCGGAGGCGATCACCGCGGTGGTGAGCGTGAGCTCGGCCATCGAGAAGTGGTCGCTGGGGCACTTGCGGTTGCCCACGCTGAACGGGCTCATCGCGTACTTGGGCACCTCCCCCGCCCGCTCCGGGAGCCAGCGGTCGGGGTCGAACTCCTCGTGCCGCTCGTACGACCGCCGGTCGCGCTGGATCGCGTACGGACTGTAGATGACGTCCGCGCCCCGGGGAATGCGGTATCCGCCCAGTTCCGTGTCGGCCACCGCACGGCGGGTCAATATCCATACGGCCGGATACAGCCGCAGGGTCTCGACGACGACATTCGCGGTGTACGTCAGTTTCCGGACGTCCTCGAATGCGACCGGGCGGTCACCCACGACGGTTTTCACCTCGTCACGGATCTTGTCGCCGAGTTCCGGGTGCTCGGTGAGAACCAGCAGGAGCGACATGATCGTGGCTCCGACGGTTTCGCTGCCGGGGGTGACTATGGCGATGACCTGGTCGTGGATCTCCTGTTCCCCTATGGGATCGCCATTCTCGTCCTTCGCCTCCAGCAAAGCCGTCAGCAAATCGTTCGGCTTTTGACCGCTCGCCCGTCGGTCGGCGACGATCTCGTCGACCAGGACATGCAGATCGGCCAACGCGCGGTTGAATTCCCGGTTGGCCGGAAGCGGAACCTTGTAGAGCGGTCCGAGCGGCACCACCATGCGCTGGTACATGCCACTGAACAGCGTGGCGAGGTCGGCGCAGATGCGCTCCGCCCGGGCGTCCATGGAGCTGCCGCGCATCAGGCAGCGGGCGGTCACCCGGACGGCCACGCGGAACGACTCCGCCGTGACGTCCAGCACCTCTTTGGAGCGCCAGCGCTCCACGAGCGCGTACGCCTCCTCCGCCATGACCGGCCCGTACGCGGGGATCGCGTCCAGCTTGAAGGCGGGCTGGATGGTGCGGCGCTGGCGCCGGTGCAGCGGGCCGTTGGCGGTGGCGACGCCCTCCTTGCCGAGCAGGCTCTCCAGGGACTCCCACAGCGGTCCGGCGATGATGTAGTCGGGGCTCAGCGCCACCGCCCCGGTGAGGGCGGGGGTGGTGACGGCGTACACCGTCTTCGGTCCGAGCTTGAGGCGCACGACGTCGCCGTGGTCACGCAGCCGGGACATGAAGGAGAGCGGATCGCGCGCCAGTTTCCAGCCGTGGCCGAGGACGGGGACCGCCCCGCCGGCCACGGGAGGCTCGCGCAGCGCGGCCGCCCCGGCCGTTCCGTGGTTCACGGACTCGACGGTCATGACTCACCTGCCGTTTCGTTGTCGACGTACGGGGGTGTGGACCGGTCGTCCCAGCTGTCGACCCGGTAACGGCCGGACTCGTGGTGGAACCAGTAGACGGAGCTGAACCAGTTCCGCATGTTGCCGACGCAGGCGCGTACGGCGGCACTCGTCTCCTTTCCTCCCACCGTGCCGTCGTCGAGGGTGTCCGCGAAGCGCAGGGCGTCCCGTTCGGCGTCCTGGAATTCGCTGATGCATTCCTCGACGCGACGCCTCATGTCCGCGATCGCCTCTTCGAGCGTGAGTTCCTCGTGGACGATGAGGCTGATGCCGAGATTGTGTACCTCGCTTCCCGCTATTTCCTTCGGCAGTGAACACAGGTCGTTGTACCAGGCGGCGAATTCCTGACTGAGCAGTGCCGCCCTCCGATAGGCGGGGTCATGCCGTACCGCGTCCGGTAGTTCACTGCCCGCGCTCTGCTCCAGGAGGTCGGTCCAGATCCAGTGCGCGAAGGTGAGCCGGCGAAGTTCCAGGTATTCCTCGACGGTGGGGACGATCCCCTCCGTACGGTTGTGGAATTCCCGGTCGTACGCCTCGATCACCTCGTGGAAGTGCCGGGCGAACCGGGCGTTCCAGCCGCCCGGCAGGAACGCGTACAGCCGCTCCGCGCTGTCCGCGAGCCCCGCCACCACCGGGTCCTCGTGGCCCACGTGGTCACCGGGGCTGTCGAGGGCGCGGTGCAGTCGGTCCTTCAGCCGCCGCCAGGCGGCGGGGCGGCCGTGCACGATGTCGCGGTCGTGCCGGTCGTCCCAGACGAAGAACCACGCGCTGTAGTCCGCTATCGCCTGCAGGACGTCGTCGGGGGCATCCGTGTAGTAGCCCGCCATAAGGTCGGTGTAGCACAGGCCATCGGCATATTCCTCCACCTTGTCCGCCGGCATGAGCCGCTTTTCGAGCAGCCACGCCCTGGTCGCCTTCTGAAGCCGGGGCCAATACGGGTGGAGTTGCCGGGGAAACGCCGTCTCGATCACCGGAAGAGACAGCGCCGGTGGAACTGTGATGGTGGTCGGTGTCGATGTGGTGCCGTGTGACAAATCATGCACGAACAATCCCCTCTCTGCCGCCAGTCGGCGCGCCCCGCCCCGATCCGGGCGCACGCCGCGCGTATCCCCGCACCTCCATTCAGCACCACAACTGACCGCTCTGGGAACGGATTTGCCTATTTCGCTGTCATGGAGGGCACACAGACGAACGGCGCCCGATCGGGAAAGTGCTCGATCGGGCGCCGTCGGTGAGGAGGGGGAAGAAGGCTCCGGAGGCCGGTCAGTCGTTGGCCACCACGGGGTAACGCGGCTCGTTCTCGGCCATCTGCCGCAGCGCGTCCTTGCGCTCGCGCTTGGACAGCCGGTCGATGTAGAGGTAGCCGTAGAGGTGGTCGGTCTCGTGCTGCAAACACCGTGCGAAGTAGCCGGTGCCGCGTACCCGGACCGGGTTGCCCTTCTCGTCCTGCCCGGTCACCTCGGCGTAGTCGGGGCGGGCCAGCGGCATGTAGGCGGTGGGCACCGACAGGCAGCCCTCGTTGCTGTCGTCCAGCCGGCGCCGCTCGGCGGGCAGTTCGACCAGCTCGGGGTTGCAGAGCACACCGACGTGCCGCACGCCCTCGTCGTCCGGGCAGTCGTAGACGAAGACCTTCTTGCCCACACCGATCTGGTTGGCGGCCAGGCCCACGCCCTCGGCGGTGCGCTGGCTGGCGAACATGTCGGCGACCAGCTGCTGGAGCTCGTCGCCGAAGTCCGTCACGTCCTCGCACTCCTGGTGCAGCACCGGGTTGCCGACCACGGTGATCGGGCGCGAGGTGCCGCGCTCCCGCCACGCCGTCTCGCGCTCCTCGCAGTCCTCCGTGTCGATGACGTACCCCTCGTCGTCGACGGGGAGCACGCCCGCGTGCTGCTGATCGGTGTCCTGCTGAGCCATGACCGACGTGTGCCTTCCTGAGTGGAACCGGGGTTGTGATCTGACAAGGGTACGGTGAAGCGCCCCTTCAGGGGCGCGGGACCGTGCCGTGTGCGGCTCGGCCGCGTGGGCGTGGACAAGCACGACGGATCCGCGCGCGGCCGACGGCCTCAGCAGACCTCTTCGAGATCCCGCCAGTCCCGCGAGTCCGGGCTGTCCGCGACCCACCCGTCCAGCAGCCCCCGGACGAGAGAGGCGGGGGCGGCCACGCCGCACTCCCGCTCCGGCACCCACAACTGCCCGTCCGTACGATGCCCGAGCGGCCCGGGATGCCCCGGCTCGCTGTGATCGTGCGGGTCCAGGTGCTCGCCCTCCCCTTCGTCGGACGGCATCCGGGACTCCGAGCACATCCGGCACAGCAGCCGTACGGAGGACGACCAGTCCTCGGCCGCGAACCCGGCGTCGGAGGCCAGTTGCTCCAGCGCGTCCCGGTCGGCCTCCGTCGCGGCCTCCAGCAGCACCACCCAGGTCGGCACCGGCGAGGGCGCCCACAACTCGATCTCGTCGAACACCGGGTAGGTGTGCCCGGCGGCGGTGCTCCGCTCCCCGTGCGGCACCCCGTCGTGCAGGACGACCTCGCCCCAGCGGCGCCCGGAGGACGGCAGCGGAATGGACAGCACCTCGATCCGGGCGGGGTCCAGGCGCCGCCCCCACACCACCTCCGCCTCCCCCTCCGGGGACAGCCGTACGGCCGCGCTGCCCAGCTCCATGCCGAGGGGCTCGCCGGAGTCGGTGGCCGGTCCGGGCACCTTGAGTCCGTAGGCCTGCCAGGCCCGCCGGGCCAGCGGCCAGTCCTGCAGGGCGGTGGCGGCGATGCCCACGTTCCACCAGTCCGGAGCCCCGGTGTCGCGGTCGAGCAGCGCCACGGCCCGCAGGCCCGCCGCCCGCGCCTGCTCCCAGTCGTGCCGGAACTTGTGCAGCAGCGCGAGGTTGAACCAGGACTCCGACAACCAGGGCTCCAGATCGGCGGCACGGGTCAGCAGCGCGCCCGCGTCCTCGTACCGGCCGTCGCCGATGAGCGTGAACGCACGGTCCGTGGCCTGCCGCCAGGAGGCGGAGGGCCGGTGCCGTCCCTTGCCGAAGATCCTCACGATTCCCGCCTGCCGGTTCCGTCGGTGGGCTGGCCGTACCTGTCCGCGCCCCCGGACACCCTCTTCTTCGCATCCAACCACGTACGGCCGCGAGGGCGCTCATTACTCATGGGTTACCCAGCCTCGGCCGAGGTCAGACAGTCCCGTTCGTGGCCCTCGCCACGCTCGGCCCTCCATGTTCACGTGCCCCCTCCGTGTTCCGTGACAGCACCCGGGCCAGTGCTTCGACCACCTCCGGCGCGTACTCCCCGGCGGTTGTCAGGCGCAGTTCCTCCAGCGCGGCCAGCGGCCCGCCGGGCCCTCCTTCCCGGGACTTCTCCTCGTACGCGTTGACCACCCGGACGATACGCGCGGCGAGCGGCTGCTCCCGGTGCGGGTCGGCCTGGCGTTCGACGATCGCGGCCACGCGCGGGTCCACCCCGGTCCGGCGCACCACGGCGCCGCCGAGCAGCGCGATCCGCCGCTGTTCGGTGACCGGCAGGACGGCGGTGGCGCCACCGGGGACCGGGTCGACGAGGCTGAGCTGGCCGATGTCGTGCATCAGGGCGGCGTACTCCAGCACGGTCAGTTCGGGTTCGGTCAGCCCGAGGTCCCGGCCCACCGCCCGGCTGAGCTCGGCGACCCGGCGGGCGTGCCCGGCCGGGGTGCAGCCGGCGATCTCGGTGGCCCGCGCGAGGGAGGTGATGGTCTGCCGGTAGGTGGCGCGCACGGCGGCGTACCGCCGGTAGGAAAGCTGTGCGAGCAGCAGGGGCACGGAGAAGACGGGCAGCGCCCACAGCCCCACGACCGCGACCCCGAGCGCCATCACCGCGCCCGTGGCGACGACCGCGGCCCCGATGCCGGGCACGGCCCGCAGTTCGTCGCGCAGCGTCGGCAGGAAGGGCCATCCGGTGCGGGAGTGGGCCAGCGCGGCGGCGAGCACGGCGTCGCACAGCGCGGTGAGGGACAGCAGGACGAGCAGGAGCAGCGCGTGGGCGGGGCCTCCCCAGCCGTCGAAGGTGCCCCGGTTGTACAGCGGCTGGAAGCACACGGCGGCGAACCCGACGGTCAGCACCCTGCGAGCCGGCGGGTCGAGGGCGGGTCCCGCTCCCCGCCCGACGTGCGGCACGCTGCCGAGCAGGGACGCGGCGAGCACCACGGTGACGACCTGGGCGGCGCCGTGGTGGGTGGGCCGCCCCGCGGTCTCGCCGAGCAGCGCGTACGACAGGGAGCCCGCGGCGGCGAGCGGCGCCGCCTCCCTGATCCGCGTCCCGTCGCGCCGGGTGAGCTCGCCGACGGCGACGAGCACCCCGAAGGCGAGGGCGGCACCGCGCTCCTCGACACCTTCGTAGAGGGTGACGCCGAGGGAACCGGTGGCGAGGACGACGGCGCACAGGTGGACGACGGTGTGGAGCCGGGGCCTCATCGGCGCGCCCCGGGCCGGCCGGTGACCGGTGCGGCGGCTCCGGGCGCGGCCGCGGGCCGTATGTCCCCGGTGGCGGACCGCGTGCCGCCGTCGGCGGGCCGGGTGTCACCGGGAGCCGGTCGGCTGCCGCCCGTGGCGGGCCCGGGGACACCGGCGACCGGCCGGGTGGCGTCGGGGGCGGGGTGGGTGTCACCGGGGGCGGGGCGTGCTTCGTCGGCGGTCACCGCCGGATGCCAGCCGTCCCGGCCGATCGCCCGGATCAGCGCGGCCACCATCCGCGGGTCGAAGTGGGTGCCCGCGCACCGCCGGAGCTCCTCCAGCGCCACGGACACGGGCCGCGCCCTGCTGTAGGAGCGGGTGGAGGTCATCGCGTCGAAGGCGTCGGCGACGGCGACCACCCGCGCGGACTCGGGGATCTGACTGCCCGTCAGTCCGTAGGGGTAGCCGGCGCCGTCCAGCCGTTCGTGGTGGTGCAGCACCGCCGCGCGGGCCTCGCCGAGGAAGGAGATCCCCCGCACCATCTCGTGCCCGTACTCGGGGTGCAGTTCGATCACCCGGCGCTCCTCGGGGGTCAGCGGACCGTTCTTGGTGAGCAGCCGGGTGGGTACGCCGAGCTTGCCGACGTCGTGCAGGATGCCCGCGAAGCGGAGCACCTCGACGCGCTCGTCGTCCATGCCGAGTTCCCGCGCGATCATCATGGACGCGCGTCCGACGCGTTCGCTGTGCCCGCGCGTGTAGCCGTCCTTGATGTCGACGGCCTGGACGAGGGCGCGGATCGTCGCCTGATGGGCGGCCCGCTCCTGGTGGTACTGGGCGAACGCCCACCAGGAGACGCCCATCGGCAGCAGCACGAGCAGCGCGGCCACGGGACCGTAGGGGCTGCGCCACAGCAGCGCCATCATGAGTCCGGCGAGGCCGTGCACGGCGCTCGGTACCAGCGACCCGAGGAACAGCCGCCACCGGGCGGCCACCGCCGGGATCCGCCTCCCGCGCGGGAGCGCGCCGGGCGCCGGGACGCCGCCGTCCAGCAGGGTCAGCACCAGGCAGAACGCCAGCACCGCGGCCCCGGCCGTGCCGAGCGCGCCCGGGACGTCGCAGTCCGCCACCGCGTCCCGGCCGCCGACCGCCAGGTGGACCCGGCTCGCGGCCCAGACGGCGAGCACCAGCCGGCCGGCCCGCCAGAGCCTGCGCGCCAGGTACGGGCGTCGTCCCACGGGGAGCAGCAGCGCTCCGGGGAGCGCGACCAGCGCCGCGGCGGACGGTGGCAGCAGGAAGGCCCCGGCGAGCAGGACGGGGTGGAAGGTTCCGCCCGGGTGCGGGGCGGTGGCCGGGCGCGACCGGGCGAAGCGCTCGCAGCCCGCGTACACCGCGGCGAGCAGGGCGACCGCCCACCAGGAGAAGCGCGCCCCGCCCGGCGGGGACACCGGGACCGAGGGGACCAGGGACAGCGGACAGAGCAGGCCCAGCACGGTGACGCGGACGACATATACGCGGGCCCGCGCCGGTAACGCCTCCATGAACCCCTCCCCGACCGTGCCCGCCGACACCCGGCCTGTCACCTGTCAGACTCCGGAGCCTAGGGCGACGAGGTGTGCCTCCACGGGCCGATAACCCGCGGATTAGCACGTTCGAGTGACACAGGGGTCGGGGAACCGCGGAGTGTCAGGACTCCTGCGGTGCGACCGGCGAGGCCGTGACGTCCTGGTCGGGGACGGCCTGGCCGGAGCGGATCAGTTCGAGCCGGCCCATGACCTTGGAGCGCAGGTCGCCCGGCACGTCGTCCTGCCCGCAGCAGCGCTTGACCAGCTTCTTCACCGCCTGCTCGAGCCCGTACTTCTCCAGGCACGGCGAGCACTCCTCGAAGTGGTGCTCGAACTTCACGCAGTCGGAATCCGGCATCTCACGGTCGAGGAACTCGTAGAGATGATCGAGGATTTCGCTGCAATCCGTCTCGTGCGGCTCTCCGCAGCTCATGACCCCGAGCCTTTCGCTTCGTTCGACTCTCCGGCGCCGGCCGGGACCAGTCCGCGCTCACGCGCGTAGTCCTCCAGCATGCCGCGCAGTTGACGGCGGCCGCGGTGCAACCGGGACATCACCGTACCGATGGGTGTCCCCATGATGTCCGCGATCTCCTTGTAGGCAAAGCCCTCGACATCGGCGAGATACACCGCGATGCGGAACTCCTCCGGGATCGCCTGGAGCGCTTCCTTGACGTCCGAGTCGGGCAGGTGGTCCAGCGCCTGCGACTCCGCGGAGCGCAGACCCGTGGACATGTGCGACTCGGCGCGCGCGAGCTGCCAGTCCTCGATCTCCTCGGCCGCGCTGCGCTGGGGTTCGCGCTGCTTCTTGCGGTACGAGTTGATGAAGGTGTTGGTGAGGATCCGGTACAGCCACGCCTTGAGGTTGGTGCCCTCGCGGAACTGGTGGAAGGACGCGTACGCCTTGGCGTACGTCTCCTGCACCAGGTCCTCGGCGTCGGCCGGGTTGCGCGTCATGCGCAGGGCGGCCGAGTACATCTGGTCGAGGAACTCGAGCGCGTCCCGCTCGAAGCGCGCGCTGCGCTCCGCGGTCGACTCCGCGCCCGTGCCGCCCCGGCCCTCGGGCTGCTCCGCCTGGCCGTGTTCGGTCCCTGCGCCGGTACCGGGAACCGGACCCACCTCCTCCAGAGTTGTCGTGAGACCGAAGGCGGCCTCACCCGAATCGGAGGATAGACGACGATCCGGTCCGCCCGCCGCCCGAACAGGGGCGGTCTTGGCCGCGTGCAGCACCGTCCAGTCCAGATCGGCGCGGGCACTGCGACTCGGGCAGAAGGTCGAACCCATGCGGCGGACTTCCTCTCCTACGACGGCGATGCCGTTGACCGGCATGTACGTCCGTCCCAACAGCGGGATCCGCGCGGGCATTCCCGGTGCCTCACCCGAGTGAGGCGGTCCACCGCACGACCGCGTCCGTGATCACCGTCACGGCCTCCTCCTGTGTCAGGTCCGCCCGCGCGGGCACGGCGAAGCCGTGATCACCGTGGGGGACCTCGATCAGTTCGAACCTCCCCTCGGGGAACTCCCCGGGCCTGCCGAACGGGTCGTTGCCGCCCTGGACGACGAGGGTGGGCACGCCGGCGCCGAGCAGCTCGGCGGCGCGGGACTTCTCGGGCCTGCCCGGCGGATGCAGGGGGAAGCTCAGGGCGAGGACGGCGTGGGCGCCGAGTTCCGCGGCGGTGCGGCAGGCGACGCGGGCGCCGGCGCTGCGCCCGCCCGAGACCACCGGCAGGCCCGGCTCCGCCAGCGCGGGCCAGATGCCGCGCCAGCCGGTGTCGAGGGTCTTCGGCGCGGGGGCCACCTTCTTGCCGGCCACCCGCCAGGGCTGTTCGACCAGGGCGACGGTCACGCCGTGCGCGGGCAGCCCGGCGGCGAGCGCCTTCAGGTCCCGGGCCTCGATGCCGCCGCCGGCGCCGTGGCCCACCGCGAGGACGAAGCGGGCGCGCCGACGTGCGCGGTGCCAGGTGATGCGGGCGGGGCCCGCCTCCGTCTCGACGGTCTCGGTGGTGACGGTCGTGTCTGCCGTGTCGGGGGTCACGTCAGAAGAGTGTGCCCTCTTCCGGCGCGGCCAGCTCGGTCAGCAGCTCGGGTCCGTTGTTGCGGACGTTGCTGACGGCCGTGGCGACCGGGTAGGCGCGCAGCAGGCCGGAGGGGGGCGGGGCGAGCAGTCCGCGCAGCTCCTCGACGTCCGTGCGGGCGGGGTCCAGCCAGGCGTCCCAGCGGTCCGGCGTGAGCATCAGCGGCATCCGCGGGTGGATCTCGGCGAGGGTGCGCGGGCCGTCCGCCGGCGAGGCGGCGAGCGGGCCGCTCTCCGCCTCGGTGGTGATGACGGAGCACGTCGCCCACCAGGCCTGGGGGTGGTCGTCCGGCAGCGTCCGGTCCCGCCAGAACTCGTACAGCCCGGCCATGGCGAACACCGAGCCGTCGGCCGGCGTCACGAAGTAGGGCTGCTTGCGGGGCCGCTTCTTCTTCCCCTCGACCTCCAGGTCCCGCTCCTGCTTGCCGGTGACCCACTCGTAGTAGCCGTCGGCGGGCAGGACGCAGCGCCGGGAGGAGAAGGCGCGGCGGTAGGACGGCTTCTCGTGGACGGTCTCCGCGCGGGCGTTGATCATCCGGGCGGCGCCCTCGGGCGTCTTGGACCAGGAGGGCACCAGGCCCCACCTCAGCTTCCGCAGCTGCCGAACCGGGCGCGGGTCCGCCGCGTCCTTCAGGGCACGGTCGAGTACGGCGTAGACCTCCTTGGTCGGCGCCACGTTGTAGTCGGGCTCCAGGGTCTCCTCCGGGTCCCACTTGGCGATTTCAAAGATTTCCGCGAGATCCTCGGGCCTGCGACTCGCTGCATACCGTCCGCACATACGTGCAACACTGCCAGACTCCGCACGCCCGGGCAGAGGGAGCAATCGGAAACAGATGGAAAGCATGGTCAGTACCGCGTCCGCCTCATTCGCCTCCCTCTGGGACGAGGTCTCCGGCACCCAGCCCGACCCGGACGTGTGGGTGGTCGTCGCCACCCTGGTCGCCGCGGCCGTCGTCGTCGTACCGCAGGGGCTGTGGCGGCTGTCCCGGAACGCCGTCACGATCGCCCACGAGGGCGGGCACGGGCTGGTGGCGCTGCTCACCGGCCGCACGCTGACGGGGATACGCCTGCACTCGGACACCAGCGGCCTGACCGTCAGCCGCGGGAAACCGCACGGCATCGGCATGATCCTCACGGCCGCCGCCGGCTACACCGCTCCCCCGCTGCTGGGCCTGGGCGGCGCCGCGCTGCTCGGCGCCGGCCGCATCACGCTGCTGCTGTGGTTGGCCACGGCGCTGCTGGTGGCGATGCTGGTGATGATCCGCAACGCGTACGGGGCGGTGTCGGTGCTGGTCACGGGCGGCACGTTCGTCCTGGTGTCCTGGCTGACCGGGCCCCAGGTGCAGGCGGCGTTCGCGTACGCCGTGGTCTGGTTCCTGCTCCTGGGCGGAGTGCGCCCGGCCTTCGAGCTCCAGGCCAAGCGGTCACGCGGCGGCGCGGGGGACTCGGACGCGGACCAGCTGTCGAGGCTGACGCACGTCCCGGCGGGGCTGTGGTTCTTCCTGTTCCACGCGGTGTCGCTGTGCTCCCTGCTGGGCGGGGGCAGGTGGCTGCTGGACCTGTAGGCCACGGCGCGCTGCCGGCGAGGCGCGAGCAGCCGGCCCGAAGGGGGCCCGGGACCGTGCCGCCGTGCGGGTGCGCCGGGCCGTCCTCGCCCGCCCCGCACGCGGTGCGGCCCGCGGCTCCGCCGCGCGGGTGCGCCGGGCCGCCACGTGGCCGCACCCGAAACACAGCCCGCCTCCCGGGCTCCTTATAAAGTGGGGCCATGGCCCCGAACCCCACGCACACCGCCCTCTGGCCCGCCCCGCACGCGAGCGGAGCCGTCGACGCGACGGTCCACGTGCCTGGGTCCAAGTCGGTCACCAACCGCGCCCTCGTCCTCGCCGCCCTCGCCTCCGAGCCGGGCTGGCTGCGCCGCCCGCTGCGCTCCCGCGACACGCTGCTGATGGCCGGCGCGCTGCGCGCGATGGGCGTGGAGATCGAGGAGGGCGTCGGCCCGGACGGCACCGGCGAGGCCTGGCGGGTGCTCCCCACGGGCCTGCGCGGTCCGGCCACCGTCGACGTCGGCAACGCCGGCACGGTGATGCGGTTCCTGCCCCCGGTCGCCACCCTCGCCGACGGCCCCGTCCGCTTCGACGGCGACCCCCGCTCGTACGAGCGTCCCCTGAACGGCGTCATCGACGCGCTGCGCCGGCTGGGCGCCCGGATCGACGACGAGGAGCGTGGCGCGCTGCCGATGACCGTGCACGGCGGCGGCGCCCTGGACGGCGGCACCGTGGAGGTCGACGCGTCCTCGTCCTCCCAGTTCGTCAGCGCCCTGCTGCTGTCGGCGCCGCGCTTCAACCAGGGCGTCGAGGTCCGCCACACCGGCGCGACGCTGCCGTCCCTGCCGCACATCCGGATGACCGTCGACATGCTCCGCGCGGTGGGTGCCCAGGTGGACACCCCCGAGTCGGGCGGCGAGCCGAACGTCTGGCGGGTCACGCCGGGCGCCCTGCTGGGCCGGGACCTGACCGTCGAGCCGGACCTGTCCAACGCCCAGCCGTTCCTGGCGGCGGCGCTGGTGACCGGCGGCAAGGTCGTGATCCCGGACTGGCCGGCCCGTACCACCCAGCCCGGTGACCGGCTGCGGGAGATCTTCACCGAGATGGGCGGTTCCTGCGAGCTGACCGAGTTCGGGCTCGTGTTCACCGGCTCCGGGTCGGTCCACGGCATCGACGTGGACCTCGGCGAGGTCGGCGAGCTGACGCCCGGCATCGCGGCCGTGGCGGCGCTCGCGGACTCCCCGTCGACCCTGCGGGGCGTGGCCCACCTGCGGCTGCACGAGACGGACCGGCTGGCCGCGCTGACCAAGGAGATCAACGAGCTCGGCGGTGACGTCACCGAGACCGCCGACGGCCTGCACATCCGTCCGCGCCGGCTGCACGGCGGGGTCTTCCACACCTACGAGGACCACCGCATGGCCACCGCCGGCGCGATCATCGGCCTCGCGGTCGAGGGCGTGCGGATCGAGAACGTGGCGACGACGGCGAAGACCCTGCCGGACTTCCCCGAGCTGTGGACCGGGATGCTCGGGGCGTAGGGGTTCACCATGCGCCGCTACGGCAAGCACACCGACGAGGACGACATCCGCTCCCGCCCCAACCGCAAGGGCAACCGGCCGCGCACCCACATCCGGCCCAAACACGAGGACGCGGCCGAGGGACTGGTCCTCACCGTCGACCGGGGCCGGCTGACCTGCCTCGTCGACGACCGGACCGTGCTGGCGATGAAGGCCCGCGAGCTGGGCCGCAAGGCGGCGGTGGTCGGCGACCGGGTGGCGATCGTGGGCGACCTGTCCGGGAAGAAGGACACGCTCGCGCGGATCGTGCGGATCGAGGAGCGCGCGTCGGTGCTGCGCCGTACCGCGGACGACGACGACCCCTACGAGCGGGTCGTCGTCGCCAACGCCGACCAGCTCGCCGTCGTCACCGCCCTCGCCGACCCCGAGCCCCGTCCGCGGCTGATCGACCGCTGCCTGGTCGCGGCGTACGACGGCGGCCTGGAGCCGCTGCTGGTGCTGACCAAGTCGGACCTCGCGCCGCCGGACAAGCTGCTGGAGCTCTACGGCGACCTCGACATCCCGTACGTCGTGACCAGCCGCGCGGAACTGGAGAGCGGCGAGGCGGCGGACCGGGTGCGGGAGCATCTGGACGGCCGGATCACCGCGTTCGTGGGGCACTCCGGGGTCGGCAAGACGACGCTGGTCAACGCGCTGGTGCCGCAGGAGCGGCGGCGTACGACCGGACATGTCAACGCGGTGACCGGGCGGGGGCGGCACACGACGACGTCCGCGCTGGCGCTGCCGCTGTCGGGCGCCGAGGGCTGGGTGATCGACACGCCGGGGGTGCGGTCCTTCGGGCTCGCCCACGTCGACCCGTCCCGGGTGATCCACGCCTTCCCCGATCTGGAGCCGGGCACGGAGGGCTGTCCGCGCGCGTGCGGTCACGACGAGCCGGACTGCGCGCTGGACGCGTGGGTGGCCGGGGGGCACGCGGATCCGGCGCGGCTGTACTCGCTGCGCCGGCTGCTGGCGACGCGGGAGCGCACGGAGGGCGACTGACCTCCGCGTTGTTTGTCGTGACCGCCGGGCGGTAAGTGCATAATCGCACCGAGCCGGACCCGAACCCGCCGAACCTGGCGAAGCGGTCACTGTATGTGGGGAATGCGGGAGGACGACACATGGCGTGGCTGCTGGTCATAGTGGCCGGGTTGCTCGAGACCGGCTTCGCCGTGTGCCTGAAGCTGTCGCACGGCTTCACCCGGCTGTGGCCGACCGTCGCGTTCTGCGCGTTCGCGCTGGGCAGCTTCGGGCTGCTGACGCTGGCGCTGAAGAAGCTGGACGTGGGGCCCGCGTACGCGGTGTGGACGGGCATCGGAGCGGCGGGGACGGCCATCTACGGGATGGTGTTCCTCGGGGACCTGGTGTCGACGCTGAAGATCGTGTCGATCACGTTCGTGATCGTCGGCGTGATCGGGCTGCAGTTGTCGGGGTCCGCGCACTGAGCCCCGCTACAACACCGCCGAGGGCCGGTGCAGGGCGCCGCGCACCAGGTCGGCGACGCCGGTGCCGGCCGGGGGCGCGACGACGCAGGACAGGGCGAGGCGGACCACCAGCTCGCAGGAGCGGGCCAGGTCGGCGGTGTCGGACCGGGGGACGCCGGGGCCGGCCAGGACGGCGACGGCACGGTCACGGACGAGGGCGACGAGGTCGGTGGGTGAGGGCAGCGGGCCGTCGGCGCGGCGTTGCGCGGGCGCGGCGGATCCCGACGCCACGGCCGCGAGACCCGGGGCGGGCAGGCGGGCGTCCCAGCAGCCGGTGAGCATGGCGCGGACCAGGGCGTTCCCACGGGCGCCGGCAGTGATCCACTCGGCGGTCGCGGTCAGCCGGTCGCGCGGGTCCGAGTGGCCGGCGAGGGCGCGGTCGACGCCGGCGAGGTAGCCGTCGGCCTCCCTGCGGACGAGGGCCCGGGCGAGGCCGTCCTTGCTGCCGAACTCGTTGTACAGCGTCTGGCGGGAGACCCCGGCCGCGGCGGCCACGTCCACCATCCGCACCGCGGACCACGGGCGACGCGCCAGTGCCGTGTAAGCGGCGTCCAGCAGGGCTTCCCGCGCTGTGGGCATCTTCGCCTCCCTCGGGGCGAGCGGCCGACCTCGCGGTTAGATTTGACGCGCCGTCGGGCACTGTCAAGGGTTCTCGGGCCCCTCCCCCCGGTGGCCCCGCACCGACCTCGGCGGATACCGTTCGTTGCATGCCCGACTACCTCGACGACCTGCGTCTCGCCCATGTCCTGGCGGACGCCGCCGACGCCGCGACGATGGAACGGTTCAAGGCTCTCGACCTCAAGGTGGAGACCAAACCGGACATGACTCCGGTGAGTGAGGCGGACAAGGCCGCCGAGGAACTCATCCGCGGCCACCTCAAACGCGCCCGCCCCAGGGACGCGATCCTGGGCGAGGAGTACGGGGTGGAGGGCACGGGGCCCCGGCGCTGGGTGATCGACCCGATCGACGGCACCAAGAACTACGTGCGCGGGGTTCCCGTGTGGGCCACGCTGATCTCCCTGATGGAGGCCGGCGAGGGGGGCTTCCAGCCGGTCGTCGGGGTGGTCTCCGCCCCCGCCCTCGGCCGTCGCTGGTGGGCCGCGCGGGGGCACGGCGCCTTCAGCGGCCGCAGTCTGTCGTCGGCCTCCCGGCTGCGGGTCTCCCGCGTCTCCGAGCTGTCCGACGCCTCCTTCGCGTACTCCTCGCTCAGCGGCTGGGAGGAGCAGGGACGCCTGGACGGCTTCCTCGACCTCACCCGCGAGGTGTGGCGCACGCGCGCGTACGGCGACTTCTGGCCGTACATGATGGTCGCCGAGGGGGCGGTGGACCTGTGCGCCGAGCCGGAGTTGTCGCTGTGGGACATGGCGGCCACCGCGATCGTGGTCACGGAGGCGGGCGGCAGTTTCACCGGGCTCGACGGCCGCCCGGGGCCGCACAGCGGCAACGCGGCCGCGTCGAACGGGCTGCTGCACGACGAGCTGCTGGGGTACCTCAACCAGCGTTACTGAGCGGCACGGGGTGAGCGTGCGCGCCCCCGGCCGGCCGCACGCGCCCTCTTGTTGACCCCCGCTTTACCTGCCACTCTGAGAGTCCCCCCACTTGTGAACTTGTGAAATCGCGAACGATCGGACTTCCACGCCCGTGACCTCGCGTTTTCCGGTAGGAGGTGGCTCCATCCATGCTCGTCCGTGACGCCATGAGCACCGTGGTCCTCACCATCGGCCCCGCCCACACCCTCCGCCAGGCCGCCGCCCTGATGTCCGCCCGCCGGGTGGGCGCGGCCGTGGTCCTCGATCCCGACGGCACCGGCATAGGCATCCTCACCGAGCGGGACGTGCTCAACTCCGTCGGGCTCGGCCAGGACCCCGACACCGAGCACGCCCACGCCCACACCACCGCCGACGTCGTGTTCGCCGCCCCGTCCTGGACCCTGGAGGAGGCCGCCACCGCCATGGCCCACGGCGGTTTCCGCCATCTGATCGTCCTCGACCGGGGCGAGCCCGCCGGCGTGGTCTCGGTCCGCGACATCATCCGCTGCTGGGCGCCTCAGCGGCCGGTCCAGCGGGTGCCGGCGTAGTGGCATGCGGAACGGGCCGGACCCCGCGAGGGGGTCCGGCCCGTGTTTCGACAAGCGGTCCAGCGCTGGAATCAGCCGCGCAGGGCCTGGACCGCGGCCTCCAGCCGCTTGCCGAAGTCCTCGTCCGCCTGGCGGAAGTTGTTGATCGCGCGGGCGGCGATCTCGTCGCGCGTGACCCCGGAGATGGCGCCCGCCAGGTTGTTCACCAGGCGCTCCTTCTCCTCCTCCGTCATCAGCCGGTACAGGTTGCCCGCCTGGACGAAGTCGTTGTCCTCGGCGTGGACGGGCGTGACCGTCTCACCGGTGACGCCGGTCACCGGGACGGGCTGCCACAGCGGACGGCCGGTCTGGACCGGGCCGCCGAAGCTGTTCGGCTCGTAGTTCTTCGCACCGTTGTGGCGGCCGTCGTACAGGTAGCCGTCACGGGAGTTGGTGCGCGCCTCGGTGGCGTGCGGGCGGTTCACCGGCAGGTGGTCGGCGTTGATGCCGACGCGGTAGCGGTGGGCGTCGCCGTACGCGAAGAGGCGGCCCTGGAGCATCTTGTCCGGGGAGGGACCGATGCCCGGCACGAAGTGGGCGGGGCTGAAGATCGACTGCTCGACCTCGGCGAAGATGTTCTGCGGGTTGCGGTTGAGCTCCAGCTTGCCGAACTCGATCAGCGGGTAGTCCGCGTGCGGCCAGACCTTGGTCAGGTCGAACGGGTTGAAGCGGTACGTGGCCGCCTCGGCCGCCGGCATCACCTGGACGTAGACGGTCCAGGACGGGAACTCGCCGCGCTCGATGGCCTCGCGCAGGTCCCGCTGGTGGGAGTCGGGGTCCTTGCCCGCGAGGATCTCGGCCTCCTCGGCGGTCAGGTTCTTGATGCCCTGGTCCGTCTTGAAGTGGTACTTGACCCAGAAGACCTCGCCGGCCTCGTTGTTCCACTGGTAGGTGTGCGAGCCGAAGCCGTCCATGTGGCGGTACGACGCCGGGATGCCGCGGTCACCGAACAGCCAGGTCACCTGGTGCGTGGACTCCGGCGACAGGCCCCAGAAGTCGAAGACGTTGTCCGCCTCCGTCGAGCCCGTGTACGGGTCGCGCTTCTGGGTGTGGATGAAGTCCGGGAACTTGATCGCGTCCCGGATGAAGAACACCGGGGTGTTGTTGCCGACGAGGTCGTAGTTGCCCTCCTCGGTGTAGAACTTCAGCGCGAAACCGCGCGGGTCGCGCACGGCGTCCGCGGCGCCCAGGTTGCCGGCCACCGTCGAGAAGCGCAGGAAGGTCTCCGTCTCCTTGCCGACCTCGGAGAGGAACGCGGCCCGCGTGTACCGCGTGACGTCGGCGGTCACCGTGAAGGTGCCGTAGGCGCCGGCACCGCGGGCGTGCACCACGCGCTCCGGGATGCGCTCGCGGTTGAAGTGGGCCAGCTTCTCGATGAGGAGCTGGTCCTGAACGAGGACCGGGCCGCCGACGCCCGCGGTCTCGCTGTTCTGGTTGTCGGCAACCGGGGCACCGGCCTCCGTGGTGAGCGGTCCCTGCGTCACGTGCGCCTCCTGCGTCCTTGCTGACCAAACCGTGCCTTGGCCAAGTCCGACCCCGATCCTACAATGGACAATGTCTAAGTCAAACAAAGCTCCAAAGTCACACCCATTCGGGATTTCTGTCCCCTTGCTGCTAGGCTGGTGCCTATGAGTGACCTTTTGGATCGGCTCCGTGGACGTGGATGGCGGATGACCGCGCAGCGCCGTGTCGTGGCCGAGGTCCTCGACGGCGAACACGTCCACCTGACGGCCGACGAGGTGCACGCCAGGGCTGTCGCCAAGCTGCCCGAGATCTCCCGGGCGACCGTCTACAACACCCTGGGCGAGCTGGTCTCGCTCGGTGAGGTGCTGGAGGTCGCCACGGACAAGCGGGCCAAGCGGTACGACCCCAACGCCCACCGCCCCCACCACCACCTGGTGTGCGCGCGGTGCGGCGCGATCCGCGACGTCCACCCGACCGGCAATCCGCTGGCCGACCTCCCTGACACGGAGCGCTTCGGCTTCACGGTCTCCGACGTCGAGGTGACGTACCGCGGAGTCTGCCCGAACTGCGCGGCCGCCTGAGACATACGAGCGAGCCCCGGCACCGATGGGTGCCGGGGTTTCTCTTCTGCCGTCCGGATACGCCGTACGCACCGAGGGCCGGAACCCTATCGGATTCCGGCCCTCGGCCTTCAGTAGCGGGGACAGGATTTGAACCTGCGACCTCTGGGTTATGAGCCCAGCGAGCTACCGAGCTGCTCCACCCCGCGTCGATGAATGGAACACTACGTCAAGACGTCCGACAGAAGCAAATCCGTTTCCACACGCCACGGCGGACAGCCGCACCACCCCGCCGCGTAGCCGCGGGCAGTCGTGCCTCCCCAACGCCTCAAGGGCCCGGGAGGTACCCCCAGGGCGGCACGGGTGGGCGATGGGAGTCCCTTCCCCGCTCGAGCGAAACCGAGAGCGGGGGAGGCGCCCCGCAGACGCCGGGCCGCGCAACACCCCGCTCAGCCCGGCGCCGCCTCACGCGGACAGTTCCTCACGCAGCGCGTCCCGCAGCCGAGTGGCCCGCTCCGCGACCGCCGCCGGCCCCAGCTCAGCCGCCCGTTCCGCCCACCGCTGCCCCTCCGCCAGCTCCCCCCGCCGCGCGTAGACCAGCGCGAGCCGCAGCGCAGCCCGCCCGTGCCCCGCGTCGGCCGCCCGGGTCCACCACACGGCCGCCTCCGGCTCACTGCCCTCACGGGCCAGCAGCAACCCCAGGTTGAAGGCGCCGTTGCGCGAACCGGCCTCCGCCGCCTCCCGGTACCAGCGCGCCGCCTCCACCACGTCCCCCCGGGCCGCCGCGAGCATCCCGACCCGTACCTGCGCCCGCCGGTGACCCTGGGAGGCGGCCCGCTCGTACCACTCCTCGCACTCGCTGCGCCGGTTCACCGGCTCCCCCAGCTCGTGCGCGGGCTCCGGCGGCCTGCGGGCGTCCAGCACCGTCGCCAGCCGGTACGCGGCCTCCGCGCTCCCCCCGCCCGCCGCGCACCGCAGGAACCGCTCCGCCTCGCCCTCCTCGCCCTCCCGCAGCCGCGCCATCCCGACCTGGAGCGCCGCCTCCATGTGTCCTGCGGCCGCCGCCCGCTCGTACCAGCGCAGCGCGGACCGCTCCTCGCCCCGGCCCGCGTGCAGGATGCCGAGGTTGAAGGCGGCGTCCACGCTGCCGGTCTCCGCGGCCTTGGAGAACCACGGCTCCGCGCCGGTCTCGTCCCCGGCCCGCAGCAGCAGGATCGCCAGCGCGTTCGCCGCCTCGCGGTGACCGGCGTACGCGGCCCGGCGGTACCACTGCTCGGCCTGGGCGGTCCGGCCCTGGTCGGCGCAGAGCAGCCCGAGGTTGTACGCGCCGTTGATGTCACCGGCGTCCATCGCGGCCCGGTACCAGCGCTCGGCGGTCTGGGTCTCACCCCGCTCGGCGTGCAGCGCGCCCAGCGCGTTGGCGGCGTTGCCGTCGCCGTCCTGCGCGGCCCGCAGCCACCACACGGCGGCGTTCTCGGTGTCCCCGGCGTCGCGCAGCAGGAAGCCGAGCGCGCAGGCGGCACGGGGCTCGCCGTCCTTGGCGGAGGTCAGGTACCAGCGGCCGGCCTCCTTGAGCTCGCCGCGCCGCTCCAGGATCGTCCCGAGGTGCAGCGCGGCCCGGCGGTGTCCCCGCGCGGCGGCCTGCCGGTACCACTGCTCGGCCTCCCGCACCAGCGCCGCGGCACCGTCGTCGCCCTCCCGCGCGGCCCTGCGGTCCAGCGCGCGGGCCAGCCGGTACGCCCCTTCCCGGTGCCCCCGCTCGGCGGCGACCCGCATCCAGCGCTCGGCCTGGGCCGTGTCCCCGCGGTGTTCCAGCAGGTCGGCGAGGGCGTACGCGCCGAGGGTGTGGCCCTGTTCGGCGGACTGGCGCAGCCAGTACTCGGCGGCGGGTTCGTCCCCCCGCTCCCGGTGGTGGCGGCCGAGCGCGTGGGCCGCCGCGGTGGATCCGGCCACGGCGGCGATCCGCCACCAGCCCGCGGCCTCGTCGGCGTAACCCCGCTGGTGCAGCAGGACACCCAGGTTGTTGGCGGCGGCGCGGTCGCCCGCGGTGGTGGCGGCACGCAGATGGGGTTCGGCTCCGTCGAGATCACCGCGGCGCAGCAGCATGGCGCCGAGGACGCTCATCGCCTCGACGTCGCCGGCCTCGGCGGCGATCCGCCGGCGCAATTCCTCGGCCGCCTCGTCGGCGGCCTCCCCCGTCTCGTCGCGGGGTTCCTCCCGAGGGGAGGACTGCACAAAACGCCCTGTCCTGAACAGAGTTGCCTTGTCCCCCATACCATCCATCGTCGCACCACCTGCAACCTGGGTACACCTGGTATACCGCAGTCAGTGAGGTCACTACAGCGTTTTGTCGACATGCCCACAGAGAGACAAGTCAAACACAGATCCGCCAACTCCCGTCGGCGGCACGGCCGTCACTCGCCCAGGTACATGCGTTCGCCCATCACAAAGGCCCGGATTCCTGGAGGAATCCGGGCCTTTGACGTCGCCGACTTCGCGACCTGAGTAGCGGGGACAGGATTTGAACCTGCGACCTCTGGGTTATGAGCCCAGCGAGCTACCGAGCTGCTCCACCCCGCGCCGTTGTGTTGCAACCGTAGCACGGCGCGGGAGGGGCATCTGACCAGCCTGCTCGCTAACTGCTCGGGCTCGCGTCGGGAGCGGGGCCGCTCTCCCCGCCGCCGCCCCCTTCGGCCGACTGGGCCTCCTCAGCCTTGCGCAGCGCGTCCTCCAGGTCCTTCTGCGCCTGGCCGTAGGCCTCCCAGTCGTTCTTCTTCAGGGCTTCCTGACCGGCCTCGAAGGCCTTCTGGGCGTCGTTCAGCGCCTCCTGGACCGTGGGGTTGTCGGACGTCGGCGGTGGCGTCGTGCCCTCCTCCTCGCCGGTTCCCTCGTCCTCGCCCGGTGGCTCGGTGGTCGTGCCCTCACCCCCGAAGACCTTGGCGAGTGCCTGGTCGAGGGTGTCCTCGAAGGCGGTCTGGCCTCCGTAGGTCACCAGCACCTTCCGCAGCAGCGGGTACTTCAGTCCGCCACCGCGCACGTAGACCGGCTCCACGTAGAGCAGTCCTCCGTCGAGCGGGACCGCCAGGAGGTTGCCGTACTCGACCTCGGAGTCGCCGCCTCTCAGCAGCCTGATGGACTCGGCGATGTCCTGTTCGGAGTTGAACTGGCTCTGGACCTGTTTGGGTCCGGCGGCCGTGGTGCTGCTCGGCAGTTTCAGCACTCTGATCTTGCCGTAGTCCTCGGTGCCCGGATCGGCGTTCACCGCCATGAAGGCACTGAGGTTGTCACGGCCGTTCGGCGTGAACGTCGTGGTGAGCGAGAAGGTCTGCTCGTCCTGGTCGGGCATCTTCATGCTCAGGTAGTACGGAGGCACCGCGTCGCCCGTCTTGTTGGTCGGGTCGTCCGGCACCTGCCACACCTCGCTGCCCGAGAGGAACGTCGTGGCGTCCTTCACGTGGTAGCGGGTCAGCAGTTCGCGCTGCACCTTGAACAGGTCCTGCGGGTACCGCAGGTGGGCCATCAGCTCGCCGGAGATCTCGGTCCTCGGCTCCACCGTGTCCGGGAACGCCTTCATCCAGGTCTTCAGGACGGGGTCCTGGGTGTCCCACTGGTAGAGCTTGACCTCGCCGCTGTACGCGTCGACGGTCGCCTTCACCGAGTTGCGGATGTAGTTGACCTGGTTCTGCTGGGCCACCACCGCACGCTGGTCGTTGGTGGCGGTCAGCGAGTCGGCCGTGGTGTCTCCGAGGGTCGTCCGCGACGCGTACGGATAGCCGTTGGTGGTGGTGTAGGCGTCGACGATCCATTGGATGCGGCCGTCCACGACCGCCGGGTAGGCGTCACCGTCGATGGTCAGCCACGGGGCGATCGCCTCGACGCGCTCCTTGGGCGTGCGGTTGTACAGGATCCGCGACCCCTCGCCGATCGCCCCGGAGTACAGGATCTGCGGCTCGCCGAACGCGACCGCGTAGGCGGCCCGGTTGACCGGGTTCTCGAGGTCGACCCCGCTGTCGCCCCGGTAGCTGTACGTCTTCTCGCCGCTTTCGTCGGAGTAGTCGATCTCCTTCTGGGGACCGCCGACGATCGAGTACGTGGTGGTGCGCTCGCCGTAGTAGACGCGCTGCTCGTACTCCGGGAGGTCCCCCTTGGACGGCAGGTCGGACTCGATGAAGTCCGGACGGCCGCCGGAGTCCACGCTGGTGCCCTCGGCCGCGACGACGCCGTACCCGTGGGTGTAGCGGAAGTGGTCGTTGATCCAGTTCCGCTTGGGGATGCCGTCGAGGTTCAGCTCGCGCAGACCGATGACCGTGTCCTGCTCCTCGCCGCCGATGGGGTACCGGTCGACGTCCAGGTTGGTCGGGAACGCGTAGTAGTTCCTGATCTGCTGGAGCTGCTGGAACGTCGGCGAGACGATGTTCGGGTCCATGATCCGGATGCTCGCCGTGTCGGTGACCTCGTCCCGCAGCCGGGTCTTGTCCTCGGTCTGGCTCGTGCCCGGGTAGTCGGTGACCTTGGAGTCGTCGATGCCGTAGGCCTCACGCGTGGCCTTGAGGTTCTTCTCGACGTACGGCGCTTCCTTGGCCTGCTCGTTCGGCTGGACCTGGAACTTCTGCACGATGGCCGGGTACAGGCCGCCGATGAGGATCGCCGACAGCACCATCAGGCCGAAGCCGATCACGGGCAGCTGCCAGGTGCGCCGCCACAGGGTGGCGAAGAACAGCAGCGCGCAGATCACGGCGATGCAGAACAGGATCGTCTTGGCCGGCAGATAGGCGTTCGCGTCGACGTACCTGAGGCCCGTCCAGCTGTCGGTGGCCCTGAAGTCGCTGGACTTCACCGCCAGTCCGTACCGGTCGAGCCAGTAGGCGACCGCCTTCAGGGCGACGAAGACACCGAGGAGCACCGACAGGTGTCCGGTGGCCGCGGCCGTGGCGCGCGCGCCCGGGCTGGTGATGCGCAGCCCGCCGTACAGGTAGTGGGTGAGCGCGGCGGCGATCAGCGCCAGGATCGTGGCGGCGAAGCCGAAGCCGAGCAGGAACCGGTACCAGGGCAGGTCGAAGGCGTAGAAGGAGACGTCGAGCTTGAACTGCGGGTCCTTCTGGCCGAAGGACACGCCGTTGACCCACATCAGCCAGGTCCGCCACTGGCTCGACGCCGAGGCGCCGGCGATCAGGCCCACCAGCGCGGTGATGCCGAGCAGCAGCCACTTCTTGTACGGGGCGATGCCCATCCGGTACCGGTCGAGGTTCTGCTGCTCCATCGACATGGCGCTCAGCGGCGGCCGCATCCGGTGCGCCAGCCAGACGTTGAAGCCGACCGCGAGGGCCATCAGCAGACCGAAGACGAAGAACAGTCCGATCTTGGTCCACAGGGTCGTCGTGAACACCGACGAGTAGTTGACCGAGCGGTACCACAACCAGTCGGTCCAGAAGCCCGCGAACATGGTGAACACCATGCCGAGGACGGCCAGGACGCCCAGTGTCATGAGCAGGGTCCGGACCCGCCGGGACGGGCGGCCCACTCTGATCCGTGGCCCCGTCGGGCCTCCGCCGCGGTCCGGCATCTGGAAAGCCAAGGTAGGCACCTCGAAGTTCGCTGTTGATTCGTCAGGCCCGCGTCTTCACGGACCGTGTGTGGTCCCCCGTGTTCGCAGGCCCACACCTATGCAACTTACTCACCCTTTACTCGGTTCCCGATTCCGGCCGGGAACGAGAGAGGATTGTGACCATGTCCAACACACCCATGGCGGCCAACCCGCTCACCCGGGCCGTGCTCGAGATCGACGAGTACGTCTCCGGCCTCGGCTGGGACCAGCCCGCCCGCCTGTTCGCCCTCGTCGACACCGCCCGGCTGCGGGCCGAACAGCCCTCGCTCGCGGACCGGCTCGGTCTGGGCGACGAGCAGGAGACGACCGCACTCACCCCGATCGAGCAGGACGAGATTCCAACGGGCAAGCCGCTCGACGAGTTCCTGGGCACCATCGCCTGGCCCGACGCGGTGACCGGCTGTGCCCTGACCGTGGAACGGCTGATGCTGCCGCCGTCGGCCGAGGCCCAGGTCCCCGAGGACCTGGACGAGGCCGCGCTGACGAAGTGGGTGGCGCGGCACCCGGAGCGTCAGGAGGTCCGGATGACGGTCGCGGTGCTGCGCGACGGGGCCCGCGAGTCGGCTCTGCGGCTGCGGGAGAAGGACTCCGCCACGGAGGTCCTCACCGGCTCCGAGCTCGTGCCGGGCCTGGCTCAGGCGCTGGCGGCGACGTTCGAGGAGTAGCGGGGCCGGTCAGGAGGCCGTGCACCTCGGCAGGTCCGAGGTGTCGCCGGAGCGGATGTCCTTCAGGGCGTCCAGGGCGTCACCGATGGTGTCGACCTTCACCAGGGTGAGGCCCTCGGGGGTGTCCTCGGCGGCGGACGCGCAGTTGTCGGCGGGCGTGAGGAAGTACTCGGCGCCCTTGTCACGCGCGCCGACCGTCTTCATCTGGATCCCGCCGATCGGCCCCACCTTGCCGTCGTCGTCGATCGTGCCGGTGCCGGCGACGAACGCGCCGCCGGTCAGGCTGCCCGGGGTGAGCTTGTCGTAGATGCCGAGGGCGAACATCAGGCCCGCGCTCGGCCCGCCGACGTCGGCGAGCTTGATGTCGATGGTGAACGGGAAGGTGTGGTCGGTGCCGGCGGAGATCCCGACGATGGCGCGCTTCTCGCCGCCGTCCTCGGAGGCCGTGGTGGTGATCGTCACCTTCTCGGTCCTCGTCGCCGTCCGGTCCTCCTTCTCGGCGGCGGCCTGCTCCTTGGCCGGCACGATCGTGAAGACCACGTCCTCGCCCGGCTCGTGCTCGGTCACCCGCTCGGCGACGTCGGCCGGCTCCTTCACCGCCTTGCCGTCGACGGCCTTGATCACGTCGCCCGCGTGCAGCTTGCCCTCGGACGGGGACCCCTTGACCACCGTGGAGACGATCACCCAGGACTCCACCGGGACGTCGAGTTCCCTCAGGGCCGCGACCTTGGCGCTCTCCTGGGACTGGCTGAACTCCTCGGCGTTCTCCTGGGTGGACTCCTCCTCCGTCTTGCCGTCGGGGTAGAGGGTCTCGTGCGGAACGACCTTGTTGTCGTGCGCGAGCCATCCGTAGACGGCCTCGACGAGGTTCATCCGGTAGTCGGCGCTGGTGACCCGCACCGTGGTCATGTTGAGGTGACCGTCCGCCGGGTAGGTTTTGTGACCGTCGATCTGCAGCACCGGCTCGCCGTCGTGCTCGCCCAGCGTGTTCACCGTCGGCCCCGGGGACATCTCCGAGTAGGGCACGGGGATGAAGACTCCCGCGCACAGGAGCGCGATCAGCATCAGGGTGGAGGCGAGCATCGTCGCGGTGCGGCGTGGCATGCCTCGACAGTACGGGACATGCCTGTCAGCGCACCGTCAGGGCCGCCCGGACGGGCGGCCCTGCTCGCTTCGTATGCTGTGACCTGCTGTTCTTTGGCCTTCAGCTACCCGAGTGCGACTTTTCCATGGCCTCGCGGAACCGGGCGTAACCGATGAGTTCGGGGCCGTCCCCCCGCACCTTGCGGGTGCGATTGGCCCAACTGCCCCACAGTCCCGCTCCGATCGCGGCCACAAGCGGAATCAGCAACCAGGCAAGCGCCGCCATGCCGACCTCCCAACCCCATGAGCGTCCGCAACACTGACTGATCAGCAGATTAACCATCAGCAGTGACAACGCTCACGCCAGGGGTGGGGTTACGCAACCGGAGGTCCGGGCCTGCTCAGCAGGCCCCCACCCATTCCTCGGTCCCGTCGGAGAATCTCTGGTGCTTCCAGATGGGCACCTCGTGCTTGAGGTCGTCGATCAACTTCCGGCAGGCCTCGAAGGCCTCCCCCCGGTGCGGGCACGACACGCCGACGACCACGGCCAGGTCACCGACCCGGAGGTCCCCCACCCGGTGCACGGCGGCCAGCGCCCGAACGGGGTACTCGGCGGCCACCTTTTCGGCGATCCGCCGCATCTCGTCCTCGGCGCTGGGGTGGCACGAATAGCCGAGCTCGTCGACGTCGGCGCCCCCGTCGTGGTTGCGCACGGTCCCCACGAACAGCGCCGTCCCGCCGGCCGCGTCGTCCCCGACCGCGCGGAGGACCTCGTCCACGGACAGCGGCGTGTCGCGGATCGAGATCAGCTTGATCGGGTCCTGTGCGGCCTGCTCACCCGGGTGTTCGTGCGTGGATGCCATGCCCCCATCGTGCCCCACGCCGGCGACAACGCGGAACGGCGTCACCGCCCGGTACGCGCGCGTGCCCGTGCGGAGCCCCCGGGAGGCACGTCAGATCCGGCGCCGGGCCCTGCGCGCCCGTCGCACCACCGCGGCCGCGCCCAGCAGGGCCACCGTCGCTCCTGCGGCGCCCGCCGCCGTCGCGTCCTTGCGCCCCAGCCGCCGGCCGGCGACCGTGTGCCTGCCGGACACCTCCTCCAGCAGCTCCGCGAGCACCTCCTCGTTGGTGTGCGCGGGCCGCCACCCGGCGTCGTGCAGCCGGCTCCCGCTCACCACCCAGGGGTACATCGTGTACGCCAGGTCCCCGGCCGGGGACGGGGTGAGACCGATCCGGTGCAGCCGGGCCGCCGCGCCGAGCGCGACCGCCGACGGCAGCTCCATCCGCCGGATCCCGCTGAGCTCCTCGACCTCCTCCTGCTCCAGCCACCCGTCACAGCCGACGGCCAGCTCGCCGTCGACCTTCTCCAGGACGGCGTACTCCAGGGCGCTGCACAGATCCTCGACGTGGCAGAACTGCCACGCGGGCCGCGAGCCGGCCACCACGAGCAGCCTGGGCGACTCGAAGTACCTGGTCAGCGCGGTGTCGGTGCCTCCCACCAGTACGGCGGGACGCACGACCGTGACATTGAGCCCCGGGTGCGCCCTGGGCGCCCGGCGGCCGAGCCGCTCGATCTCCAGGAGGTCGCCGACGCCCGTCGCCTCCGCCGTGGCCCGCAGCTCCGCGTCCTCGGACAGCGGCAGCTCGTTGTCCGGCAACGCCCCGTAGACCATCGCCGACGTGCACAGCACCACGCGGCGCACTCCGGCGGCCGCGGCGGCCGTCAGCACCGTCTGGGCGCCCCGTACGTTGTAGGCCGTCCGGGCGGCGGCATCGGTCTCCAGATCGAGGTCGAGCGCGAGATGGACCACCACGTCGGCCCCGCGGAGCTTGTCCGCGATGGCCGGATCCCGTACGTCCAGGATGTGCCAGCGCGCCTCGGCGCACTCGCCGCGCCGCTCGTCGATGGCGATGACCTGCTTGATCTCCTCCGAGGCGGCGAGCCTCGCGGTGAGCAGCGCGCCGATGCCGGACGCGGCACCGGTGACCGCGACGACGGGCCCGCGCGCCGCGGAGGCGGTCGGGCCGTTTCGCGCTGCGCGAACCTGTGGATCTGGGGAACTCACCGGGCGTCTCCAGCGGTTGTCTTCAGTACGAGCGCGAGCGACGCGTGCGTACCAGGTGGCATCCATCCTGCCGCAGGCCTGCTGTCGGCGAAGCACCGAGGCTCGAACCGCTTCAGGTGTCTACGCTGGGTGGTGTTGTCGGGCAGCCGTGCCGCCGGAAAGAACCGGTGGCCCTACCAGCCGAGGAAACCCGTGAGTGACACCCCATTCGGATTCGGCCTTCCGCCGGAGGAGCCGGACGACGGCGACGAGGGCAAGAAGAAGGACCCGCAGAGCGGTGGTGGTCAGGGCCCGGCCAACCCGTTCGGCTTCGGCGTGCCCGGAGCCGGAGGCTTTGGCGGCCCGGGCGCGGACAATCCGTTCGCCGCGATGTTCGGGTCACTGAACCCCACCGACCTGGGCGCAGCGTTCCAGCAGCTCGGCCAGATGCTCTCCTACGAGGGCGGGCCGGTGAACTGGGACATGGCCAAGCAGATCGCCCGGCAGACCGTCTCGCAGGGCACGACGGAGGGTTCGAAGGACGCGAGCGTCGGGCCCGCCGACCGCAGGGCCGTGGAGGAAGCGGTCCGTCTGGCCGACCTGTGGCTGGACGACGCGACCTCCCTGCCGTCGGGGGCCAGCTCCGCCGTGGCCTGGAGCCGCGCGGAGTGGGTGGAGGCCACCCTCCCGGCGTGGCGGGAGCTGGTCGACCCGGTGGCCGAGCGCGTCGGGAACGCGATGGGCGATGTGCTGCCGGAGGAGATGCAGGCCATGGCCGGCCCGCTGATCGGCATGATGCGCTCCATGGGCGGCGCCATGTTCGGCACGCAGATCGGGCAGGCCGTCGGCGTGCTCGCCGGTGAGGTCGTCGGCTCGTCCGACATCGGCCTGCCGCTGGGCCCGGCCGGCCGGGCCGCGCTGCTGCCGCTGAACATCGAGACGTTCGGCAAGGACCTGGGCGTCTCCCAGGAGGAGGTGCGGCTGTATCTCGCCCTGCGCGAGGCCGCCCACCAGCGCCTGTTCGCGCATGTCCCGTGGCTGCGCTCGCACCTGTTCGGCGCCGTCGACGGTTACGCGCGCGGGATCAAGGTCGACACCGGCAAGCTCGAGGACGTCGTCGGGCAGTTCGACCCGCAGAATCCGGAGCAGCTGCAGGAGGCCCTCCAGCAGGGCATGTTCCAGCCGGAGGACACGCCGGAGCAGAAGGCCGCCCTGGCCCGTCTGGAGACGGCGCTGGCACTCGTCGAGGGCTGGGTGGACGCCGTGGTGCACGCCGCGGCCAAGCCGCGGCTGTCGTCGGCCGACGCGCTGCGCGAGACGCTGCGCCGCCGCCGCGCCTCGGGCGGCCCGGCGGAGCAGACGTTCGCCACGCTGATCGGCCTGGAGCTGCGTCCGCGCCGGCTGCGCGACGCCTCGCGCCTGTGGGCCTCGCTCACCGACGCGCGCGGGGTCGACGGCCGGGACGCCCTGTGGGCGCACCCGGACATGCTGCCGACGGCGACCGACCTGGACGATCCGGACGGTTTCGTGCACCGCGAGCAGATCGATTTCTCCGAGCTGGACAAGATGCTCGGTGAGGCCGCCGGCGGGAAGCCCGACCTCAAGAAGAAGGACGAGGGCGAGGACAAGAGCGAGAACAAGGGCGACGACGCCGAGTGAGCCTCCACGACGACGCGGTCCTCGTGCTCAAGGGGTACGAGGACCAGCCCGAACTGCGCCAGACCTATCTGGACCACCTCGCGGCGCATCCGGACGGCATGTGGAAGGCCTGTGCGGACGGCCACATCACGGCCAGCGGCCTGGTGATCGATCCCGAGCGGGGCCGGGTGCTGCTGACCCTGCACCGGAAGCTGCGGATGTGGCTCCAGATGGGCGGGCACTGCGAGCCGGGTGACGTCTCGCTCGCGGCGGCGGCCCTGCGGGAGGCGACGGAGGAGTCCGGCATCGCGGGACTGACCCTGGTCCCCGGCGGCCCCGTGCGTCTGGACCGTCATCACACACCGTGTGCCTGGCACCTGGACGTCCAGTACGCGGCGCTGGCTCCGTCCGGATCCGTCGAGGCGATCAGCGACGAGTCCCTCGACCTGCGCTGGTTCCCGTACGACGAGGTGGCGGACGTGGCCGACACCTCGGTCACCCGTTTGGTGGAAGCGACCCGGACGAGACTGGGCATCTGACGCACCGGTGAGGGGCGGCCGCCGTGGCGGCCGCCCCTCACCGGTGCGTTCAGCTCCAGACGTTGCCCTGGTTCTGGCCGCGGGCCCCCTGCTGTCCCACACCGTACTGGGCGGCGACGCCCGAGCCGATCTGGGCGTTCTGCGGCGGCAGCAGCTCGCTGGGCTGGACGAGCGCGAAGCCGTTGCCCATGAAGCTGAGCTCCCAGCCCTCGCCGGTGTTGCCGCGGCGCCGCCACACCCCGGAGGAGTGGGTCTGGGCCTGCATCTGCACGCGCAGGGACGTGGACCAGGCGACGATCGCGTCGGCGTCGCAGTTGACGTACTTGTCCGGTGTCACCTGCATCAGCAGCGGCATGCCCGAGGTCATCAGGGCGACCTTGCCGCGGCCGGTGATGTTGAGCTGGTACTTCCCGGAGCCGGAGATGCCGTACAGGCTGTCGACGGCGATGACCTCGTGGTGCAGCGAGGAGTCCATCGCGAGCACGTAGCTGCTGTCGACCGTCAGCCCGTCCTGCTCCACCTCCATGACGTGGATGCGCTGGGCGAGGTTGGCGAGGTAGACGGTGCCCTGCCCGTGGCAGCGCATCAGGTCGAGTCCCTCACCGGTCTGCGCACGCGCGCGTGACGCGCTGTTGCCCTGGAACTCGGCGTCGAACTCGACGAGTCCCTGGTAGGCGACCATGGTGCCCTTGCGGGCGAGGACGTCGTCGTGACCCTCCAGGGCGACGCGGAGCATCTGCTGGTTCTGCAGGCTCCAGCGCTCCTGGGTCTGCTGGTCGTTGAAGGCGAAAAGCGGGCTCTGCATGGTGTGGTTGCTCCCCCTCAGCCCCGGACCCGGAGGCGGTCGGTGCTGTCCTCACTGGGCTGGACGACGACGATGCCCTGACCGGAGAAGGCCATCTGGTAGGCCTCTCCGCTGCCGCGGCCGATCAGCGACTGGGCGCGGAAGCTGCGCTTGCCCTTCACCTTGAGGTTCGGGGACCAGGCGACCAGGGCGTCCGGGTCGACGTACGTCTCGTCGTCGCCTCCGCCGCAGTCCACGACGATCGGCTTGCCGCGCGAGGTCAGCGCGACCCAGCCCTGCCCGGAGATCCTGGTGTTCCACAGGCCCTGTCCGGCGAACTTCGCCAGGCCCTTGACCCGCTCCACGCCCCACGTGAGGTGGGCGTCGAAGGCGAGCAGGTTGGTGGCGTTGACGGAGATGCCGTCGCCGTTGAGGTTGATCACGACGACGTTGGCGCCGTAGTCGGCGAGGTAGAGCAGGCCGTCGCCGGAGCACTTCATCAGCGGCGCGCCCTCACCGGTGAGCCAGTCCTTGGCGATCTGGCGGACGGCCGGCGGGTTGGGCTCGTACTGGACGAACCCCTCGTAGGCGACCATCGAGCCCACGCGCGCGAGGAGGTCGTTCCCGGTCTGCATGGCGATCTTCGCCATGTGGTTGCCGTGGTTCTCCATGCGGGCGGTGACGGGGGCGGGGGCGTAGCCCGCGAGTGGCTGGTTCATGACGGGCTCCCTTTAGATCTCGTACGGCTGGACGACGATGAAGTTGCCGGGTGCGCCCCTGAACTGGAGGTTCACGCTCTCCCCGGTGTCGCCGGGGTAGGAGTTGCGGCGCATCCGCACCTGGCTGGAGACGACCACCTGGGAGGCGGCCGACCAGGCGACCACGGCGTTGCAGTCGGCGAACGTGGTGGGCGTGACCGGCAGCACCACCGGCGTGCCGTGGGTCTTGACGACGATGGTGCCGGTCCCCTGGAACTGCATCGTGAACAGCGCGCCGCCCGGGATGCCGTGCCCCTCGATGCGGCGGACCTCGTACTGGAGGCCCTCGTCGAAGGCGAGGACGTTCTCGGCGGAGACGCACACGGCGTCACCCTGGAGCTCGATCGGGTGCAGCATCGTGGAGTTCTCGGCGAAGAACACCTGGCCCTTGCCGGTGCAGCGCATCAGCTGCATCTCCTGGCCGGTGGCGTTGCCGACGATGCGGCCGGAGAAGCCGGCGCCCTTGTAGCTGAAGTCGACCTTGCCCTGGTAGAGCACCATGCTGCCCTGCCGGGCCAGGACGGGCTGCTCGCCGATGCCGAGGTCGACGCGGACGAGCTTCTTGTTCTGCTGCGTCCAGCGCTGACCGGTGGGCGTCTCCTTGAACTGCTGAAGCGCGCCGAGCACGCCGGAGCCCTGCGGTGCGCCCTGGGGTGCTCCGTAGGGGGCCTGCTGGCCGGGCGGCTGTCCGGGCGGGGGCTGCTGGCCGTAGCCCGGAGGGGGTGTGGGCTGTCCGTAACCGGGCGGCTGGGCGGGGGCCTGCGGCTGTCCGTAACCGGGCGGCGGGACAGGTGCCTGCGGGGCCTGCGGCTGTCCGTAGCCCGGAGGCGGCGGGGCGGGCTGGCCGTACGGCGGCTGCTGGCCCGGCTGGCCGTAGGGCGCGGGCGCCGGCGCCGGGGGCGGCACCGGGGAGCCGCCGGGCGGGGTGTGCAGGGGGGCGACGATGGTCGGCGCGGTGTGCACCGGCGGTGCGGAAGGCGCGGGGGCCGGCGGCGGCGCGAAACCCTGTGCGGCGGGCTGGGGCGCGGGGGCCGGAGCGGGCGCGGCGCCTGCGGGTACGCCGAACGCGGGCGGGGCGGTGGCCTGGGCGGGCGGGGCGAAACCGGGCGCGGCTCCGCCCGCTTCCGGCTGCTGCTGGGCGGCGGCCGGCTCGTCCTCGGCGACCTCGCCGCCGAAGTTCCGCAGCAGCGCGTCGAGCCCACCGTCGAAGCCCTGCCCGACGGCGGCGAACCGCCAGACGTCCTTGAAGTAGAAGTCGCCCAGCATCACGGCCCGCTCGGTGGAGAACTCCGAGCCGTTGAACGGGTACCGGGCCACCTCCTCGCCGCCCGCGACGATACGGATGTACCCGGGACCGATCTGCGACATCTGCCCGGCACCGTCGAGGGTCGCCGTGAAGGACAGCTTCCTGATCTGCTGCGGGATCCGGTCCAGCGTCACGCGGAACGACTCCGTGTCGCCCGCCTGGGCGCCCAGGAGCTGAACGGACTCCTCGGGGGACTTCGGCTGGTTGTAGAAGACGAAGTAACGGTCGTCGGAGAGCCGCTCGTCGGCGTCGAGACCGAAGCAGCTGATGTCGAAGGTCAGCCCCGGACCGGAGATCTGCACGCCTACGTACAGATCCGTACCCGCCGTGAGGTCACTGATCCTGGCCTTGTGGCCGCGTTGGAATTCCCTGGCCATACGTACGACCGTCCCCCATCCCGAATGTGAGTGCGTCGCGCCAGGCTAACGGCAAACCCGGACACCGGATGAAGTCGGTACAGACCCGGTACACAACGCGTGCGCAGGCCTACGGTGTGCTCACTTCGGGCCGTGCTCACGCATCCCGCGCACCCGGCACATGCGGCAGCCGCGCGGCCGCGACCACCCCTTCGAGGTAGCCGCGGGCCCGCTCGGTCCTCGGATACGCCTCCAGCAGCCGCCAGAAACGCGGGCCGTGTCCGGGCACCAGAAGGTGCGCCAGCTCATGGCAGAGGACGTAGTCGACGACGTACTCGGGCATGCCCTGCAGCCGGTGCGACAGCCGGATGCTTCCCTCGGACGGGGTGCACGAGCCCCAGCGCGTGTTCTGGTTGGTGACCCAGCGCACCGAGACGGGCCTGGCCCGCCCGTCGAAGTACTGGTCGGACAGCCGCCGGGCGCGCTCGGCCAGCTCCGTGTCCCCGAGGGTCCGCCTGCTCTCCTGCGCGGCCAGCTTGTCGAGCATGACGGTCACCCAGCGCTGCTCCTCCGCCTCGGACATCCGGGCAGGGATGAGTACGACGGTGCGATCGCCCTCGCGGTACGCGGAGACCGTTCTGCGGCGGCGGGCGCTCCTGCGGACCTCGATCGCGCTCGCCCATGAGCCGTTCGTCGGCTGGCTCGTCGTGCTGCGCTGTGGCGTTCCGGCGCGGTGCAGTGGGTCGGCGGGCACGCCCCGACGGTACCCGCTGCACACGGGGAAGTCTTGGCTCCGGAACGGTTCCATGGCGTTCCCCCCACCGGGCGCCGGATTTATACGATGAATCCTGCTGCCTGTGGACAACTTTCGGCAGTCCTCGCCCCGTCCCGGCATGCTGGCACGTGTCGGACGAGCCGTGAAGGGCTCGACCGTCCAACGGGGACGATCCGGGACATACGGGGGCCTGTCATGCATCCGATGGTCAAGCCCGCGCTTCGGCGCGGATGGCGCGATCTCAACACCGTGCAGTTCGGGATGACACCGGCGCACGCGTTGACGCTGGGTCCTGTGGACACGGCCACGGGCAGCTTCCTCGACCTGCTCGACGGCACCCGCGGGCTGGAGCTCCTGCGGGAGGAGGCACGGCGCATGGACCTGCCCGAGGGGCATGTCGACCGGCTGGTGCGCCGGCTGTCGCGGGCCGGGCTGCTGGACGACTCGCGGGGCGGCGGGCCGGACGCCGAGGCCCTGCGGGAGAGACCGGAGGTGCTCGACCGGCTCCGTCCGGATCTGGCGTCCCTCGCCCTGATCACCTCCGAACCGGGTGACCCGCTCCGTCGGCTGGCGGCGCGCCGCAGTATGCGGGTGCAGGTGAGGGGCGGGGGCCGGGTGGGCACCACCCTCGCGGCACTGCTGTCGGGGGCCGGGGTGCACGAGGTCGACGTGCGCGACGTCGGGCGGGTCGAGCCGTGGGACGTCGCGCCGGGCGGGCTGCCCGCCGAGGCCGTCGGCGACCGCAGGGACGAGGCGGCCCGCCGCGCGGTGCGCCGGGCCGCCCCGGACCGCCCGCCGCGCCGGACCGCCCGGTCTCCCCTCGCTGAGGGCGACCCCGGCTTCGGTCTGGTCGTCCTCGCCCCGCGGGACGACGTCGCCGTGCACGCGCCCGACCCGGCGGCCGCCGAAACCCTGGTGACCTCGGGCACACCCCACCTCTACGCCGGTGTCGTGGAGGGGACCGGTGTGGTCGGCCCGCTGGTCCTGCCCGGCGAGACGAGCTGTGCGGGCTGTCTCCAGCAGGACCGCACCGACCGGGACCCGGTCTGGCCGCGCCTGGCCGCCCAGTGGCGCTCCGGTCGGCAGCGCCGGGTGGGCGCCTGCGACGTGACGCTGGCCACGACGGTGGCCGGACTCGCGGCCGCTCACGCGCTCGCCTTCCTGGACGGCCGGGTCCCGTCCAGCGCCGGCGCACGCTGGGAGGTCTCCCTCCCCGCTCTGCGCTGGCACGCGCGCCCGGTCCGGCCGCACCCGGCCTGCCCGTGCGGAGCCGCGCGCACAGATCCGGAAAAAGGTAAGGGAGAACACACCTCCGGGGACGGGGGGTCACACGAGACAATGACCGTGCACGGGCCGTCGGAGGAGTGGCGCCGCAAGGCGGACGCGAAGCGGCCGGCAGGGACTTGGAGGGCGCATGTCTGATCTTCCCCGCAAGGCGGTCACCCGGACCGCCAAGCTGGCCGCGCTCCCGCTCGGCTTCGCCGGGCGGGCTACCTGGGGGCTCGGCAAGCGGATCGTGGGCGAGTCCGCGGAGCTTGTCGGCCGCGAGCTCCAGCAGCGCACCGCCGAGCAGCTGTTCAAGGTGCTCGGCGAGCTCAAGGGCGGTGCGATGAAGTTCGGCCAGGCCCTGTCGGTCTTCGAATCGGCCCTGCCGGAGGAAGTCGCCGGTCCCTACCGGGCGGCGCTGACCAAGCTGCAGGAGGCCGCCCCTCCGATGCCCACCCGTACCGTCCACGCGGTGCTGGAGGAGCGGCTGGGCGCGGGCTGGCAGGAGCTGTTCCTGGAGTTCGAGGACAAGCCGTCCGCCGCGGCCTCGATCGGCCAGGTGCACCGGGCGGTGTGGCACGACGGCCGCGAGGTGGCGGTCAAGGTGCAGTACCCGGGAGCCGGCGAAGCCCTGCTGTCCGACCTGAACCAGCTGAGCCGCTTCGCCCGTCTGCTGGGGCCGCTCATCCCCGGCATGGACGTCAAGCCGCTGATCACCGAGCTCAAGGACCGGGTCTCCGAAGAACTGGACTACGGCCTGGAGGCCCGGGCCCAGCGGGCCCACGCCGAGGAGTTCGACGACGATCCCGACGTCGTCGTGCCGGATGTGGTCCACCAGTGCGAGCAGGTGCTGATCACCGAGTGGATGGACGGCACACCACTGTCGGAGATCATCTCGGACGGCACGCAGGCCCAGCGTGACCGGGCCGGCCAGCTTCTGGCCCGCTTCCTGTTCTCCGGTCCTGCCCGCACCGGTCTGCTGCACGCCGACCCGCATCCCGGCAACTTCCGTCTGCTGCCCGGCGGTCCGGGCGGCGAGGACGACTGGCGTCTGGGCGTACTGGACTTCGGCACCGTGGACCGGCTCCCGGGCGGGCTGCCCGAGCCCATCGGCGAGGCCCTGCGGATGACGCTGGACGGCGAGGCGGAGGCCGTCTACGAGATGCTCTGCGCCGAGGGCTTCGTCAAGGAGTCGATCGAGCTGGACCCCGACGCCGTCCTCGACTACCTCCTGCCGATCATCGAGCCGGCCCAGGCCGACGAGTTCACCTTCACCCGCGGCTGGATCCGGAGCCAGGCGGCCCGGATAGCGGACCCCCGCTCCCCCGCCTACCAGCTGGCCAAGCAGCTCAACCTTCCCCCGGCCTACCTCCTGATCCACCGGGTGACCCTGAGCACGATCGGCGTGCTCTGTCAGCTGGGGGCGACGGTGCGGCTGCGGGAGGAACTGGAGGAGTGGCTGCCGGGCTTCGTCCCGGAGGAACCGGCGGCGGAGGAACCGGCCGCCCAGGCCTGACGGCGCCGAGGGGCACGTCGAGCGCCGCGGGCACGGGTTGCCCCTGCCACCACCGCGGGCCCGGGCGGCCCCCGATCGCCCGCGGGTCGTCGCGGGAGCGCACCGCACAGGAGTGACGGCGGGTGTCCTCCTCCGCGGAGAAGGACCAGGTCGGCTGCTGTCCCTCGGCGCGGGTGCCGCAGCGGGCACACACCGGCGGCTCCGGCCCCGCCGCGGCACCGCCGTCGTCACTGACACCGGGGACTCGTCGCCCGGCGACGGCAACGCCGCTCCCGACGGCCCGCCCCGCACGACGCACCGCGGGGGGCGGGGCGGGTGTAACGGCCCGCCCCCCCGGGGGGAGCGGGGGCGGCGGGCGGGGGGGACCCCCGCGTCAGGGGGGAGCCGGGTAAGCCATTACGCCCA
>NZ_JBIRYZ010000006.1:275453-406319 GCF_044390325.1 Streptomyces sp. NPDC018964
CCGCCCCCCCCCCCCCCGCCGGGCCCCCCCCCCCCCCCCCCCCCCCCCCCCCCCCCCCCCCCCCCGGGGGGGGGGGCCGCGGTCCCCCCCCCCCCCCCCCCGCGGGGAGAGCTGGGCCTCCGGACTGGGGAGACCGCCGCTTCAGGTGGTACCGGTTACTGCATGACCGCCATGGCGAGCGCGCGGCGGGCGCGCCGGGAGGCGCGCTCGGCCCGGCGCTGCATCCGGCGAGCGGTCACCAGGCCCGCGGCCCGGCGCTCCCGCTGCGCCTCCTGCAGTCGCTCGTGCATATGCGCACGGGCCAGGGCTTCTGGGATGAGTTGCATCTCTCGGGTCCTGTTCTGGCGCGAGTCGTTCGCACCGCTGGTGGTGAAGTCTTCGGTCGCGGAGCCTGCGGGCTCGTGAGTGGACGGCATCATCGGGGCCTGCTTCTGGGGGTCGTGCGTGAGGGGGCGGTCGATCGTTCCTGGGGTGTTCATGCCGTGACCGGGTTCTTGCGCGGGCGGCCACGCGGCCGCTTGCGGGCGACGACAACTCCCTGGACGAACAGCTCGCCACCCCAGACGCCCCAGGGCTCGCGCCGCTCCTTGGCGCCGGCGAGGCAGGCCTCGATCAGCGGGCAGGTGCGGCAGAGGGACTTGGCGTACTCGACGTCCGCCGGCGACTCGGCGAAGAAGACCTCCGGGTCGTAGGAGCGGCACGGGACGGGTACGCCGAGGTTCTCGATGGCGTCGTCGAGCGCGGTGAGCGCGGTGAGCGGAGTCAAGGTCGGGTCCTCCGTGGAGCCGGGCTTGGGGATCGTGTCGGAAGGCGGTACGAACGGGACGTGCGCTTCGAGTTGCACGGGTCGTCTTCCTCGTCTGGTCGTTTCCGGCCGGTCGGCCGGGTGGCGGCTGGTACCGGGGTCTTTTCTTGTCCCGGGGCGCTTCGTTCTCCCCGCTTGAGGGAAAACAGAAGGGCCGCGGATCCCGGATGGGGTTCCGCGGCCCTGAAGGCGCCGGCCTGATCGGATCAGGCTGGATCACTCCAGGGTTCTGGCCCACGGAAGGCCCACATCAGGTGGTGCTGCGTCGTCTGCTTCCGGAATCCGGCACCGGCTGCCGCAAAGGCATAGGCCTTCGCCTGTGCCACTACCGCTTCCAGTGCCTCGGTCGGTCGCTCATCGCGCTCACGGACGGCAGGAGCCGCGGGAGCAAGGGAGGACGCCAGGTGTGCGGCACGGATGCCGGACAGACCGGTGCCCTGGTTCGAGGCGCCGAGCATGCACAGGGAGACGGCCGAGCGATCGGTCAGTTTGACGCTGGTGCTGGTGTTGATGCTGATCACTGGACTCGCCTCCTCTCGGCGTCTAGGGGACCGGGGTGAGCCGGTCCGCGGATATGCAAGTACAACACGGAGTCAGGGCCTTGGAGAAGGCCACCGTCCCCGTGCCTAAGAACCTATGGGGATTGCCGGGGCATGCGCAAACTATTTTTCCGACGAGTTGGGATCAGTCCTGATCCCGTTCCCCGTCGATGTCACGACCTGCGCAGATGGCCAGGACATCGGTTCCGTAGCGGCTCAGCTTGCGCATCCCCACTCCGGGGATCCTGGCCAGTGCGTGCGCGTCGTCGGGGACCGTCTCGGCGATGGCCATCAGCGTCTTGTCGGTGAAGACGCAGAAAGCCGGCTGCCCGCTGCGTCCCGCCTGGTCGGCGCGCCACTCACGGAGCCGCTCGTACAGGCCCTCGTCCATGTCGGTGGGGCAGTCCTCGCAGCGCATCAGCTTCATCTCGCCCGCGTCGGTCAGCGTGCGGCCGCACACCCGGCAGCGCGCGGGGCTGCGCTGCCCGCGCCTCGGACGCCGGACGTCCGAGGCGGACGCCGCCCCGGACGAGCCGTGCTCCACACCTCCCGTGCCGACCGCGCCGCCACGGCCCGCGGCGGCGTTCGAGCCGGGACGCAGCCCTTGGAGGAAACGGCTGGGGCGACGGTTCGGCCGGCTTCCGGGTGACCGGGAGAGCGCCCAGGAGAGATGGAGGCGCTCGCGGGCGCGGGTGACACCGACGTAGAGGAGACGGCGCTCCTCCTCGATCTGCTCGTCGGTCTTTGCGTAGGTGATCGGCATCATGCCCTCGGCGACGCCGACCAGGAAGACGACGTCCCACTCCAGGCCCTTGGCCGAGTGCAGCGAGGCGAGGGTGACGCCCTGGACGGTCGGGGCGTGCTGGGCGCCGGCCCGCTCGTCGAGTTCGGCGACGAGGTCGGCGAGGGTGGCGCCGGGCCGGGCGGCGGCGAAGTCATGGGCGAGGTGCACCAGCGCGGCCAGTGACTCCCAGCGCTCCCGGACCGCTCCGGAACCGGCCGGCGGCTGGGGTGTCCAGCCCTCGCCCGAGAGCACGGCGCGCACCTGGGAGGGCAGGTCGGGGGCGTCGTCGAGGAGGGTGTCGTTGCCGCCGAAGCGGGCCGCGCCGCGCAGGGCGATGCCGGCCTTGCGCACCTCGGGACGGCCGAAGAACCGCTCGGCCCCTCGCATCTGGTAGGGCACGCCGGCGTCGGCGAGGGCCTGCTCGTAGGTCTCGGACTGGGCGTTCGTCCGGAACAGGACGGCGATCTCGCTCGCCGGGACCCCCGCGTCGATCAGCTCACGGATGCGGCGGGCGGCACCCTCCGCCTCGGCGGGCTCGTCGGGGTACTCGGTGAAGACCGGCTCGGTCCCCGCGGCGCGCTGGGAGACCAGCTCCAGCCGGTGGTCGGCGGCCCGGCCACGGGCCTGGGCGAGCAGGCCGTTCGCCAGGTGGACGACCTGGGGGGTCGAGCGGTAGTCACGGACCAGCTTGACGACGGTGGCCCCGGGATGGCGGGTGCGGAAGTCGAGCAGGTGGTCGGGGGTTGCGCCCGTGAACGAATAGATCGTCTGGCTGGCGTCGCCGACCACGCACAGGTTCTCCCGCTCGCCGAGCCACAGTTCCAGCAGGCGTTGCTGGAGGGGGCTGACGTCCTGGTACTCGTCGACGACGAAGTGCTGGTACTGGGCGCGGACCTGCTCGGCGATGTCGTGCCGGTCCTGCAGGACCGCGACGGTCAGCAGCAGCACGTCCTCGAAGTCGATGACGGCGCGCTCGCGCTTGAGGTCCTCGTAGGCGGAGTAGAGCTGGGCGATCTCGGCGGGGTCGCGGGGGGACTCCCGGCCGGCCTTGGCGGCGGCGGCCGCGTAGTCGGCCGGGACGGTCTGGGTGACCTTGGACCACTCGATCTCCGCGGTGACGTCCCGCAGCTCGCCCCGGTCGAGCCGGATGCGGCAGGCGACGGCCGCGTCGGCGACCAACTGGATCTTGCGGTCGACGAGCCGGGGCAGGGAGCCGCCGATCGCTTTCGGCCAGAAGTACTGGAGCTGACGCAGTGCCGCGGAGTGGAAGGTGCGGGCCTGGACGCCGACGGCCCCGAGCTGGCGCAGCCGGCCGCGCATCTCCCCGGCGGCGCGGTTGGTGAAGGTGACGGCGAGCACGCTGGAGGGCTGGAGGATGCCCGCGCGCACCCCGTAGGCGATCCGGTGGGTGATCGCCCGGGTCTTGCCGGTGCCGGCGCCGGCCAGTACGCACACCGGTCCCTGCAGGGCGGTGGCCACGGCGCGCTGCTCGGGGTCGAGCCCTTCGAGCACCGCGTCGGCCGAGTCCGGTACCCGTGGGAAGAGGGTGGAGTGCGTTGCTGCTGTCACACAGCCATGCTGCCAGGTCGCCGGAGACGGATGAGCCGGTTGTCCACAGGGAGGGCCTCGCGGTCGTACTAATGCGGCGGGCATCACGGGGAGCCGTGCGGCACCCGGCGGGAATACTTGCGCTTTCACGTACGTTCCTCCCGCATCGAGGACTTCCCCGAGCCGCCGAAGGAGCGCGAGAGTCATGCAGAGCACTGTGACGATGTACAGCACCACGTGGTGTGGCTACTGCCGTCGGCTGAAGAGTCAGCTGGACCGCGAGGGCATCGCGTACACCGAGATCAACATCGAGCATGACCCGGAGTCCGCGGCCTTCGTCGAGAAGGCGAACGGCGGGAACCAGACGGTGCCCACGGTGCGCGTGGTCCCCTCCGTCGGCGGTGACGAGGTCGTGATGACGAACCCGAGCCTCGCCCAGGTGAAGCAGGCCCTCGCGGTCTGACGTCCTCCTGCGTCGTGCCCCCTCCGGTCGAGGTCACCGGAGGGGGCACGCTCGTGTTCAGGGGCGCGGGGAGGGCGGAACCGGCCGGATTCGAACCGGCGTCCTCGCGGTTTTGGAGACCGCGCGCGACGACCCCTGCGCTACGGCTCCGTCCGGCCCGACAGCGTAGCCGGTGTGCGGGACGGAGCCCCGGCTGCGTGGCGCCGGGGCTCCGCCGGAGTCCTGGGCGTCCCGTCAGAAGGCGCCGCGGGTCGGCAGCTCCTTGCCGTACCAGCGCTCGATCAGGCGGGCCGCGATCGAGATGCCGTACGGCGGGAGCACCTCGCCGGACTCGAAGGCGGCGCCGAGTTCGTCGCGGGAGAACCAGCGGGCCTCGTGGATCTCGTCGCCGTCGACGTCGATCTCGGTCGTGGTGGCGCGGGCGGTGAAGCCCAGCATGAGGCTGGACGGGAAGGGCCAGGGCTGGCTGGCGACGTACTCGACCTCGCCGACGCCGATGCCGACCTCCTCGTGGACCTCGCGGCGCACCGACTGCTCGATGGACTCCCCCGGCTCGACGAATCCGGCGAGCGTGGAGAAGCGGCCCTCGGGCCAGTGGACCTGGCGGCCGAGCAGGATGCGGTCCTGGTCGTCGACGACGGCCATGATCACCGCGGGGTCGGTGCGCGGGTAGTGCTCGGCGCCGCAGGCGGGGCAGCGGCGGATGTGTCCCGCGGCGGCGATGACGGTGCGCTCGCCGCAGCGGGAGCAGAAGCGGTGCAGCCGCTGCCAGTTCTCCAGGGCGACCGCGTGCACCATCAGGCCGGCCTCGCGCGGCGACAGGAGCAGTCCCGCCTCCCGCAGGCCCGCCGGGCGGGCGGAGTCGTCCATGCGGCCGGGCAGGGAGTCCTTCTGGAGGGCGAAGTAGCTGACGCCGTCCTCGTCGTTGCCGAGGAAGTAGCGGTGGGCCTCGGTGAGCGGGGCCTCGAAGGACGGGGTCATGACGAGTTCGGTACGTCCGTCCGCCGCCTCGTCGATGAGGACCTGACCGCCGGAGACCACGAAGCAGCGGGTCGAGGGGTGGCTCCACGCCGCCGCGAGCCATGCCTCGTCGAGCCGGTGGTGGGCGGCGCGGTCGATGCCGCTCGGGGCGGTGAGCGAGATGGGTCGGTCGGCGGTGTGGTCGGTCCAGGTGGTCACGGGTGCTTCCAACTCCCCCGGTGGAACGGATTGGGTCGGCGGGCGGTTCGGCGGGACGTGCGGCGGGAGGGACCGGGTCCTGCGGGGCGTGGCGGCGGGTCCCTTCCAGTGTGCCCCGCGCGGGTGTCCGGTCCGGACGGTGTGCGGGATCAGGGGGCGGGCCGCCAGTGCTCGGCGAGGTCGCCCCACAGGTACGCGCTGGTCTCGACGCCTTTGAGGAGCAGGTCCAGGTCGACCTTCTCATTGGGGGCGTGCCAGCCGTCGGACGGGACGGAGATGCCGAGGAACAGCACCGGTGCGCCGAGGACGTCCTGGAGGTCGGCGGCGGGTCCGGAGCCGCCCTCGCGGGTGAAGCGGACGGGTGCGTCGAAGGCGCGGCCCATCGCGCGGGCCACGGACCGCAGGGCCGGGTGGTCCAGCGGTGTCAGGCAGGGGCGGGTGGCGGGGCTGAAGGAGATCTCGTGGCGGATGCCGTCGGGCAGCTGTCCGGGCACCCAGGCGCCCACGGCCTCGCGCACGTGCTCGGGGTCCTGGCCGGCGACGAGCCGGAAGGAGAGCTTCACCATGGCGGAGGACGGGATGACCGTCTTGCTGCCGGGGCCCTGGTAGCCGCCGCCGATGCCGTTGACCTCGGCGGTGGGGCGGGCCCAGACGCGCTCCAGAGTGCTGTACCCGGCTTCGCCGTGGGTGCCGTGGGACCTGGCGGTGCGCAGCCACTGGTCCTCGTCGAAGGGCAGCTCGGCGAAGAGTTCGCGTTCGCGGTCGGTGAGCTCGACGACGCCGTCGTAGAAGCCGGGGATCGCCACGCGCGCGTGCTCGTCGTGGAGGGCGGCCACCAGGCGGGCGACGGCGGTGGCCGGGTTGGGCACCGCGCCCCCGAAGGAACCGGAGTGGATGTCCTGGTCGGGTCCGTACAGCCGGATCTCGCACTCGGCGAGGCCGCGCATGCCGGTGCACACGGTGGGGGTGTCCTCGGACCACATGCCGGTGTCGGAGACGATCACGGCGTCGGCGGTGAGCCGGTCCGCGTGCTGTTCGACGAGCGCGCGGAAGTGCGGGGAGCCGGATTCCTCCTCGCCCTCGATCAGCAGTTTCAGGTGGACGGCCGGGGTGGTGCGGCCGGTGGCGGCGAGGTGGGCGCGGACGCCGAGGGTGTGGAAGAACACCTGGCCCTTGTCGTCGGCCGCGCCGCGCGCGTAGAGGCGGCCGTCGCGGACGACGGGTTCGAAGGGCTCGCTGTCCCAGCCGTCCTCGCGGGCCGCGGGCTGCACGTCGTGGTGGCCGTAGACCAGCACGGTGGGTGCCCCGGGGTCGGCGGAGGGCCATTCGGCGTAGACGGCCGGGGCGCCGGGGGTGGGCCAGACCTCGGCGGTCGGGAAGCCGGTCTCCTTGAGTGCGGCGGCGAGCCAGTCGGCGCTGCGGCGCACGTCGGGCGCGTGGTCGGGCTGGGCCGAGACGGACGGGATGCGCAGCCACTCGGTGAGGTCGTCGAGGAAGGCGACACGGTGCTGTGCGATGTACGTACGGACGGCGCTGACGGCGGTGTCAACGGACTGGCTCATGTCCTCGAGCCTATCGGCCCGCGCCGGTGTCCTCGGAGTGCGGTATCTCACCGGGCGGCTCCCCGAGCAGCAGCCGCTCCAGCTCCGCGCGGCCGGGCAGGGGGTCGGGGCGGACGACCTCACCGGTGCGTACGTACAGGAACGCGGCCGTGACGGTCTCCGGGGGGACGCCCTGCTGTTCGGCCCAGGCGAGCCGGTAGACGGCGAGCTGGAGCGGGTCGGCGGTGCGGTCGCGGCCGGTCTTCCAGTCGACGATCTCGTACGTCGTCCCGTCCTCGTCGTCCTTCCGGTAGACGGCGTCGATGCGGCCGCGGACGACGCGGCCGGCGAGCGACAGCTGGAAGGGGGCTTCCACGCGGTGGGGCGTGCGGTGGGCGTACTCCGTGCGTTCGAAGGCTTCCTTGAGGGCCTCCAGGTCGTGTTCGTCGGCGATCTCGGCGTCGCTGCCGGGCAGCTCGTCCGGGTCGAGCATGGGCAGGGTCAGTTCCTCGAAGCGCGCCTCGACCCAGGCGTGGAAGCGGGTGCCGCGGCGGGCCGCGGGCTGCGGTGGGCGGGGCATGGGGCGGGCCAACTCCTGGGCGAAGCCGTCCGGGTCGGCGGCCAGGTGCAGCAGCTGGGAGGCGGTCAGCGAGGCGGGCAGCGGTACCTCGGTGACGCTCGCGCGGAGGTGCAGGAGCTCTCCGGTGAGGGCGTCGAGGTCGCGGTCCCAGGAGGCGACGGTACGGGCCTCCTCGGGGGTGAGAGGGGGGCGCGACGGGTGGGCGGGCTCCGCCGGGACGGGGCGTGTGGTGGGTTCCGGCGCCGTCGCCTGGTGCGGGACGGTGGGGCGGGCGGTGCTCCAGGAGTCCCAGTCGTCCGGGCCGGCGTCGGCGAAGGGGTCCTCCTCGGGGAGGGGGTCCTCGTCGTCGGGCGGTGGCGGCCAGTCCGGGTCGTCGTGGGTGTCCGGGTCGTGTACGGCCGTGGCGGGGCCGTCCGGGTGGGCGGCGAGGCGGTGGAGGTGGGCGAGGACGGTGTCGGCGGCCGCGCGGCGGCGGGCGAGGGCGGCGTCGTCGAGGGGCAGGGGCCACACCTGGTCGTCGACGGCCCGGTGCAGGGCGGGGTTCTCCTCGTCCTCGGCGGGCTCGTCGGCCCACGCCTCGATCTCGCCGTGTCCGGCGGCGCAGTGCGCGTGGAGGGCGTGGAGGAAGTCGGAGGGCCCGCGCGGTTTCTTCTGGCTGGGCCCCCACCAGTGGCCGGAGCCGAGGAGCAGTGAGCGGGGGCGGGTGAAGGTGACGTATCCGAGGCGGAGTTCCTCGGTGTGCTGGTGTTCCTTCATGGCCTCGTGGAAGGCCTTCAGGCCGCGGGAGTCCCAGGACTCGACGTCGGGCAGGGTGTCGGCGTCGCCGCGCAGTCCGTGCGGCAGCACCTTGCCCTGCGCGGTCCACTTCTCGCGGCCCTGGCCGCTGGGGAAGGTGCCGGTGACCAGTCCGGGGACGGCGACGACGTCCCATTCGAGGCCCTTGGACTTGTGCGCGGTGAGGACCTTGACGGTGTTCTCGCCGCCGGGCAGCGCGTTGTCGAGGCCCTTCTCGTACTGGGCGGCGGTGCGCAGGAAGGCGAGGAAGGCGAGCAGGGTGGCCTCGTTGTCGCCGGCGGCGAAGGACGCGGCGACGTCGAGGAAGTTGGAGAGGGTCTCGCGCCGGCGGGCGGCCAGGGCGTGCGGGGAGGCGGAGAGTTCGACCTCCAGGCCGGTGACGGCGAGGACGCGGTGCAGGACGTCCATGAGGGGGTCGGCGAGGGAGCGGCGCAGCTCGCGCAGTTCGGTGGCCAGGCGGGCGAAGCGCACGCGGGCGTCCGGTGAGAAGGGCAGGCCGTCGTCGTCCCCGCGGCCGTCCAGCGGTGTCTCCAGGAAGGTGTCGAGGGCGTCGGCGAGCGAGATCACCTCGGCCGGGTCGACGCCCTCGACGGCTTCGGCGAGCCGCCGGTCGGGGTCGTCGCCGTCCACGCGCGCGTGGGAGACGAGCCGTCGTGCGCGCCGCCCCAGCAGGGCGAGGTCGCGGGGGCCGATGCGCCAGCGCGGGCCGGTCAGCAGCCGTACGAGGGAGGCGTTGGCGCCGGGGTCCTGGAGGACCTCGCAGACGGCGACCAGGTCGGCGATCTCGGGCAGGTGGAGCAGCCCGGACAGGCCGACCACCTCGACGGGGACGTCCCGCGCGACGAGGGCGCCCTGGATCTCGGCGAAGTCGCCGGCCGTGCGGCACAGCACGGCGATCTCGCCGGGGGCCTTGCCGGTGTTCACGAGGTGGGCGATGGAGTCGGCGATCCAGTCGATCTCCTCCGCGTGGGTGGACAGCAGGGCGCAGCGGACGGTGCCGTCGCGTTCGGCGCCGGGGGCCGGGCGGAGGGCCTCCACGCCCGCGTGCATGGCGCGCAGCGGCTCGGCGAGGCCGTTGGCGAGGTCGAGGAGGCGGCCGCCGCTGCGGCGGTTCTCGCTGAGGGACTGGCGGGTGGCGGGGCGGCCGTCGGCGTGGGCGAAGTGTTCGGGGAAGTCGTCGAGGTTGGCGACGGAGGCGCCGCGCCAGCCGTAGATCGCCTGGCAGGGGTCGCCGACGGCGGTCACCGGGTGGCCGGTGCCGCCGCCGAACAGGCCGGCCAGCAGGACGCGCTGGGCGACGGAGGTGTCCTGGTACTCGTCGAGGAGGACCACGCGGAACTCGTCGCGCAGGAGGCGGCCCACCTCGGGGAGGGCTGCGAGCCGGGCGGAGAGGGCGATCTGGTCGCCGAAGTCGAGCAGGTCGCGTTCACGTTTGGCGGCCCGGTAGCGCAGCACCAGGTCGGCGAGCTCGCGCCGCGCGGCGGCCGCTTCGGGGACCTTGCGCAGGTCGGCGTTGGTGAGCCTGGTGTTCTCCAGGGTGCGCAGCAGCTCGGCGTCGTGGGCGCGCAGGTCCTCGGGCCGTACGAGGTGCTCGGAGAGCTCGGCGTCGAGGGTGAGGAGGTCGCCGACCAGGTCGGGGAAGGAGCGGGTGAGCGCCGGATAGAGGCCGGGGGCCTCGCGCAGGACGCGCGCGGCGAGCTGGTAGCGGGTGGCGTCGGCGAGGAGGCGGGAGGTCGGTTCGAGGCCGATGCGCAGGCCGTGGTCGGTCAGCAGGCGGCCGGCGAAGGCGTGGTACGTGGAGATCACGGGCTCGCCCGGGGGGTGGTCCGGGTCCGACGGGAAGGGGTCGGCGCGAAGCGCTGTCGTCGAGGGGTGCTGGCCGGGTGACGGGAGGGGGTCGGGGTCGGTGACGCCGGCCTTGATCAGCGCCTTGCGGACGCGTTCGGCGAGTTCACCGGCGGCCTTGTTGGTGAAGGTGAGGCCGAGCACCTGTTCGGGGGCGACCTGGCCGGTGCCGACCAGCCACACCACGCGGGCCGCCATCACCGTCGTCTTGCCCGACCCGGCTCCGGCCACGATCACCTGCGGGGCGGGCGGCGCGACGATGCAGGCCGTCTGCTCCGGGGTGAAGGGGATGCCGAGGAGCTCCTTGAGCTGATCGGGATCGTTGATACGGGCGGGCACACGCAGAATCTAGCGGCGGTCACTGACAACGGACGCCGTCGGAGCGCTCCGGGAGTGGAGAACCGCAGGTCGGTGCGGGGGGTGCGATGCGTCACGCCGGTCACTCGACCACGTGCCGCCCTTCGGGCCGGGCGCTGCACGAGGCGCGGAACGCGCAGTGGGCGCAGTGCTGGCCCGCGGTCGGGGTGAACCGTTCGTCGAGGACCTTGCCGGCGGCCGTGGCCAGCAGGTCACCGATCCACTCCCCCTCCGGCGGCTCCTGGGCCTGCACCTTGGGCAGGGTCTCGCCGCCGTCCCGTTTGGCGGCCCCCTGGCGCAGCTGGACGAGTTCGGCACCGCCCGGTTCGGGGCGCTCGCCGCCGAAGAGGTCGTCGACGGCGCCCTCCTGGACGGCGAGCTGGTAGACGGCGAGCTGGGGGTGGCGCTCCACCTCCTTGGCGCTGGGCGCCTGTTTGCCGGTCTTGAAGTCGACGACGTACGCGCGTCCCTCGCCGTCGGCCTCGACGCGGTCCATCTGGCCGCGGACACGGACCTCGTAGTCGCCCGCTTCGAGGGTGACGTCGAAGTCGTGTTCACTGGCCACCGGGGTGCGTCCGGAGCGGTCCATGACGTGCCACTCGAGGAAGCGTTCGAGTGCCACGCGCGCGTTCTCCTTCTCCTGCGCCGACTTCCACGGCGCGTCGAAGGCGAGCGCGTTCCACACCGAGTCGAGGCGCTCCATGAGGACGTCGAGGTCGGCCGGGGTGTGCCCGGAGGCCACCTCGTCGGCGAGGACGTGCACCACGTTGCCGAAGCCCTGGGCGGCGGTCGCGGGTGCGTCGGCCTTCACCTCGCGGCCCAGGAACCACTGCAGGGCGCAGGTGTTGGCGAGCTGGTCTAGGGCGCTGCCGGAGAGCACGACGGGCTGGTCGCGGCTGCGCAGCGGCACCTTGCTCTGCGTGGGCTCGAACATGCCCCACCAGCGGTAGGGGTGCGCGGAGGGCACCAGGGGGCGGCCGTCCTCGTCGGCGAGCGCGGCGAGCCGGGCCAGCCGCTGGGCGGCGGCCTCCCGCAAGGTGTCGGAGACCCGGGGGTCGACCGTCGTGGCGCGCAGTTCGGCGACGAGCGCGGCGACGGACAGGGGGCGGCGCGGGCGCCCGGTGACGTCCTTGGGCTCGACGCCCAGTTCGGTCAGGAAGCGGGAGGGCTGGTCGCCGTCGTCGGCGGGCGCCTTCACGGCCGTCACGACGAGCCGTTCACGCGCACGCGTGGCGGCGACGTAGAACAGGCGGCGTTCCTCGGCGAGCAGCGCGCCGGGGGTAAGGGGCTCGGCGAGTCCGTCGCGGCCGATGCGGTCGGCCTCCAGCAGGGAGCCGCGGCGGCGCAGGTCCGGCCACAGTCCCTCCTGGACGCCGGCCACGACGACCAGGCGCCACTCCAGGCCCTTCGAGCGGTGCGCGGTCATCAGGCGCACGGCGTCGGGGCGGACGGCGCGCCGCGTGAGGGTGTCGGCGGCGATGTCCTCGGCCTCGATCTCCTCCAGGAAGTTCAGGGCGCCCCCGCCGCCGGTGCGTTCCTCCGCGCGGGCGGCGGTCGCGAACAGCGCGCACACGGCGTCGAGGTCCCGGTCGGCGTTGCGGCCGGCCGCGCCGCCGCGCCGGGCGGAGCGTTCCAGGCGCCCCGGCCACGGTGTGCCGTCCCACAGGTCCCACAGGGCCTCCTCGGCCGTACCGCCGCCCGCCAGGCGCTCGCGGGCCCGGCGCAGCAGGCCTCCGAGGCGCTGGGCGCCCCGCGCGTAGGCGGGGTCGTGCACGGAGAGCCGCTCCGGTTCGGCCAGCGCCCGCGCGAGCAGCTCGTCCGAGGGCGGCGGCAGCGGGTTGCCCGCGGCCCGCTCCTCCTCGCGCAGGGCCCGTCCGAGGCGGCGCAGATCGGCGGCGTCCATGCCGGCGAGGGGGGAGGTGAGCAGGGTGAGGGCGGTTTCGGTGTCGAGCCAGCACGCTTCCGCTTCGGGGCCGGGCCCCGCGTCCTCCCGTTCGCCCGCCTCCGCCGTCGCCACCGCGCGCAGGGCCGTCAGCAGCGGGGCCACCGCGGGTTCGTGGCGCAGGGGCAGGTCGTTGCCGTCGATGTCCACGGGGACGCCCGCCGAGGTGAGCGCGCGGCGGACGGCGGGGAGGGTCCGGGCGCCCGCCCGGACCAGGACGGCCATGTCGTTCCAGGGAACGCCGTCCTCCAGGTGCGCCCGGCGCAGGATGTCGGCGATGTTGTCCAGCTCCGTGCCGGACGTCGGGTAGGTGTACACCTCGACCCGGCCGCCGTCCCGGTCCGGGGTCAGCTCCCGGTGGGCGCGGGCCTTCTCGGCGGGCAGGCGGGGCAGCGGCATGCGCCGGGTGAGCCGTCGGGTGGCCTCCAGCAGGGCGGCGCCCGAGCGCCGGGAGGTGCGCAGCACCGCGACCGGGGCCGGGCGGCCGTCCGCGCGGGGGAAGGTGTGCGGGAACTCCAGGATGCCGCCCACGTCCGCGCCCCGGAAGGCGTAGATCGACTGGTCGGGGTCGCCGAAGGCGACGAGGGTGCGTCCGCCGGCCAGTGCGCGCAGCAGCCGTACCTGGGCGGGGTCGGTGTCCTGGTACTCGTCGACGTAGACGGCGTCGTACCGCGCGGCCAGCTGTCCGGCGATCTCCGGGCGGCCGGCGAGGAGCACCGCGCGGTGGACGAGTTCGGCGTAGTCGAGGACGCCCTGCAGGTCGAGGACGTCGAGGTACTCGGCGAGGAAGGCGGAGGCGGCACGCCAGTCGGGGCGTCCGATGCGGCGGGCGAAGGCGTCCAGGGCGTCGGGGCCGAGGCCCAGTTCGCGGCTGCGGGCGAGCACCGCGCGGACCTCGTCGGCGAAGCCGCGGGTGGTCAGGCAGGCGCGCAGCTCGTCCGGCCAGCGCACATGGGCGAGTCCGAGCCGTTCCAGGTCCACCTGGCCGGCGAGCAGCTCGCGGACGGTGACGTCCTGCTCGGGGCCCGACAGCAGCCGCAGCGGCTCCACGAAGAGGCCGCTGTCCTGGTGGGCGCGGATCAGGGCGTAGCAGAACGAGTGGAAGGTGGTCGCCTGCGGGGCGCGCGCGGTTCCGATGCGCAAGGACATGCGGTCGCGCAGCTCGACGGCCGCCTTGCGGCTGAACGTCAGCACCAGGATGCGCTCGGGGTCCCCGCCACGGGCGATCCTCGCGGCCACGGACTCGACCAGGGTGGTGGTCTTTCCGGTACCCGGGCCTGCGAGAACGAGCAGCGGACCGGTCCCGTGGTCAACCACGGAGCGCTGTGCGGCGTCCAGTCGAGGGGGATTCACGCGGGCCGGCGGGGTACGCACCAGTCGATAAGCGCCACGGTTCCCCCGCCGCACCTGGGGGTGCGACAGGCCGTTGGTGGAGGAAGAGGAGCTCACGTGGTTCGCCGGTCCTGGTGGGTGTGCTGTGGGGCCGTTCGCCGCGTGTGCGGGACGGGGGGCGCGGGGTGAAGGGGGCGCGCGCAGCCGACGCTACGCCGGTGAAAAGTACGGAAGCAGGCTTTCCGCTTCTTCCCTCCGGCCACTCCGGCCGCACATGTCCCTTGCCTCACGAACGTACGTCATGCCACGAATGTGCTCCGTGTCACCTCGGGGGAACAGGGGTCACACGGCGGCGTGCGCGAGGGCGGAAGCTGTCAGGTGTGACCCTCGGTGCACCCGCCGCCGTCCCACCGCGCCCGCCTCATGTCGAGGCGCGGCACATGGCCCTCCGCGGCCCGGCCCGCCCCCTTCAGGGGTGTGCCCTCCGCGCGGTAGTGGCCGAGGGCCCTCAGCTCGTGGCCCGGCAGCAGCACGCCGTCCGCGCGGACGACACGCCACCACGGCACCGCTCCCCCGTACAGGGCCATCACGCGCCCGACCTGCCGGGGCCCGCCCTCCCCCAGCCACTCGGCCACGTCCCCGTACGTCATGACACGTCCCGGCGGGATCAGCTCGGCCACCTCGAGGACCCGCTCGGCGTACTCGGGCAGGGCGTCCGGGTGCTCCGGACCGCCGTCGGGCGGAAGGCTCTCCTGACTCATCCGGCCCATCCTGCCCCACCCCACCGACAACGTGACGCGTTCGCGCGTGTGCGCACGGCTCGCTCCGGAGCGGCGCTTCGGGCAGACTGTGCCGCCCGCGTTCGGACCCTGATGCCCCCTTGTGTCGGTACGGCATGCCACCATCGTGCGGGCGGTGACTGGTGATACAAGATCGAGAAGAGACGATGAAGCAGCAGGGTGCGCACCCCGAAGGCACGGAGGGCACCCCTGACGCCTCGTCGCGCCCGGACGCCGCGGACCCCGAGACGGCGCACATCGACGAGGTGGAGGGCGACGAACCGCTGCTCCCCGCGCGGGTGCACCGCCCGTCCGACCTCATGCGGCTCCTGGCGGGCGTCCTCGCCGTCGTGGTGCTGCTGGCGATCGCCGCGTTCGCCCACGGCACCACCTCGGGCCTGGAACAGGACATCAACAAGGGCACCGGGCAGGCGCCCGACCTGCTCATCAAGATCGCGGGCCTGGCCTCCAGCATCGCGATCCTCCTGGTGCCGGTGGCCTTCGCCATCGAGCGGCTGATCAAGCGGGACGGACTGCGGATCGCCGACGGCGTGCTCGCCGCCGTCCTCGCGCACGGTGTGACACTCGCCACCGACCTGTGGGTCGCCCGTGCCGCTCCGGACTCGATCCAGGAGGCGCTCACCCAGCCCTCCCCCGGCGACATCCACGCCCTGACCGACCCGGTGCACGGCTATCTGGCCCCGGTGATCGCGTACATGACGGCCGTCGGGATGTCCCGCAGACCCCGGTGGCGCGCGGTGCTGTGGGTGGTGCTGCTCCTCGACGCCTTCTCGATGCTCGTCACCGGGTACACGACACCGTTCTCGATCGCCCTGACGGTCCTGATCGGCTGGACCGTCGCCTACGGCACCCTCTACGCGGTCGGCTCGCCCAATGTGCGCCCCACCGGCCGCACCCTGATGGCGGGCCTGCGCACCGTCGGCTTCCGCCCCGTGACCGCGTCCCGGGTGGAGTCCGGCGACGCCGCCGAGACCGGGGACCGGGGACGCCGGTACTTCGTCACCCTGGAGGACGGTCCTCCGCTGGACGTCACGGTGGTCGACCGTGAGCAGCAGGCACAGGGGTTCTTCTACCGCGCGTGGCGCAACCTGGCCCTGCGCGGCTTCGCCACCCGCAGCAGCCTGCAGTCACTGCGCCAGGCGCTGGAGCAGGAGGCGCTGCTGGCCTACGCGGCCATCGCGGCCGGCGCCAACGCGCCCAAGCTGATCGCGACCTCCGAACTCGGCCCCGACGCGGTGATGCTCGTCTACGAGCACAGCGGCGGGCGCACCCTCGACTCGCTGCCGGACGAGGAGATCACCGACGAACTGCTGCGCGACACCTGGCACCAGGTACGGGCCCTGCAGTCCCGTCGCATCGCGCACCGCAGGCTGGTGGGCGACGCCATCCTGGTGGATCGTTCCGGCACGGTGATCCTCACCGATCTGCGCGTCGGCGAGATCGCGGCCGGCGATCTGCTGCTGCGCATGGACACCTCCCAACTGCTGGTGACGCTGGGGCTCAGGGTGGGGGCCGAACGCGCGGTGGCCTCCGCGCTGAGCGTCCTCGGCCCCGACACCGTGGCGGACTGTCTGCCGATGCTCCAGCCCATCGCGCTGAGCCGCTCCACGCGCGGGACCCTGCGCAAGCTGGCCCGGGAGCGGGCGGAACGCGAACGCGAGGCGGTCCTGGAGGCCTACCGGCAGTCCAAGCCGGCCCGCGCGGAGCACGGCGCCCACCAGATCGTGCTCGACAAGCCCGACAAGAAGGCCGTACGCGCGGAGCAGCGGGCCGAGAAGCGGGCCGTCGACGAGGCCCTGGAGGAGGCGCGCGAGGAGGACCTGCTCACCCAGATCCGGCACGAGGTGCTGCGGATCAGGCCGCAGGCCCCGGTGGAGCCGGCCCGCCTGGAGCGGGTCCGGCCGCGGACCCTGATCAGTTTCATCGCCGGTGCGATCGGCGCGTACTTCCTGCTGACGCAGCTCACCCACATCGAGTTCGGCCCGCTGGTCGAGAACGCGGAGTGGGGCTGGGTGGCCGCGGCGGTGCTGTTCTCGGCGGCCAGTTACGTCGCGGCGGCCATGGCCCTGCTCGGGTTCGTACCCGAGCGGGTGCCGTTCGTGCGGACCGTGGCGGCACAGGTCGCCGGGTCGTTCGTGAAGATCGTCGCCCCGGCCGCGGTGGGCGGCGTCGCCCTGAACACGCGGTTCCTCCAGCGCGCGGGGGTGCGGCCGGGGCTCGCGGTGGCGAGCGTCGGCGCGTCGCAGCTCTTCGGACTCGGCTGCCACATCCTGATGCTGCTGGCCTTCGGCTATCTCACCGGAACCGAGAAGACGCCCTCCCTCTCACCGTCCCGCACGGTGATCGGGGGCCTGCTGACGGTGGCGGTGCTGGTGCTCGTGGTGACCTCGGTGCCGTTCCTGCGGAAATTCGTCGTCACGCGCGTGCGGTCGCTCTTCGCGGGGGTCGTACCGCGCATGCTCGACGTGCTGCAACGGCCGCAGAAGCTGGTCACCGGCATCGGCGGCATGCTGCTGCTGACGGCCTGCTTCGTGATGTGCCTGGACGCCTCGATCCGGGCGTTCGGCGACGAGACGACCTCGGTCAGCATCGCCAGCGTCGCCGTCGTCTTCCTCGCCGGCAACGCACTGGGGTCGGCGGCCCCGACGCCGGGCGGTGTCGGCGCGGTCGAGGCGACCCTGACGGTCGGTCTCATCGCGGTCGGACTGCCCAAGGAGGTCGCCGCGCCGGCGGTGCTGCTCTTCCGGCTGCTGACGCTCTGGCTGCCGGTGCTGCCGGGCTGGCTGGCCTTCAACCACCTCACGCGCAAGGCCGCCTTGTGAGCGAGGGCCCTGTACCTCGTACGGCCCGTGTCCCGCGCGCCCCGCTCCGGGCGGCCGCAGGATGGGACCATGCCCCACCCCTTCCGTCCGCGTGCCGCCGCCCTGACCGCCTGCGCCGTGCTGCTGACCGCGCTGCTGACCGGCTGCGGTGAGGACGACGACAGGGACGAGGACCTGACGGAGCAGCAGCTCGACTGGACGGACTGCCCGGCTCCGTCCGAGGCGCAGGGCGGGGGTCCCGCCCCGTCGCCCCTCCCCGGCGGCCGAGGCGCATGGAGTTGCGCCACCATGAAGGCGCCGCTGGACTGGGACGATCCTCGGGGTGACACCATCGACCTCGCGCTGATCCGGGTCAGGTCGAGCGGCGCGGCGAGCGAACGCATCGGCTCCCTGATCTTCAACTTCGGCGGCCCGGGCGGCTCCGGCGTCGCCGCGCTGCCCGGGTTCGGCGAGAAGTACGCGACCCTGCGCACCCGCTACGACCTGGTGAGTTTCGATCCTCGCGGGGTCGGGCGCAGCGCGCCCGTGACCTGTCTGGACGACCAGCGGCTCGACACGTACCTCCAGCAGGACGCCACCCCCGACGACCGCGCCGAGCGCACGGAACTCCTCGACAGCACCGAGGAGTTCAACGCGGCCTGCGAGAAGAACTCCGAGCGGGTGCTGCCGCATGTGCGCACCACGGACGCCGCCCGTGACCTGGACCTGATGCGCCAGGTCCTCGGTGACGACCGGCTGCACTACTTCGGCGTCTCCTACGGCACCGAACTCGGCGGCGTCTACGCCCACCTGTTCCCGAAGAAGGTGGGCCGCGCGGTGTTCGACGCGGTCGTCGACCCCACGGAAACCGCGGAACAGGGCTCGCTCGGACAGGCGCGGGGGTTCCAGCTCGCCCTCGACAACTACGCCGAGGACTGTGTCTCGCAGAACGAGGAGTGTCCCGTCGGCGACAGCGCACAGGAGGTGAAGGACCGGATCGCCGAGCTGCTGGAGGACCTCGACGGCACACCCGTCCCCGGCGTCTTCCCGCGCGAACTGACCCAGTCCCTGGCGGCCAACGGGATCCTGCAGGCGCTGTACTCGAAGGACCTCTGGAAGTTCCTCACCGACGGTCTCGCCCAGGCGTACGACGGTGACGGAACGATTCTGATGGTGCTGTCCGACTCACTGAACGGGCGCAGCGAGAACGGCGAGTACAGCAACCTCATCCCGGCCAACGTGGCCATCAACTGCGCCGACGACGAACCCCGCTACACCGCCGAGGACGTGGAGCGCCGGCTGCCCGAGTTCCGGGCCGCGTCCCCGCTGTTCGGGGAGTACCTGGCGTGGGAAATGGTCGGGTGCACCGACTGGGCGGTGCCCGGGGCCGCCGAACATCCGGACGTCCACGCCCCCGGTGCCGCTCCGATCCTGGTGATCGGCAACACCGGCGACCCGGCCACACCGTACGAGGGGGCGCGCAGGATGGTGCGCGCGCTCGGTACGGGCGTGGGTGTGGAGCTGACGTACGAGGGGCAGGGGCACGGGGCCTACAACAGCGGGAACAGGTGCGTGCGGGACGCGGTGCACGGCTATCTCCTGGACGGAAAGGTGCCGGAGGCCGGGACCGTCTGCTCGTAAGCGGTCCTGCGGTCTGTGGTCCTGCGGTTCCGTTGTTACGCGGTTCTCCGCAAAACAGCAGGTCATAGCGTTATCCACAGGTCGCCCCGACGGATGGCGAATCTGCCTACCATGGCTCGACCGCCATCCGCGGCACCTGCGGACGGCCAGCGAGGGGGGAATTGGCTCATGACCCGTTTCACACGGTGGACGGCCCTGACGGTCGCCGCCGCGCTGCTGGCGGCCGGCTGCAGCGGCGGCTCGTCGGACGACGACTCCGGCAATGGCGGAAAGGACGGAAAGAGCGGCGGGACGGCGCTCGACTGGGGGCGCTGCAAGGCCTCCGGGGACGCCCCCGCACCGGGCGAGGACTGGCAGTGCGCCACCCTCCGGGTGCCGCTGGACTGGTCGAAGCCGGACGGCTCGACGATCGGGCTCGCCCTGATCCGGGCCGAGGCGACGGGCGAGGACCGCCTCGGCTCACTGCTGTTCAACTTCGGCGGACCGGGCGGGTCCGGCGTGTCGATGATGCCGTCCTACGCCACCACGGCCTCCGCACTGCGCGAGCGGTACGACCTGGTGAGCTGGGACCCGCGCGGGGTCGCCGCCAGCGAGGGTGTCCGCTGCCGCAGCGACAAGAGCATCCAGGCCGCCGAGTCGTCGGTGGACGGCACCCCGGACACCCCGGCCGAGGAACGGACGTTCCTCCAGGACGCCGCCGACTTCGGCAAGGGCTGCCAGGACGCCGCCGGGAAGCTGATGGCCCACGTCTCGACCACCGACACCGCTCGCGACATGGACCGCATCCGGCAGGCCCTCGGCGACGACCGGCTGAACTACTTCGGCATCTCCTACGGCACCGAGCTGGGCGGCGTCTACGCCCATCTCTTCCCCGAGAAGGTGGGGCGGATGACGCTCGACGCGGTGGTCGACCCGAGCGCCGACACCGTGGGCCACGCCAAGAACCAGACCCGGGGCTTCCAGACGGCCCTCGACAACTACCTGAAGTCCACCGGGCGGGACCCCGAGCAGGGTTCCCGGGAGATCGCGGAGCTGCTGGAGCGGATCGACTCCGACCCGTTGCCGACGTCGTCGTCCGGGCGCGAGCTGACGCAGACGCTGGCACTGACCGGCATCGTCCTGCCGCTGTACAGCAAGACCAGTTGGCCGGTGCTGACCAGCGCGCTGGAGGCGGCCGAGGAGGGTGACGGCACGGAGCTGCTGGCGCTGGCCGACGGCTACAACGAACGCGACGCCTCGGGGCGGTACGGCACGACGACCCACTCCCAGCGGGTCATATCGTGCCTGGACGACAAGCAGCGTCCGACTCCGGAGGAGACGAAGGAGCTGCTGCCCAAGTTCGAGGAGCTCTCGCCCGTGTTCGGGGCCTTCCTCGGCTGGGACACGGCCGGCTGGTGTCACGACTGGCCGGTGCCCGGTCAGTTCGACACCCCGGAGGTGAGCGCGCCGGGCGCGGCACCGGTCCTGGTCGTGGGCAACACCGGCGACCCGGCCACACCGTACGAGGGCGCCCGGAAGATGGCGGACGAGCTGGGCGAGGACGTCGGTGTGGTGCTCACCTGGAAGGGCGAGGGCCATGGCGCGTACGGCAGTGGGAGCGACTGCGTCGACTCCACGGTGAACGCGTACCTGCTGGACGGCACGGTGCCCGAGGACGGCAAGATCTGCTCGTGACGACGGCGGGGGCTCCGCGCACTCGTGGTGCCCGGAGCCCCCGCGTCGGCTCGTGTTCGTACCGGGGTCGGTCAGTAGACCGGCTTCTCCGGCTCGATCTGGTTGACCCAGCCGATCACGCCGCCGCCCACGTGGACGGCGTCGGCGAAGCCCGCGGACTTCAGGACGGCGAGGACTTCCGCACTGCGGACACCCGTCTTGCAGTTCAAGACGATCTTCTTGTCCTGCGGCAGGCTCTCCAGGGCGTTGCCCATGAGGAACTCGTTCTTGGGGATCAGGCGGGCGCCCGGGATGGACACGATCTCGAACTCGTTCGGCTCGCGGACGTCGATGAGCTCGATGTTCTCGCCGTCGTCGATCCACTCCTTGAGCTGCTTGGGAGTGATCGTGGAGTCGGCGGCCGCCGCCTGGGCCTCCTCGGACACGACGCCGCAGAAGGCCTCGTAGTCGATGAGCTCGGTGACGGTCGGGTTGTCGCCGCAGATCGCGCAGTCGGGGTCCTTGCGGACCTTGACCTGGCGGTACTGCATCTCCAGGGCGTCGTAGATCATGAGCCGGCCGACCAGCGGCTCACCGATGCCGGCGAGCAGCTTGATCGCCTCGTTGGCCTGGATGGAGCCGATGGACGCGCACAGCACGCCCAGGACGCCGCCCTCGGCGCAGGAGGGGACCATGCCGGGGGGCGGGGGCTCCGGGTAGAGGCAGCGGTAGCAGGGGCCGTGCTCGGACCAGAAGACCGACGCCTGGCCGTCGAAGCGGTAGATCGAACCCCATACGTACGGCTTGTTCAGCAGCACGCAGGCGTCGTTGACCAGGTAGCGGGTCGCGAAGTTGTCCGTGCCGTCGACGATCAGGTCGTACTGGCTGAACAGGTCCATCACGTTGTCGGCCTCGAGCCGCTCCTCGTGGAGGACCACGTTCACGTACGGGTTGATGCCCTTGATCGTGTCACGCGCGGACTCGGCCTTGGGGCGGCCGATGTCGGACTGGCTGTGAATGATCTGGCGCTGCAGGTTCGACTCGTCGACCTCGTCGAACTCCACGATGCCGAGCGTGCCCACGCCCGCCGCGGCCATGTACATCAGACCCGGCGAACCCAGGCCGCCGGCGCCCACGAAGAGCACCTTCGCGTTCTTCAGCCGCTTCTGCCCGTCCATGCCCACGTCGGGGATGATCAGGTGGCGGGAGTACCTGCGGACCTCGTCTACGGTGAGCTCGGGGGCCGGCTCGACCAGGGGTGGCAGCGACACGGGGACTCCGTTGGTCGGTCAATCACTACGGTTGTTCTTCACTCAACACTGCCATGGCCTTTTTCATTCCGAGACACCCGTCCCGACACGCGAGACGATGTCGTCCCAGTAGCCGGGCAGGGGCTCCCAGGGGGCAGTGCGGGCGCGGTGCCCCCTGGGGTGGGTGTAGTCCGTGAAGTAGATCGTCGCGGCGCCCTGCCAGCGGGCGACGCGCAGGGCCTCGTCCAGGTGCGGGCGGGGCACTCCGTGCACGAAGTGACAGAAGCGTTCGGGCGGGTGGTCGGCGGTCCACTCCGCCACCTGCGACCAGCGGTAGTCGCTCCACGGGCCGGAGAAGGTGACCAGCTGGTCGGCGTGTTCGGCGTATCCCGGGTACGGGTGGGTGCCGTGGCCGAGGACGACGTGGGCGTCATGGAGCGCCCGGAGTGCGGTGATCGTGCGCCGGATCCCGGGGAGCGCGGCCCGGTCGGCGGGACAGCGGTCCAGCAGGAAGCCGTCGACCTGGTACCAGTCGATGAAGCGGTGGGCGTCCGAGATCACCTCACCGAACGCACGGGTGCCGTGTGCCGTGTCGAGGCGGCCGAGGACGCGGACACCGGCGTCGCGGAGGCGGCCGACCGCTTCCAGGCAGTGCGGGTCGGGCCGGATGCCGGGGCCGTCGGCCACGTCGAGGGTGACCCAGTGCAGAGGGGTGCCCCGGCGGGCGAGTTCCCTCCACTCGGTCGGGGCGACGAGGGGGTGCGCGAGGCCGGGGACGCCGATGTCCGTACGGACGCCGGTGCTCGCCGTACCGGCTTTGACGCTGGTCAGATACGGCATGCCGCCTCCATCCAGATGTCGGCGAGGGACTCCTCGAGGTTGATCCGGGGGCGCCAGCCGAGGCGGTCGCGGGCGGTGCGGACGTCGGCCTGCTGCCAGCTGCCGCAGCCGTCGGGGTACGGGAAGGCGACGGGGGTGGTGGGGGGGTGGTCGAGGTCGGGACGGGGGTGGCCGATCGTGGTGCGGAGGGGGGCGGAGGGGTGGGGCGCGTGGGGTACGTGCGGTGGGTGTGGGCCCGGAGGGGTGTCCAGTTCGTTGAGGGCGCCGCCGTAGCCGGCCACCCTGGCGAGGATCCCGGCGGCGTCGCGGAGCCGGACGGCGCGGCCCGAGCCGATGTTGATGACGCCCTGCGCGGCGGAGAGGGAGGCCGCGTGGACGGCGCGGGCCACGTCGCGGACGTCGATGAAGTCCCGTTGCGCGCCGAGACCGCCGAGCTTCAGCTCGTTGTCGCCGGACTGCATGGCGCGGCGCATCGCCTCGGCGAGGCGGCCGAGGGGGGAGCCGGCGGGGGTTCCCGGCCCGACGGGTGAGAAGACCCGGAGGACCACGGCGTCCAGGCCGGAGCCGAGGACCAGCTCGGTGGCGGCGAGCTTGCTGACGCCGTAGGGGCCGCCGGGGCGGGGGACGGCGTCCTCCGCCGTGGACGAGCCGGGCTGGCTGGGTCCGTACTCCGAGCCGCAGCCGATCTGTACGAGCCGTGCGCCGCAGCCGCTGCGGCGGAGGGCCTCGCAGACGGTGGCCACGGCGACGGTGTTGTGCCGGGTGAGTTCGCGGGCGCCGCCTCTCGTGGTGCCGGCGCAGTTGACGACCACGCCGGGGTGGACGGCGTCGAGGAACCGGGTGAGGGCGCCGGGGCTGCCGGTGGCGAGGTCGAAGCGGACGTCGGCGTCGTCGCCGCGGCCGAGCGCGGTGAGCTGGACGGCGGGGTCGGCGAGGAGGCGGTCGGTCACGAAGCGGCCGATGTAGCCGTTGGCTCCGATCAGGAGGACTCTCATCGGGCGGCTCCTTCGGCGTCCGGGATGGTCATGGGGTGGGCTCCTTCGGGTGTGTTTCCTGTGGCGCGGGCGCCTGATGCCCGTGGGTGGGGCGGGGTCTTCGGTGACCGCGGGCCGGTGCCGGGGCGGGGGGTGGTGGGTGCATCAGCGCTTCCCGGCGCTTGTGGGGTGCTCCGCGTGGGTGTGGGCCGGGGGGGCGCAGCCCGGCGCTTGCGGGGTGCTTCCCCTGGAGGGGGTGCCTCCAGCCCGCCCGTGCCGCCCCGGAAGCACCTCCCCGGCCCTTCGGACACCGGGGGAGGCACGACTGCCCGCGGACGGCGGGTGCCGGCCCCGTGTCGTCATCGCGGTCGCTCCGGGCTGATGTGCGCCGAGGCTCGGGCGAGTCTGCGGGAGGCGTGGATCAGCAGGGTCAGCGCCGCCACCCCGCAGGTGAGGGTGGGAAGGGCGGCCGGGCTCCAAGTGCCGGTCAGGGTCTGGACCGGGACGGCCAGGGCGTCGCAGCCGGGAAGGCGGGCCGCGAAGAGCGTGGCCAGGGCCGTCGCCTGAGCGGTCGCCGTGATCGTGAGGATCACTCTCGGCGCATGGGTGAAGCCGTGGATCGTGAGGAGGCGGGCCAGGAAGAGAAGGCCGCCCAGGGCGAGCGTCGAGGGCAGGGCGAGGGGCTCTCCGAGGAGCGTGGACGTCACCGTGAGCAGAACGGCCACCGCGCCCAGGAACAGGGCGAACACCCCGATGAGCACCGGGCGTACGGAAGCCGAGAAGTCCTTCAGACCACGGCTCGACGCCAGCCGGCGGCGGACACGGGCGGTGAAGAGGCGGGCCGTCCAGGCGGCGGGCGCGCAGGACAGGGCGAGCGCCACGACCGGGGCGACGGTGAGCGGCCAGTCCCCCTCCGCCGTGCCGTCGGGCGGACCGTCGGGGCCGCCGGTGACCGCCGTGCCGAGCAGACCGTCGCCCAGGAGGGCGTAGCCGAGGAGCCAGCAGGTCCAGGTCGCCGCGGCGGAGCGGGAGGGGATGTCGGTCCGGGTGCTCAGCGGGCCCCGGCGCAGTGCCGCGCGCAGGGCGAGGGTGACGGCCAGGATGCCGGTGGCCGCCACGTAGAGGCGGGTCTGGCCGTGGGTGAGGCGCAGGGCGGTCACCGTCGCCACGCACAGGGCGCCGGGGAGCAGGGTGAGGACGGTCCAGTCGGCGCGCGCCCCCGGACTCGTGGCGGCCGGGGCGGGCGGAGGGGGTGCGTCGTCGCGGGGGACCCTGGCGTAGAGCTCCTCCGCGAGGGAGAAGACGTCGCGGTGGCGGAAGCGGGCGGCGGTTCGGTCGGTGATGCCGTGGGCCTCCAGGCCCGCCGCGATCTCCAGGGGGTCCACCGCCCGTTCGCACAGGTCGCGGTGGTGGTGCAGCAGCGCCTTGACCGGGTCGGCCGAGCCGGTCGGAGTGCTGCGGTTCAGTTCGCCGAGGTCGTTCATCGGGCTGTCTCCGTGGCGGGTACCCGGGTGTCCATGGCCCACGTGGGAACGGCACGGGGGGCGGGGTCGGTCCAGTGGCCGGGGACGTGGGCCTCGGCGGGGGTGGCGAAGGGCAGTGGGCCGCCGGTGTCGTCGAGGAGGAGGCGACGGACCGGTGTGCGCGCGACGATCTCCAGGTAGAGGCCGTGGAACGCCGCGATGTTCTGGTCGACGGTGAACAGTTCGAGTGCGCGGGCGCGCGCGGCGGCACCGAGGCGTACGCGGCGCTCGGGGTCGCGCAGCAGGGAGACGCACGCCTCGGCGAGCGCCTGCGGATTGCGCGGCGGTACGACGAGACCGGTGCCGCCGATGGCCTCCACGACCGCGCCGACGTCCGTGGAGACCGTCGCGCGTCCGCAGAGCATCGCCTCGACGAGGCCGGCCGGGAAGCCCTCGACGACGCTGGAGAGGACGGTCACGGCGCCCGAGGCGTACGCGTCGGCGGGGGTGGCCAGGCCCGGGCCGCCGATCTCCTCGAAGGAAACCGGGCCGGCGCCCGCGGAGTGCGGGCCCTCGGCCTCGTCCGGGAAGAGGTGCGCGGCCAGTGCCTCGCAGTGGCCGAGGTAGGCGGCGCCCTCCGGGCCCGACGGGCCGCCGATGATCCGCAGCCGGGTCCTCGGCTCCTCCTTGCGGATCTCCGCGAAGGCGTGCAGCAGCGAGACCAGGTCCTTGGCGGGTTCCACGCGGCCGACCCAGACGAGGGTGTGCGGGTCCGCGTCCTCCGGGGACTCCCCCGCCTCCTCGAAGGGCGCGGCGTCCATGCCGGGGTACACCGTGCGGAGCTTCGCCCGGTCGGCGCCGCAGCGCTCCTGCCAGCGGCGGGCATGCGTGTTGCCCGGTGTGATGAACGCGGCCCGGCGGTAGGTCTCCGCGGCGAGCCTGCCGTGGAAGGCGGCGAGCAGGGAGCGGACCGCGGGTGGGGCGTCGGGGCGGGTGAGGTAGTGCGTCCGCAGGCGTACGCCGTACTCGGTGACGAGGAAGGGGACGCCGAAGAAGTGGTGGGCGAGCAGGCCGGGAAGGGCCGCCGCTCCGCCGGCGGCGGCGTGGCACAGGTCCACCGCGCCCAGTCCGTCCTCCTCGTACCAGTCGAGCGAGAGGGGGCGCAGGGCGCGCTCCAGGTGCGCGGCGACGGCCAGCAGATCGGGTACGCGGGCCTCACGCGCCGTACGCAGGGCGCCAGGCGCACGACAGGCGCGCTCCAGGGCGCGTACGGCCGTCTCGGAGCGGAGTGCGGCCACCAGGCCGCCTTCGTCGCGGGCGAGTTCGGCGAGGCCCCGGAGAGCGGTGGCGAAACGGTCCGCCTCGGGGGTCGCGGGTCCCGGGCCGGGAGTGGCGGGGTCCGTCTCGGCACAGAGGGCGGCGGCCAGTTCGCCGTAGTGCTCCGAGAAGCGCCGGCGTGCGCGGCGGCCGTACACCACCCCGTCGTCCTCGGCCGCCCACAGCGGCGCGGTGCGGACCCGGCCGACCTGGGGCGGCAGCGGGACCCAGCCCGCGTCCTCCTGGGCTTCACCGGTACTGAACGCGTAGACGTCGAACTCGTGTTGGCCGAGTCCCCGCACCAAGCGGTCGCACCAGAGCCCGCCCTCACCGCCCACGTACGGATAACCACCCTCCGTAAGCAGTCCGATGCGCACGTGTGCACCCCCGATCTCCCGTGTGGGGAGCCGCCGTTGTCCGGCGGCTCGCAACGGGACGAACGTATGCGGACGAGGAGGCGGCGTGATGGACGGTTGTCCGTCACGCCACCAAAAGGGGTGAACGGGCGTAACTTTCCCGCACGGGACGCGTTCCGCTGTGCTGGGCCGTCGGTCCGTGATCGGCGGGCATCCGTCGGACGTCCGCCGGGCGGTCAACTCTTCGGGTACGGCCAGGCGTTCGGGCGGCAGCTGATTCCGTCGTGGTCGAGGAACTTGGTCTGCTGCTGCATGACCGGGGCGAGGTCGCCGTCCTTGTCACAGGTGACGTGGTTGTGGCCCAGGCGGTGGCCGATCTCGTGGTTGATCAGCATCTGGCGATAGGCGTGCATCTCGTCGCCGTAGGTGTCCGCTCCCCGCGCCCAGCGGTCGGCGTTGATCATCACGCGCTCGGTGGCCGCCGAGTCGCAGGAGACGTTGTCCACGGTGGTGTCCAGGCCGGACTTGGCGCACCAGTCGGCGGTCGTGTCCGGACCGGCGAGGGTGATCACGAAATCGACCTCGCCGGAGTGGACGCGCTCGAAGGTGCGCGCGCCGTTGTGCGCCCAGCTGCGGTTGTCGTTGAGCGTCCTGTGGACCGCCTCGGCGAAGAGTTCGCCGTCGAGGCCGAGCCCCTGCTCCACGTCCACGCGGTAGGTGACCTTCTGCCCCTTGCCCGGAGCCTTGTCGATGCCGGGGATCGCGTCGAACTTCCCCGTGCCCCCGCGCGCGGCGCTCAGCGGGTACTTCTTGTCCATCTTCTGCTCGTACGTCAGCGGTTCGGCGCTGGGTGCGGAGGGGGTCTCCCGGTCCTCCCCGCGCGAGGCGGAGTCCCGGGCGTCGCGCGCCTGCTCGCCGGCGGCCTGCGCCCGTACGCCCGTGCCGTCGCGTTCGTCGGCGACCTGCCCGGCCACGACGACGGCCAGCACGGTGGTGACGGCGGCGGCCGCGATTCCGGTGAACGCCCGCCCCTTGCCGCCCCTGGCCGGTGTGGGCCCTCCGGTCGGCGGCGCACCGGCGCCGGGACCGGCGGGAACGCCGGCGGCCGGGACCGCGCTCCGGCCGGTGACGCCGGCACGGGGATCCGCGGAGCCCGGCGGGCGGGGCACGGAGGCGGACGCGCGGGGGGAGGAGAAGTCGGCGTCCTCGCCGAAGGCGTCGAGGTAGTCCTGGCGCGGCCCTCCGGGAGGGACCTGCCGCTGCCGCGGGAGGGGCGCGCCCTGGCCCGCCCGCGCGCCGTGGGCCCCGGCCGCCGTACGACCGTCCGGCGTTCCCCAGCCGCCCCCGGGTTCCCGCTGCTCGGGATGCCCGCCACGGGCCCGGGGAACGCCATGGGCGGGAGTTCCGTCGGGCAGCCGGGGAACCCCGTGCGCGGGGGTCCCGTCGGGCAGCCGGGGGAAGCCGTGCGCGGGCGTTCCGTCCGGGAAGCGCGGCACGCCATGTGCGGGCGTGCCGTCCGGGAGCCATCCGTCCGGGAGGCGCGGCACGCCGTGCGCGGGCGTGCCGTCCGGGAAGCGCGGTACTCCGCCGGCCGGTGTCCCGTGTTCCGCCGTTCCGTACGCCGGAGGAGCGCCGTGTCCCCAGGCTCCCCCCGTGGGCCCCTGTTGTGGCGGGGGCGCGGGCGTCCTGCGCGGTTCCGGGCCGGCCGCCCGCGCCCTGCTCGCCCGTCCGGTCCCTGACGAACCGTCCGGGGCCGGACGACCGTCCCGTACGGCGCTCTTGTCCGCGGTGCCGCCCTTCGGGGCGGGCCCACGGCGGCTGTGGCGTCCCACGTCGCGCCTCAGCCCCTCGTGTTCTCAGCGGTGGTACCCCCACCGGTGCCGGTGGGTGAACCCGGAGCGCCCTGCGCGCCCGGCTCACCAGTATCCCCCTGATCCGCCGAATCCGTTGTATCCGCGAGGAGTTCACGGAAGGCGAGGGCCACCGTCCCGGGGTACTCCATCATCGCGACGTGCCCCGCCTCCGGAATCGTCACCAGCCGGCAGTCCCGGAAGGCGCGCGCCGACCGCTGGGCCATGCGGAAGCCGACGAGCTGGTCCCGGCCGCCGTAGACGAGCAGGGTCGGTGCGAGCACCCGCTCGGCCTGGCGCCACAGCCCCTGCTGGCCACCCAGCAGATAGGCGCTGACGAGCCCACGCGCGGAGCGCGCCATCGCGTCCCAGAAGTACGGCAGCCGCAGCCGCCGCTCCATCTCCTGCACGGCGTTGCGGAACCCCTCCGGCGACACCCGCGCGGGATCGCCGTAGCAGAGCCGCACCACACCCCGGACGTGCTGCTCCGCCGTCCACTCGCGGGTGATCCGGGTGAACAGCGGCGCGACCCCGGGCACCGCCAGCAGCCCCGTGGGGACGGCGGTGCGCTGCACCCGCAGCTCCGGCAGGGCCGGTGACACGAGCGTGAGGGTGCGGACGAGGTCGGGGCGCACGGCGGCGACGCGGGTCGCGACCGCGCCGCCGAGCGAGTTGCCGAAGAGGTGCACCGGGCCGCGGCCGGTCGTGTCGAGATAACGGATCACCGCGCGTGCGTGCGCGGTGACGGAGTAGTCGCCGTCGTCCGGGGGCGGGGAGTCCCCGAAGCCCGGCAGGTCGACGGCCTCGCTGTCGACGACGTCGTCCAGCAGCGGCATGAGCGCCGACCAGTTCAGCGAGGAACCGCCGAGCCCGTGGACGTAGAGGGCGGACGGCAGCCCCTCCCGCGCGGGCGGCCGCGACCGCACCGACAGCGTGACCCCGGGCAGCTCCACCGAGCTCAGCCGCTCACCCTCCGCGACCCTGACCGCCGCCACTTCGGGAAGCACGCTTGCGGGCGGCACGGACGGCAGCTCGGTCGAAGACATGCGGCAATGTTACGAGACGATCACGCGGTGGTTCGTGTGTTCGCCGTCACAAGCCGCCACGTGGGGTGCCGCTCCGGACCACCCCTTGTGGCGGAGCCCGCCGCGCGCTCCCCGTCACGCTCCGGTCACGGATCGCATAGCGTCCGAATCGGGTGTCTCCTAGGCTCGTAGGGAGGGCACCCGCACATCGTCCCCGCGTTCTTCGGGGACGATCGCGGCAGACGTTCGCAGGAAGGGAGCCCGGCATGGCCGTAGATCCGACCGACCCCGAGACGTTCGTGGAGGACGAGGACACCCGCGAGGGCGAGGAGTTCGACGTCGAGGCGCCCGAGGTCGACGCGGCCGAGCAGCACACGGAGGTGAAGCCGGACCGCGACGACCCGATGACCGGCGTCGAACCCGACCGCGCCAGCGAGGCGGACCTGATGGAACAGGCCAGGATCGTCTCCCTCGACGAGGACGACTACCGGTGACGAGCGCACCGGCGAGGACCGCCGCCGAGCAGTGAGGAGGAAACTTCTTGCCCGCTCTGACAGCTTTTGAAACCGTCCGTATGGCTTTCACCGTCGTCCGGTACGTGAAATTCTGCGCTCTCACCGCGCACACCACGATTACCGAAAAGTACGATGGCGGCGCGGCTCACACCGCACGTGGACGACAATGGGAGGCGGCGTGACAGCCATCGAGCAGACAGACGCGGTACGCCCGAGGGGTACACGCCTGCCACGCCGTGCCCGACGGAACCAGTTGCTGGGCGCCGCCCAGGAGGTCTTCGTCGCGCAGGGCTACCACGCGGCCGCGATGGACGACATCGCCGAGCGCGCGGGCGTCAGCAAGCCGGTGCTCTACCAGCACTTCCCGGGCAAGCTCGATCTGTATCTCGCCCTGCTGGACCAGCACTGCGAGGCCCTGATCCAGTCGGTGCGCCACGCGCTGGCGTCGACGTCGGACAACAAGCAGCGCGTGCGGGCGACCATGGACGCCTACTTCACGTACGTCGAGGACGACGGCGGCGCCTTCCGCCTGGTCTTCGAGTCGGACCTGACGAACGAGCCCGCCGTGCGCGAGCGCGTCGACAAGGTGACCAACGAGTGCGCGGAGGCGATCTGCGACGTGATCGCCGAGGACACCGGGCTGTCGCGGGCGGAGTCGATGCTGCTCGCCTCGGGGCTCGGCGGTCTCGCCCAGGTGGTGGCGCGGTCCTGGCTGCACAGCGACCGCAGCGTGCCGCGCGACCAGGCGGTGCAGCTGCTGGCCTCGCTGGCCTGGCGGGGCATCGCGGGATTCCCGTTGCACGGCAACGAACAGCACCACTGAGGAGGGCGGCGGGCGTCGGCGGCCGTTTTGTTCCCGCCGGCTGTTCGCTCCTGGCGTTGCCGGGCGCAGCGTGTACGTCCCCTCACCGGGCTAATGTGTGCTGGTACGGCGCGGAAGGTCGCGCACTTCACTGACCGTCGGAGGGACATAGCCGTGGAGGTCAAGATCGGCGTGCAGCACGCGCCCCGCGAGATCGTTCTGGAGAGCGGTCAGAGCGCCGAGGAGGTCGAGCGCGTGGTGGCCGAGGCGCTGGCCGGGAAGTCGCAGCTGCTGAGCCTCGTGGACGAGCACGGCCGCAAGATCCTGGTCCCGGCCGACCGTCTCGCCTACGTCGAGATCGGCGAGCCGGCCCCGCGCAAGGTGGGCTTCGGCGCGCTGTAGGCGCGACCGGCAGTCGAGGGGTCGTGGAAGGGCCCGGCGGTGCGAGACCGCCGGGCCCTTCGCATGTGCACGAACGGCGCACAGATCCTTCACAGGGAGGATTGGATTTCGCAGGTCAGGGGTAGACCGGGCTACGACCGATGTGAGCAGGCCGGCCATGTGGGAGGGACCCCGACATGCTCTTGGAAGCGCTCAGCTCCGCGATCCTCGGCCTGGCTCTGGCGTGGGCGGCCGCCCGCCGTCTGCCGCATCGTCTGCCCGCCCGCGCCCTGGTCCTGCCGACCGGTGTGACCGGAGCGCTGTTCGGCGCCTTCCTCATGAGCACCGCGCTGGACGCCGGCAACCTGCTGACGATCCTGCTCGGTGCGGTGATCGTGTCCGTGGCGTCCCTGTCGCTGCTGCTGCGGCCGGCGGGAAGACTGCGCCGCCGGTCGGCGACCGCGTGAGCGGTCGCCGGGGGTGAGCCGGCCGGGTGCGGCATGCGGCGCCCCGGGGCGTCACTCAGCCCCTTCCTGGCTCGCGAGCCCCAGCACCGGGATCCGCTCGGCTTGACCGTGGTGCCGCGGGAGCGTCCCGTGTCGCGCGGGCGGCTGGACGTTCTCTCGCCCCCGCCGCCCCTTCCCGTCCCTAGGGGCTTCGCCCCCAGACCCCCTTCGCGCAGTTCCCCGCGCCCCTAGGGCCCGGCCCCCCTTGCGCCCACGCGGCGGAGCCGCATGTCGGTACAGCCCCGCGCCCCTAGGGCCCTGCCTACGCCGCCAGTCCCAGGGCCGCCATGCGCTTGGTGTGTGCCTCGGTGATGCGGGAGAACATCCTGCCGACCTCGGCGAGGTCGAAGCCGTCCGCGACGCCGCCCACGAGCATGGTCGACAGCGCGTCCCGGTCGGCGACGACCCGCTGGGACTGCGACAACGCCTCGCCCATCAGCCGCCGCGCCCACAGCGCGAGCCGTCCGCCCACGCGCGGGTCCGCGTCGATCGCCGCGCGCACCTTCTCGACGGCGAAGCCGCCGTGGCCGGTGTCGTCGAGCACCGCCAGCACCAGGGCACGGGTGTCGGAGTCCAGGCGGGCCGCGACCTCGCGGTAGAAGTCGCTGGCGATGGAGTCGCCGACGTACGCCTTGACCAGCCCCTCCAGCCAGTCGGAGGGCGCCGTCTGCCTGTGGAAACCGTCGTACGCGGCGACGAACGGCTCCATCGCGAGCGTCGGCTCCTCGCCGATCCCGGCGAGCCGGTCGCGCAGCCGCTCGAAGTGGTGGAACTCGGCCGACGCCATCTTCGCCAGCTCCGCCTTGTCCGCCAGCGTGGGCGCCAGCTTGGCGTCCTCCGCCAGCCGCTCGAACGCCGCCAGCTCGCCGTACGCGAGCGCGCCGAGCAGGTCCACGACAGCGGCGCGGTACTGGGGGTCGGCGGAGGCGGCCGCCCAGTCCATGGCGGCGACGCCGGTGGGTCCGGCGGAGGTGTCGGGGGTGTCCGCGGCGTTGTCAGGCTTGTCAGAGCTCGTCATGAAGCGCACAATAGCCCGCTCGTCACGCCCGGAAGGTCCTGGCCGATCAGTGTGACGACGACTACGTGACCAAATCGGCCATGGCGTGTGCGCGAATCCGGGGTATGGTGGTAATGCGCCTGCTGAGCACTCTCACGTACTCGACAGGCCGCATGTATGAGGATGCCCGGTCGGAGGCCCGATCGGCTCCGACCCGACAGCCCTCCTTGCCGTACACCACACTGTGTGCGGATTCCGGAGGGGGACCCTCAGCGGTACGAGCGCTCGAGCGTCGGCAGTGGTCCCGTGCCCTACGGCATCGCCCGTAAGGCAGCCGACGTCCCCGGCACGGTTTCTGCACGACCCCCGCGCTCGCCTCGCACCGCGCACACAGAAGAGGCAGCACCCTGACTACGACGTTCCGAGAGCTCGGAATCCTCCCCGAGACCGCCGAGGCCCTGGAGGCCGTCGGCATCATCACCGCCTTCCCCATCCAGGAGATGACGCTCCCCGTGGCCCTGTCGGGCACGGACGTCATCGGCCAGGCCAAGACCGGCACCGGAAAGACGCTCGGCTTCGGCCTTCCGCTCCTCGAGCGCGTCACCGTCCCCGCCGATGTCGAGGCCGGCCGCGCGAAGCCCGAGGACCTCACCGACGCGCCGCAGGCACTGGTCGTCGTCCCCACCCGCGAGCTGTGCACGCAGGTCACCAACGACCTGCTCACCGCGGGCAAGGTGCGCAATGTGCGGGTCACCGCGATCTACGGCGGCCGGGCCTACGAGCCGCAGGTCGAGGCGCTGAAGAAGGGCGTCGACGTGGTCGTCGGCACCCCGGGCCGGCTGCTCGACCTCGCCGGACAGAAGAAGCTCGACCTCAAGCACGTGAAGGCCCTCGTCCTCGACGAGGCCGACGAGATGCTCGACCTCGGCTTCCTTCCCGACGTCGAGAAGATCATCAACTTCCTTCCGGCCAGGCGCCAGACCATGCTGTTCTCGGCCACCATGCCGGGCGCGGTGATCGGTCTGGCCCGGCGGTACATGTCGCAGCCGACGCACATCAACGCCACGTCCCCGGACGACGAGGGCGCGACGGTCGCGAACACCACGCAGTTCGTCTACCGCGCGCACAACATGGACAAGCCCGAGATGGTCGCGCGGATGCTGCAGGCCGACGGCCGCGGCCTGGCCATGGTCTTCTGCCGCACCAAGCGCACCGCCGCCGACCTCGCCGACCAGCTCAAGCAGCGCGGCTTCGCCTCCGGCGCGGTCCACGGCGACCTCGGTCAGGGCGCCCGCGAGCAGGCGCTGCGCGCGTTCCGCAACGGCAAGGTGGACGTGCTCGTCTGCACCGACGTCGCCGCCCGCGGCATCGACGTCGAGGGCGTGACGCACGTCATCAACTACCAGTCCCCCGAGGACGAGAAGACGTACCTGCACCGCATCGGCCGCACCGGCCGCGCGGGGGCGAAGGGTACGGCGATCACGCTGGTCGACTGGGACGACATCCCGCGCTGGCAGCTGATCAACAAGGCGCTGGACCTGGGCTTCGGCGACCCGGTGGAGACGTACTCCACCTCCCCGCACCTGTTCTCGGACCTCGGCATTCCCGAGGGCACCAAGGGCATCCTGCCGCGCTCGGAGCGTACGCGCGCCGGGCTGGACGCGGAGGAGCTGGAGGACCTGGGCGAGCCGGGCGGGCGCGGACCGCGCGGGCGCGGTGGCCGGGGCGGGCGCGACGACGCTCGTTCCGCGGAGCGCGAGACCGCCGCGCGTACGCCGCGCCGCCGTCGCCGCACGCGCGGCGGTGCGGTGCTGGACGAGGCGGCGCGGCAGCCCGTGAGCCCGGCCGCCGAAGGCGCCGGCGCGGCGGAGACCGACGCGGTCGCCCGCACCCCGCGCCGCCGTCGCCGTACGCGCGGCGGGGTCCCGGCCGGGGCGACGACCGCGGTGGAGGCGGCGGAGTCCGCCGTCGACACGGCGGAGGGGACGGCGGCGGAGGCCGTCGAGACTCCCGCGAAGCCGCGCCGCCGCCGGACGCGCCGGGGCGCGGCGGACACGGCAGCCGCCGTGGTCACCCCGGTGGCCGAGGAGACCACGGTGGCCGAGGCGCCTCCGGTGGTTGCGGAGCCCGAGGCCCCGGTGGTCGCGGAGCCCGAGGCTCCGGTCGCTGAACCGCGCCGTCGCCGCACCCGCAGGACCGCGGACACCGCGGTGGTGGAGACGGAGGAGGCGACCACCGAGCCGGCCGAGGCGACGGAGGTCAAGCCCCGCCGCACCCGGAAGACCGCGGCCAAGAAGACCGAGGCCGCCGTCGACGCGGTCGAGGCCGGTGCCGAGGTGGTCGAGGAGGTCAAGCCTCGCCGCACCCGCAAGACCGCGGCCAAGAAGGCGGAGACCGCCGTCGACACCGCGGAAGGCACCGCCGAACCGGCCGAGGCGGTCGAGGAGGTCAAGCCTCGCCGCACCCGCAAGACCGCGGCCAAGAAGGCGGAGACCGCCGTCGACACCGCGGAAGGCACCGCCGAACCGGCCGAGGCGGTCGAGGAGACCAAGCCCCGCCGCACCCGCAAGACCGCGGCCAAGAAGACCGAAGCGGCCGTCGACACCGCGGAAGCCGCCGAGGCCAAGCCCCGGCGCCGCACCCGCAAGGTCGCCGAGGCGGAGCCGGAGCCGGCCGTCGCCGTCGGGATTCCGGCGCAGACGGTTCCGGAGGCCGAGGCGGTCGAGGAGACCAAGCCGCGCCGTACGCGGAAGGCCGCGGCCAAGAAGACCGAGGCCGCCGTCGACACCGCGGAAGCCGCCGAGGCCAAGCCCCGGCGCCGCACCCGCAAGGTCGCCGACATTCCGGCACAGGCCGAGGCGGTCGAGGAGACCAAGCCCCGCCGCGCCCGCAAGGCGGCGGCCGTGGTCGAGCCGGAGCCGGAGGCCAAGCCCCGGCGGACCCGCAAGGCGGCCGCCGCCGCGGAGTCCTCGGAGGGCTGACGCGACGAACCGACGGCCCGGCCCCACGGGGGCCGGGCCGTCGGCGTGTCCGCACCCGCTACCCTCACCCCGTGACCAGCCACTCCCCCTCCTCCCCGCCCGCCGGCTCCGGCGCCCGCGCCCGCCGACTCCGCACCTCGCGCGGCGAGTTCGCCGTCGTGGACGTGCCACCGGCCGCCGGGGTGACGGCGCGGGGGGTCGCGCTGCTGCTGCCCGGATACACCGGCAGCAAGGAGGACTTCACGCTGGTGCACGAGCCGCTCGCCGCGCGCGGCTACCGCACCGTCGCCGTGGACGGGCGGGGCCAGTACGAGTCGGACGGGCCCGCCGACGACGAATCCGCCTACGAACAGGACGAGTTGGCGCGGGACGTCCTCGCGCAGGCGGACGCGGTCGGTGCGCCCGTGCACCTCGTCGGGCACTCGCTCGGCGGCCAGATAGCCCGTGCCGCCGTCCTCCTCGACCACTCCCCCTTCCGCTCGCTCACCCTGGTCTCCTCCGGTCCCGCGCGGATCTCCGTCTCCCAGGAACAGCGCGTGAAGCTGCTGCGGGACGCGCTCGCGGTGATGTCGATGGCGGAGTGCTGGGAGGCGATCCTAGCCATGGGCCCGCCCGAGGAGGTGGGGGGTCCGGCGCGCGGGCCCGGCGGTCCGGAGCACCTGCGGCGCCGCTGGCTGGGCACCAGTCCCGCGCAGCTGCTGGCCACCGGGAGGCAGTTGTGCACGGAACCGGACCGGGTCGCGGAACTGGCCGCCGTGCCCCTGCCGTTCCACGTCCTGTCGGGGGCACGCGACGACACCTGGCCGGTGCCGGACCTCGACGGGATGGCCCTCCGCCTCGCGGCGCACCGTACCGTCGTCGACGGGGCCGAGCACTCGCCCGCCGCCGACCGTCCCGCACCGACCGCCCGCGCCCTCGCCGACTTCTGGGACGGGCTCGCCCGCACCCCTTAGCGCTGCTCAGTACTGCGCCTGCAAGTGGTCCCAGAAACCGTCGCGCAGGACGCGCCGCAGGTCCGCCTGGCCGCGCAGGGAGTACTGCAGCAGTCCCTCCGCCTCCACCAGCAGGTCCTGGTCGACGGATCCGGGCAGGTAGGGGTGGCCGGGGAGCAGTTCCACCAGCGTGTCCCGGCCCCGGGCGGCCAGCCACTTCGCGGCGATCTGCGCGCCGACGAACCGGACGTCCTCGCGGGCGGGTCGGCCCGTCGCGGGCTCGTACGCCTGTGCCGTGCGCCGGGAGACGTACGGCTTGAAGAAGTCCAGGTCGAGCGTGCGCTGGCTGTCGACCTCCCAGAGCAGCGGCTCGGCCTGGTTGCGGCCCTCGGGCGCCTCGATGCCCCAGAGGTGGACCCGGGCGCCGTACCCCTGGGCCGCCTCGACCGCCGAGACGAGGTCCTCGTCGCCGCCGAGCAGGGCCGCGTCGCTGATGGCGCGGTGCCGGGCCAGCGACTCCAGGTCGCTGCGGATCAGTGAGTCGACGCCCTTCTGCTGGTTGTTGGCGTTGAGGTTGCCGAGGCGGACCTTGACGTCCGGGAGTTCGGCGATGGACTGCTGCTCGGCGGTGTGGATGCGGCGCCTGGCCCCGTCGTACCAGTAGACCCGCAGCAGCCTGCTGTCCGCGAAGACGGTGCGTGCGCGGTCGATGAGCGCGTCGATGAGTCCCTCGGCGTCGAGGTCGAAGGCCCGGCGGTCCTCCGTGCCGGCCACGAGCCGTCCCGCGGCGGCGTACAGGTAGCCCGCGTCGACGAAGATCGCGTGCGTCGAGGGCGTCTTCGCCACCTCGGCGAGCATGCGCTGGAGCAGCTCGTTGGTGCGGTCGATACGGGCGTGCAGCGCCGCGAGGTCTTCGTTCATCACCTCCATTGTCCCGGTGGTCACGCTACGAACACAACCGGTCCCGGTCGGTCTCCTTCGAAACCCTTACCGGTCAGTATTTAGCTGATCGAAAAATTTCCTTAGCGTAGGGAATGTTTGCACCACACAGGCCGTTGAACCCGTCATGGAACAGGGGCCGAGCGGCCCGTGGACCACCCACCGAGTAGTTCTCCTCCAGGAGGATGACCAGACGAAGGGAGAAGCCCCATGCGCTTCGAGATCATGCGACTCGACGACGTCGACGGCACGCCCGTGGACACCACCGTCGTGGACGCCGCCTCCGTCAACCGCATCGTTCAGCAGGCCGCCGCCATCGGACAGCGCCTGTGGATCCGCCCGGCCGACACCCCGGCCTCATAACGCGCGACACGCGGAGGAGCGGCCACACGGGCCGGTCCTCGCGCACGTACAGCCCGGAGCCCCCGCACCGTCATCGGTACGGGGGCTCCGGGGCGTCCGGCGCCGGGTCAGCCGCCCCGGATCACCTGGGTGACGCCGTTGATGATCTGCTGCACGGCGATCGCGGAGAGCATCATGCCGGCCAGGCGCGTCACCAGCACCACGCCGCCGTCCTTGATGACCCGGATGATCAGCAGCGAGTACCGCATCACCAGCCACAGCACGACGTGGATGGCGAGGATCGCCGACCACACCGAGACCTGCCCGGTGACGCCGTCGGCCTTCTGCACGGCGAGGATGACCGACACGATCGCACCCGGCCCCGCCAGCAGCGGCATGCCCAGCGGGACCAGCGCGACGTTGACGTCCTTGGTCTGCTTGGGCTCGTCGGTCTTGCCGGTGAGCAGGTCCAGCGCGATCAGCAGGAGCAGCAGTCCGCCCGCGATCATCAGCGCGGGCACCGACACGTGCAGGTAGTCGAGGATCTGGTGGCCGAGCAGTCCGAACACGGTGATCACACCACCGGCCACGCAGACGGCCTGGAAGGCCATCCGCTTCTGCATCTTGGCCGGCCGGCCCGCGGTCAGGGCGAGGAAGATCGGGGTGATCCCAGGGGGATCCATGATGACGAAAAGGGTCAGGAAGAGGGAGCCGAAGACGGCGACGTCGAGCATGACAGCCTTGCTGGGAAACGGACGGAGAAAGCCGAAGCCGAGGAGCGGATGGAGAAAGGCGCGGGAGGAAAGGCGCCGGGGAAGGAGGAAGGCGCGGGAGGTGGAGGGGGAAGCCTCAGGCTCCGCCGGTCCCCGGCACCGGGAACGCCCCGGTCGCCCGTCGCGTGATCTCGCCGTACACCTCGGGGTCCGTCATGAACTCGCCGAGGACGCAGGTCTTGCGGCTGCCGTGGTAGTCGCTGGAACCGGTCACCAGGAGCCCCAGTTCCTTCGCGAGGCCGCGCAGCCGCGCCCGGGTCTGCGGGTCGTGGTCCATGTGGTCGACCTCGATGCCGTCGAGGCCGGCCGCGGCCAGCTCGGCGATCGCGGACTCCGGCACGGTCCTGCCCCGCTTGCTCGCGGCGGGGTGCGCGAAGACGGCGACTCCGCCCGCGCCCTTGACCAGCCGCAGGGCCTCGAAGGGGTCGGTCTCGTGCTTCTCCATGTGGGCCCGGCCGCCGTCGGCCAGCCACTCCCGGGTGAACGCGTCGTTCACCGTGGGTACGACGCCCAGCTCGACGAGCGCGCTGGCCACGTGGGGGCGGCCCACCGAGCCGTCGCCGGCGATCCGCGCCACCTGTTCCCAGGTGACCGGCACCCCCAGCGCGTTCAGCTTGGCGATCATGCCCTGGGCCCGCGGCACCCGGTCGTCCCGGACCAGCTCGCGCTCGGCGAGCAGTGCGGGCTCCTCGGGGTCGAAGAGGTAGGCCAGCATGTGCATGCTGATGCCGTCGAGCCGGCAGGAGAGTTCCGCTCCGGGGACCAGCGTGAGTCCCGGCGGGAGCGCGGAGAGCGCCTCGGCGTACCCGCGGGTGGTGTCGTGGTCGGTCAGCGCGACGACGTCGAGACCGGCGGCGGCCGCCTTGCGGACCAGCTCGGCCGGCGTGTCCGTACCGTCGGACGCGGTGGAGTGGGTGTGCAGATCGATACGCACGACGCATGACTCCAAGCGGGACGGGCGGACGGGGACGCTCCAGGATAACCGGATCTCACACGTCCCCTGTCACACCCGAACCCGCTGTGCGCCCCCTACCTGCCCGCTGTGCGGCGCCTACGCCTCCAGCAGGCGCGGTGACAGCGCGCCGCAGGGCACCAGCTCCACCTCGGCCCCCACGTCCCGCAGGTCGGCGAGGACCAGCTCGTCGTACATCAGCATCCCGGACTGCTCCGGCCACACCACCGCCCACAGCCACATCCCGAGCGCCTCGCCCGCGAAGACGGCACGGTCGTCCGGCGTTTTGGCGACGTGCCAGAGCGGGGTCGGGCGGCCGGCCGCCAGCACCTTGGCCTGGGGTGGCTTCTCGATGTTCATGTACGGCCCCGGGTCCGGGCCGTCGACGCCCGCGTACCGCGCGCCGAGGCCCACGCCGAGCTCCTCGGCGACCAGGATGAGCTCTCCCATGCCGCCGAGCGGTCCCGGCCCGGTGCACGCGACGGCGGTCGCCCGGCCCCCGCCGCGGTCGTCGCCCGCGCTGGCCACGCCCGTGAACAGCCAGCCCACCGGCAACGGCCAGGGCATCCACACCGGCACCTTCGTGCGGTGCACGACGACTTCGAGAGCCTCGACGCTCGGTGGTATCACCGGCTGCAGCGGGTGCACGGTGCCGTGCACGTCGCACTGCCAGGCATCCGAGAAAAGGCCGGGAGCCCTGACCCGGCCACCGCACTTCGGGCAACTGGGTTCGCCCCTCATAGGGCCCCACGGTCCTACCCCTGCCGCGCCACGTCAAGGACGATCACCCGGCCGGCGCACGTCTCCCCCGGAACGAACGGACCCTCGCGGGTGACCGTTCGCTCCAATGGCCGCATCGCGGACCGGCCGTCAGACGATGGGTCCGGGCCGCCGGCGTCAGGCCAACGGGACGGACTTCCGGGACGGATCCCGCAGGTCCGTGCACTGGTCCAGCCAGCGCTCCTGAAGGGCCTGGGCACCGTGCACCCGCTTCCAGGCCGCCTCGTTCGGGGTCATCGGCAGCAGCGGCAGGAACCGTACGGGGTCCAGGGGCTCGTCGAGCTCCAGGTCCTCCACCAGGCCGCCCGGCTCGGCGACCAGCACCGAGGTGAACGGGGCGCCGGGCCACAGCGGTTCACCCACGTCCAGCGAGGCACCGGGGGCCACGACCACGCCCTCGACCTGCGGGGACGCGGCCAGCACGGCGAGCGGACGGAGCACCTTGTCGGTGTCCGCGACGCCCCCGCGGACGGACAGCACCAGCTCGACGCGCGGCCCCCTGACCGGGTCCGCGATCACCGCCGTGGGGTCGGTCATGGGCTGCGCGGACATGCCGAGCGTGGCGTAGCGCACGATGTCGCCCTCGTGGAAGCGCAGCACCTCGATGCGGTCCGTGCCCAGGAAGGTGACCGCCGCCCGGGCGTCCGGTTCGCCCAGCGTCGTGCGCAACCGGGCCTCGACCAGAGGAAGAACATCAGCCATGCGGCGAGCATAGAACTCGTCAGTACCGGGCAAAGCAGAGCCTTGACACGGCAGTCGGCTGATACGCTTGGCCGGTGGTTCGGGCAGCACGCAGAAGCGTCCGATCGTCCCGAACGCCTGTGTGATGCCCCCCGTTCCAGGGGGAATCCCCAAGGGGATTGTGGATCGTCCCTCACGGGGGACCGGCCGGAGGAGGTGGGGCTGGCATGGACCGAAGTCGACCGTGCAGTAGCACCCGCTCTTCCGCCCTCTGACGCAACTGCTCCTGTCTGGCTCCCGCCTTTCGTCCGCGCGTCTTCATCGGAAGAGCATTTCGTTCTGTCTGATCTGCCCCAGTAGCTGTATCAGCGACGAAGCTCGCCACCGCGACGGTGCGGTGCTCCCCGCTTTGTGGACGTGCCAAACATCCGCAGTTCAGGACGTCCTCATTCCGGGTTGTTCCACCCGTCGTCCCGGCGCCTTTCGTTGCATGTATGCGAAGGAGCCCGCCATGTCGATGATCCGCGACCTGCGCGCCGTGGTCCGTCCCTCCTCCCGTGTCTCGCTGCGCAAGGAGAGCGGCCCGTACGACGCCACCCGTGACCCCGCGACGACCACCGCCGTCGTCGACTGCGCCGTCTACCGCGACGGCCGCCGCCTGGTGACCGAGGGCGGCCCGCTCACCCCGCACGAGGCGATGCGGCTGGTGCGCCGCGACGGAGGCTTCGTGTGGATCGGCCTGCACGAGCCGAGCGAGGCCGAATTCGCCGGGATCGCCCGGGAGTTCGGGCTGCACCCGCTGGCCGTGGAGGACGCCGTCCAGGCCCATCAGCGGCCCAAGCTGGAGCGCTACGACGACTCGCTGTTCACGGTCTTCAAGACCGTCCACTACGTCGACCACGACGAACTCTCCGCCAGCAGCGAGGTCGTCGAGACCGGTGAGGTGATGTGCTTCACCGGCCGGGACTTCCTCATCACCGTCCGGCACGGCGGGCAGGGCTCCCTGCGGGCCCTGCGGCACCGCCTCCAGGACGACCCCGAACTGCTGGCCAAAGGCCCCTCGGCCGTGCTGCACGCCATCGCCGACCACGTGGTGGACGGCTACATCGCGGTGGCCGACGCGGTGCAGGACGACATCGACGAGGTCGAGACGGAGGTCTTCTCGCCCGGCCGCAAGGGCTCCCCGCGCGGTACCGACGCCGGACGGATCTACCAGCTCAAGCGCGAGGTCCTGGAGTTCAAGCGGGCCGTGTCGCCGCTGCTGCGGCCGATGCAGCTGCTGAGCGAGCGGCCGATGCGGCTGGTCGACCCGGACATCCAGAAGTACTTCCGCGACGTGGCCGACCACCTGGCCCGGGTGCAGGAACAGGTCATCGGCTTCGACGAACTGCTGAACTCCATCCTCCAGGCCAACCTCGCCCAGGCCTCCGTGGCGCAGAACGAGGACATGCGGAAGATCACCTCGTGGGCCGCGATCATCGCCGTACCGACGATGGTGTGCGGGGTGTACGGGATGAACTTCGACCACATGCCCGAGCTGCGGTGGAAGTACGGCTACCCGCTGGTCCTGGGGGTCACGGTCGTCCTCTGCCTGGGCATCCACCGGACGCTGAAGCGCAACGGCTGGCTGTGAGGGCACCCGGATAGGCTGGGCCCATGACAGGTGCGCTGCTCGACCGGGCCCTCATCGAGGAGGCCACGAAGAAGTCCGGCCTCGTCTGGGTCGAGGTGCCCGGCACCGCGGCCCGCGCGCTGTGGCACGTGTGGCACGAGGGTGCCGCCTGCGTGGTCGGCGACGGTCCCGGGGAGCAGCCGCTGCCGGGGCTGGCCGACGGCGTGTCCGCCGAGGTGACGGTCCGCAGCAAGGACAAGGGCGGCCGGCTGGTCTCCTGGACGGCGACGGTCGTCGAGCTGCCGTCCGGTTCCGAGGAGTGGGCGGCGGCGGTCGCCGAGCTCAAGGGCAAGCGGCTCAACGCGCCCGACGGCGAGGCGATGACCGGGCGCTGGGCCCGCGAGTGCCGGGTCCTGCGCCTGGAGCCGACCGGGGCGACGGCCCCGCTCCCCGACGGCTCCCTGGCCGAGGCCCCGCTGCCGACACCGGTGACGACCCGGCGGCCCGTCCCGGCAGGACTGCCCCGGCTGCTACTCAAGAAGAGGAAGCGGCGGGCCTAGGGACGCCGTGCGGATCCGGCCGGGGAGACGCTCCCTCCAGAGGGGCACCCCGTCGTCCCCGCCCGGCTCGGCACGGGCGCAGGGCGCCGTCGTCCGGAGCCGGCCCGATCCGGACGACGCCCCTCAGGACGTCGGGAGCTGCTTGCCGTAGTCGAGGGTCTCGCCCTCGGCCGGTTCCTTCAGCTCGAAGTCGGTGCCCCAGGACGAGAACCTGAGGGTCCCCGCCTTCCCGGCCCGCACCAGGCGCACCGGGTACGGCTTGCCCTCCAGCGAGACGTCCAGGGTGCCGCCGGAGCCTTCGTCCCCGGTGACGCGGATGGTGCGGACGCCCGACTGCTCGTGGTGGCCGTCCGTGGCCAGCTTGCCGTGCAGGGTCAGCAGACCACCGAGGAGGACATTCTTGTCCGTGAAGCCGATGAACTTCTTGTACGACGGATCGCCCTGCGGCACCTTCACGTACTTCTCGGCGAGCTTGTCGGCCGCCGCACCGTCCCCCTCACCGTCCTCCTGCCCCCAGAACTCGGCACCGGCCTTCAGATACAGCTCGTCGTCGACCCGCAGCAGGCGAAACGTCTCCCCCTCGGTGGTGACCGAGCCGATGCCGCCCTGCTCCTTCAGCCGCATGTCCAGCGTGTACGTGTGTCCGCTGGTGACCACGGTGCCGTGCAGCCGTACGGCACCGACCGACTCGGCGGCCTTCTGGGCCCTGCTCCGGATCTGGTCGGCGGGCAGTCTGCCGACACCGTTGGTGCCCTCGTTCGGATCCTCGGAGCATCCCGTGAGCGCGGTCCCCGTCACGAGCAGCGCACACACGGCGCCGACCAGCACGGCCCTGCGGGAACGGCCCCGGTAGATCGGAATCACAGGTGGGCTGCCTCTCTGACGGGGGACCTGAACGGCGTACCGCAGAGTACCGGGGCCGGGTGGACGGGGCGGAGCCAGTCCGTCCGGACCCGGCCACCGGCGCACGGATGATCGGTACGGGCTAGCCTGAAGCCCACCCGAGCGGGCAATGCGGATGACAGACGCGGCAGGCAGTACACGGCAACGAAAGACCCCGCACGGAAAGGAGTGGCGGCCATGGCAGGGGGCGCCCCCCGGTTCTTCGTCTCGCACGTCTCCGGCGTCGCCGTCTTCGATCCGGCCGGCGACCAGGTGGGGCGCGTGCGCGATCTGGTCGTCGTCCTGCGTCCCGGCCGGCGTCCGCCGCGCCTGCTCGGCCTGGTGGTCGAACTCTCCACCCGCCGCCGCATCTTCCTGCCCATGAACCGGGTGACCGCCGTGCAGTCCGGCCAGGTCATCACGACCGGGGTGCTCAACGTGCGGCGCTTCGAGCAACGGCCCACCGAGCGGCTCGTCTTCGGTGAGCTGCTCGACCGGCGGGTGACGCTCGTGGAGAGCGGGGAGGAGGTCACCGTCCTCGACCTGTCGGTGCATCAGCTGTCGGCCCGCCGCGAGTGGGAGATCGACCGGGTGTTCGTGCGCAAGGGGAAGAAGGGCGGCGCGTTCCGGCGCGGCAAGGGCGAGGCGCTGACCGTCGAGTGGTCCGCGGTCACCGGGTTCTCCCTGGAGGAGCAGGGGCAGGGCGCCGAGAACCTGCTCGCCACCTTCGAACAGCTCCGCCCCGCCGACCTCGCCAACGTCCTGCACCACCTCTCCCCCAAGCGGCGCGCGGAGGTGGCCGCCGCCCTCGACGACGACCGGCTCGCCGACGTACTGGAGGAGCTGCCCGAGGACGACCAGATCGAGATCCTCGGCAAGCTGAAGGAGGAACGCGCCGCCGACGTCCTGGAGGCCATGGACCCCGACGACGCGGCCGACCTGCTCGGCGAGCTGCCCGAGGCGGACAAGGAGCGGCTGCTGAGCCTGATGCAGCCCGGCGACGCCGCCGACATGCGGCGCCTGATGTCGTACGAGGAGCACACGGCGGGCGGTCTGATGACGACCGAGCCGATCGTGCTGCGGCCCGACGCGACCGTCGCGGACGCCCTCGCCCGGATCCGCGAGCCGGACCTCTCCCCCGCGCACGCCGCGCAGGTCTACGTCTGCCGTCCGCCGGAGGAGACGCCCACCGGCAAGTACCTGGGCACGGTCCACTTCCAGCGCCTGCTGCGCGACCCCCCGTACACGCTGGTCGGCTCGATCCTGGACGACGACCTCCAGCCCCTGGACCCGGACGCGGCGCTGCCCGTGGTCGCCGGGTTCTTCGCCACGTACGACATGGTGGCGGCGCCCGTGGTCGATGAGACGGGGTCGCTGCTGGGCGCGGTGACGGTGGACGACGTACTGGACCACATGCTGCCCGAGGACTGGCGGGAGACGGAGTTCCACCTCGACGAGGACGAGAGCGAGGACGAGGGGGTGGTGACCGATGGCTCCTGAGCGCGACGGCGTGCGCGAGCGCGTGCCGGTGGGCGCCACGGCCGCCGGGCGGCCGCGCACGCCCCGTCTGGACCAGCCGCGCCCTCCCAGGCGCCGCTTCCTGCCCGAGTGGGACCCGGAGGCCTTCGGACGGCTCTCGGAGAGCGTCGCGCGGTTCCTGGGCACCGGGCGGTTCATCGTCTGGATGACGTTCGTCATCGTCCTGTGGGTGGTGTGGAACGTGTCCGCGCCGAAGGAACTGCGCTTCGACGAGTACCCGTTCATCTTCCTGACCCTGATGCTGTCCCTCCAGGCCTCCTACGCCGCCCCGCTGATCCTGCTCGCGCAGAACAGGCAGGACGACCGGGACCGGGTCAACCTGGAGCAGGACCGCAAGCAGAACGAGCGGTCGATCGCGGACACCGAGTACCTCACCCGGGAGATCGCCGCCCTGCGGATCGGGCTCGGGGAGGTGGCCACCCGGGACTGGATCCGCTCGGAGCTCCAGGACATGGTCAAGGAGCTGGAGGGGCAGCAGAACGGGCACAAGGAACATCAGGGGACCTTCCCGGTGATGCGGGCGGAACACCCGCCGGGACGTGACGCAGACGACCACTGACGTCCTTACCGGCGGGTGCGCCCGGCGCCGTACCATCGTCCCTATGGCTACGGAAGACGCGGTGCGCGAGGCACTGGCGACGGTGAACGACCCCGAGATCAACCGGCCCATCACCGAACTCGGCATGGTCAAATCGGTGGAGATCGGTGCGGACGGCGCGGTCGCGGTCACCGTGTACCTGACGGTCTCCGGCTGCCCCATGCGGGACACCATCACGCAGCGCGTGACGGACGCGGTCTCCCGGGTGGAGGGCGTCACCCGGGTCGACGTGACGCTGGACGTCATGAGCGACGAGCAGCGCAAGGAGCTGGCCAGTGCCCTGCGCGGCGGCCAGACCGAGCGCGAGGTGCCCTTCGCCAAGCCGGGCAGCCTGACCCGGGTCTACGCGGTCGCGTCCGGCAAGGGCGGCGTCGGCAAGTCGTCGGTGACGGTGAACCTGGCGGCGTCGATGGCGGCCGACGGCCTGAAGGTCGGTGTCGTGGACGCCGACATCTACGGCCACTCGGTGCCGCGCATGCTGGGCGCGGACGGGCGTCCCACCCAGGTCGAGAACATGATCATGCCGCCGTCGGCGCACGGCGTGAAGGTCATCTCCATCGGCATGTTCACCCCGGGCAACGCGCCCGTGGTGTGGCGCGGCCCGATGCTGCACCGCGCGCTCCAGCAGTTCCTGGCGGACGTGTACTGGGGCGACCTCGACGTGCTGCTGCTCGACCTGCCGCCCGGCACCGGTGACATCGCGATCTCCGTGGCCCAGCTGGTGCCGAACGCGGAGATCCTCGTCGTCACCACGCCCCAGCAGGCGGCGGCCGAGGTGGCCGAGCGGGCGGGGTCCATCGCCGTGCAGACGCACCAGAAGATCGTCGGCGTGGTCGAGAACATGTCCGGGCTGCCCTGCCCGCACTGCGGCGAGATGGTCGACGTCTTCGGCACGGGTGGCGGCCAGACGGTCGCCGACGGCCTGACCCGGACGACCGGTGCGACCGTGCCGGTGCTCGGCGCCATCCCGATCGACGTCCGGCTGCGCGAGGGCGGCGACGAGGGCAAGCCCGTGGTGCTGTCCGACCCCGACTCCCCGGCGGGCTCGGCGCTCCGCTCGATCGCCGGCAAGCTGGGCGGGCGGCAGCGGGGCCTGTCGGGCATGTCCCTGGGGATCACCCCGCGCAACAAGTTCTGAGGGTTCCCACGCGGAAGGGCGCCGTCCGGTGTGGACGGCGCCCTTCCGGTCACTCGCTCAGGCGGGCTCGCGTGTCCGCTCAGGCGGCTCCGCGTGCCTGCTCAGGCGTCGTACGCGGTGATGTTCTTGACCACGGCGAAGCCGAGGCCGTACGCGCTCATGCCCCTGCCGTACGCGCCCACGTGCACGCCCTCCCGCGTGGAACCCGCGAGCACCCAGCCGAACTCGGACTCCCGGTAGTGGAAGGGCGTCGGCACCCCGTCCACGGGCAGGGACAGCGTCGACCAGTCCTCGCCCTCCAGGTCGTCCGCGAGGACCCAGGCCGTCTCCGTCTGCTGCTCCAGCCAGTCGTCGCGCAGGGAGTGGTCCATCTGGCCGGGCCAGGTGAAGGACAGCAGCCCCACCCCGGCGAGCCAGGCGGCGGAGGAGACCGAGGTGGCCTCCAGCAGACCGGTGCCGTCGGCGCTGCGGCGCACCGGGTTGGCGGCCACGGTCACCACGACCGCGAACCTCTCCTTGGTCTCCTGGTCGCTCCCGGCCGTGTACTCGCTGCGCACCGAGGGCTCGTCGCCGTGCCCGACCGATCCGTGCGCGACGGCTCCGTCGGCCGCCAGTCCGACCTGCATCAGCCAGCGCGGTCCCGTGAAGGCCTCGTCGAGGCCGTACCAGGGGAAGGGCGCACGCAGGTAGTCGTCGACCGTACGCCGGACGGAGGGGACGTGCCGTCCGTCCTCCTCGGCCGCCGCCTGCGCGACTGCCCGACTCGTCGTCTCCATGTGCCCGGACGCCTCCTCAGCTCTCGTCGGACCGGGCGGCCCGCCCCCCTTCGGGCGTACTCGTCCGTTCCGCACAACAACTCGGCAGCATAGCCACCTTGACGCCACAGGCTGGAAAACCGCCCGGCGCGTGGGCCGCACGGACGCCCTGATCAGGCCGTGCGCGGCCCGGGTGGAGTATGAAACGCGTCACGTACGCGGGAGCGCGCGCTCCCCCGCGCCCGGCTCAGGTGGCGTCCATGTCGAAGGGCGGGCGGTCGTCGGCCGCCGGTGTCCCGGGCTTCTTCGTCATGTTCACGCGGCCGTCGGCCGAGCCGGAGGTAGGGGTGGGGGAGGGGTCGGTGTCGCGGCCGTGGACGGCGTCCGTGACCTCAGCCATCTCCTTCTTCAGGTCGAAGCCGTTACGGATCTCCTTGAGCCCCAGGTCGTCGTTGTCCAGCTGCTTACGGATGAACGTCTTGGGGTTGAGGTCCTCGAACTCGAAGTCCTTGAACTCCGGGCCGAGCTCCTGCCGGATGTCCTGCTTGGCGTTCTCCGAGAAGTCCCGGATCTTCCGGATCGTGCGCGTCACGTCCTGGATGACCTTGGGGAGCTTGTCCGGACCGAAGACGAGCACGGCGAGGATGATGAGCGTCACCAGCTCGAGCGGTCCTATGTCATTGAACACCTGAAGCTCCTCGCGATGCCTTCGGTCCTCGGTCCTCGGGGCGGCCTGCGGTCTTCCGTGGTCCGGGCCGGGTCCACGGTACCCGGCCACCCCGTGCGTCCGGTACCGTCCCGGGGCTCATCCGCCTCAGTCGCCCTCCGAGGAGCCGAGCGTCAGGGTGACCGTCCGCTCGTCGCCGTCCCGCTCCAGGGTGAGTTCGAGGCGGTCGCCGGGGCGGTGGGCGCGGGTCTTGACGATGAGTTCCTCACCGGAGTGGACGCGTCGGCCGTCGACCTCCGTGATGACGTCACCAGCCTCGATCCCGGCCTTGGCGCCGGGGCCGCCGACGCTGACCGGGGGTCCGCCGTCGCCGCCCTTCTCCGCGACGCGGGCGCCGTCGCCGCCGTACTGCATGTCGAGGGTGATGCCGATCACCGGGTGGCTGGCCTTCCCCGTGTTGATCAGTTCCTCGGCGACGCGCTTGCCCTGGTTGATGGGGATGGCGAAGCCGAGTCCTATGGAGCCGGACCGGCCGGCGTCGGGGTCGGTTCCGCCGTCGGCGGAGCGGATGGCCGAGTTGATGCCGATCACCCGGGCCTTGGCGTCGAGCAGGGGGCCACCGGAGTTGCCGGGGTTGATCGGCGCGTCGGTCTGCAGGGCGTCGACGTACGACACGTCGCTGCCGTCGCCCTTCTCGCCGCCGGCGGTGATGGGCCGCTCGCGAGCGCTGATGATGCCGGAGGTGACGGTGCCGGCCAGGTCGAAGGGGGCGCCGATGGCGACGACGGGGTCGCCGACCCGCACGTTGTCGGAGTTGCCGAGCGGCAGGGGGGTGAGTCCGCTGACGCCCTTCACCTTCACGACGGCGAGGTCGTAGCCGCTGTCCCGGCCCACGACGGTGGCTTCGGCGGTGTCACCGCTGTGGAAGGTGACGGTGATCTCGCCGTCGTCCCCGGCGGGTTCGACGACGTGGTCGTTGGTGAGGATGTGGCCGCGCCCGTCGAGCACGAAGCCGGTGCCGGTGCCGGCCTCGTCGGCGCCGCTGACGTGCAGCGTGACGACGCTGGGCAGCGCCTGTGCGGCGATTCCGGCGACGCTGCCGGGGGCGCGTCCCGACGCCTCCTTGCCGGCCTGCGGAAGCTCCACGGTGCCCATGCCGCCGTTGCGCTCCAGATACGTGCCGACGATCCCGCCGATGCCGCCGGACACGAGCGCGAGCAGCACCGCGGCGCCGACGAGCACCCGGCCGCGCCGCTGCTTCCGGTCGGCCACGACGTGCCCGGTCTGCTGCAACGGCGCGGTGGCGGCAGCCGCCGCCCAGGGGTCGTAACGGCCCCAGGGGTCGGCGGCCGGGGTGTCCCGGGGCGGGAGCACCTGGGTGTCCGGCTGCGCTTGCGCGGGGACGGCGGGCGCCGCGGGAGCCCCGTGCGGCCCGGCGTCCGCGAGGGCGGGTGCGCCGTGCGGCGCGGGCACGCCCGGGGGCACGGGTGTGCCGTGCGGTCCCGTGCCCGGGCCCGAGGAGGACACCGGGGATGCGCCGTGCTGCGCGGGTGCATCTGGAGGCACGGGTGCGCCATGCTGCGCGGGCACGCCCGAAGGAACGGGTGCGCCGTGCGGTCCCGTGCCCGGACCCGGGGAAGACACCGGGGATACGCCGTGCTGCGCGGGCACGCCCGGCGGGACAGGTGCGCCGTGCGGTCCCGTGTCCGGGCCCGGGGAGGACACCGGGGATGCGCCGTGCTGCGCGGGTGCGGTGGGGGGTGTCGTGTCCGGGGGCGTGGGAGGGGCCGCAGGCGTCATGCCGTGTGCGGGTGTCGCCGCCGGGTGCTGTACGGGCGGGGCGGGTGCCCAGGGGCCCGGTTCACCGTACGGCGGGGTGCTGTACGGGTCGGGGTCGTGCAGGGGCCTCTGCTGCTCGGGGACGGAGGGCTCGAAAGCCACCGGCGGCGGGTCGGAGAGCGTGGGCGCCGAGGCGGCCGGGGGAACGGACCCGGCAGAGGTGCCGGACGCGGCGGGGGCCTGAACAGCCGGGGACACGGACCCGGTGGGCTCGTCGGCGGGGGCACCGGATGCCGTGGGATCCGCGGCTCCGGGGCCGGACGTGGGGGCGCCGGGGGCGGGCTCGGCGGGTGGGGTCTCGGGGCCGTCGGGCCGTAGGGGGCGGTCCAGTTCGTAGTCGCCCCGGTGGTCGTCGCCCGTGGCGGCCGGCCCGCTGTCCGGGCTGGCCAGTTCGAAGTCGCCGTCGTGTCCCTCGGGACGCGTGGTCGGCTCCTCCCCCGGTGGGCCCGGCTTCCCCTCGTTCATGCTCTCCCCACGGCTGGACACGGCACCGCGCGACGGCGGCGGCCGCGAAACTACTGGCTCGGCACCCGGCAGGGCCTGGGCGCGCCCCCTGGATTCAATCAGGTTCGCGCGCCCCTGCGCACTGGACGACTCAGCGGGACGTCGGCGTGGGGGCCGGTGTCGTGCCGGCGGTGACGAGGCCGGGGTCCTTGAGCCCGGTGGGGGCGGCCCACGTGGTCAGGGTGAGCGGCGGGGTCGAGGTGAGCGGTCGTATCAGCGGGGACAGCAGCGTCGCACCCCCCGTCATCGGTGTGCCCGACACGGGGTGGCGCTGCGTCGGCGCCGGGATCCCGGGCAGCAGCGGCGCGGAGACCGCGGTCGGGGCGGCCGGGGTCTCCGCGGCCGCGCTCCGGCCCGTCGGCTGGCCCAGCAGCGGTCCCACGCCGCGACGCCGCTGGGACTCGGGCACCGCCACGCCCGTGCCCTGCGTGCGCATCGGCGTGACGTTGCTGCCCTTGCCCGCGCCGCGCGCCTCCGTGTCGGCGGGCGTGCTCGTGGTGACCCCGCCGAGTGCGATCGCGGCCAGCGACACCGCCCCGGCCGCGACGAACGCGAACCGCAGCCCGCGGGAGGACGTCCGGTCGGTCTCGTGGCGGCTGACGTCATGGAGGGCGAGGCCCCGGCCGCCCGCGACGTCCGGCAGCGCCGGCTCGTGCCGCCGGACGGGCGCATAGGCGAACTCGAAGCGCTCGCTCCGTCTGGTCCCGAAGACCCCGGAGCCCCCGCCGAACCGCCCCGGCGTACCGCCCGGCAGTCTTCCGCCGCCCAGCGGCGAGCCGCCGTCCCCGAGGTCGCCCCCGGCCGGCAGCCCTTGGAGGCGGGCCAGGAAGCTCTCGGAGGGCGGCGGGGGCGCCGCCTGGGCGAACACGTTCTTCAGACGGCGCTGCGCGTCCACCTCCGCCTTGCACTTCGCGCAGGTGGCGACGTGTGCCAGTACGCGCTCGCGCGCGTCATGACCGAGCTCCCCGTCCACCAGGGCGGAGAGTCGGTCTCCCAGGTGCTGCTCCGCGAGGTGCCCCTCGGAGGACTTCGGCTGTGAACCGCTCACGCGCTCGCGCCCCCTCCTCCCAGTGCGGGAACACGCGGCACGAAGGAGCGGCGCTCCGCGCGCGCCTTGGGCGAGCGGTGCGCGAGGGCCTTGCGCAGCTGGGAACGGCCGCGGTGGATCCGGGACCGGACGGTGCCGAGCTTGACGCCCAGGGTGGCCGCGATCTCCTCGTACGACAGGCCTTCGATGTCGCACAGGACGACGGCGGCGCGGAACTCGGGGGCGAGGGTGTCGAGGGCCTGCTGGACGTCCGCGTCGAAGTGGGCGTCGTTGAACACCTGCTGCGGCGTGGGCTCCTTGCTGGGCAGCCGCTCGGCCGCGTCCTCGCCCAGCGCGTCGAAGCGGATGCGCTGCTTGCGGCGGACCATGTCCAGGAAGAGGTTGGTGGTGATGCGGTGCAGCCAGCCCTCGAAGGTGCCCGGCGTGTACGTCGACAGGGAGCGGAAGACGCGGACGAAGACCTCCTGGGTGAGGTCCTCGGCGTCGTGCTGGTTGCCGGTGAGGCGGTAGGCGAGCCGGTAGACCCGGCCGCTGTGCATGCTGACGATCTCCTCCCAGGTGGGCGGAGTCCACGCCTGCCCGTCCGCGTCGGTGGAGAAAGTCGCGGTCTGGGCCGGGTCGCCGGCGCGGTCGTGGTCAGCAGCGGTGTCGTTCACGGATTTCGGCCTGCCCGCCGATCCGAGGAAGCGCCGCAGCACTCCTCCGCGATCCACAGGCGCAGCCGCACCTCCCCTGTCGGCTCTGGTGGTGTCCAGTGGAGCCCCTACCATAGCCACCTCGCCCGTTAGCTCCGGATAAGCGGTTTTACGAGAATTTGATCTGGGCTGCCACGGCTCATACGGCTGCGTCAGCACTTGCTCGGCGTCCTCGTCCACTGCCTGCCCCCCGTCACGGCACACGCCACTTGCTCGTCCCTTTAAACGACCGGTCCCATCTGCGGGTTCCCGACACCAACGGATACAGTCACGCCCAGGCATCCACGGGGACGGGAGAGGGTCATTACCGCCAACCGGCAGACGAGCTGGGCGTTCGCCGACGCCTATGTCGCCGAGGACGAGGCGCTGCACTGGGCCCGGGACCGGGCCCGTGTCGCAGGGCTGCGCTCGGTGTCGCCCGGCACGGGCGCGGCACTGCGGTTGCTCGCCGCCAGCGTGGACGCCAAGGCGGTCGCGGAGATCGGCACCGGCTGCGGGGTCTCCGGGATCCACCTGCTGCACGGGATGCGGCCGGACGGGGTGCTGACCACGGTCGACCAGGAGCCGGAGCACCAGCAGTCCGCCCGGCAGGCCTTCCGCGACGCCGGTTTCGCCGGGAACCGGGCCCGGTTCATCCCCGGCCGCGCGCTGGACGTCCTGCCCCGTCTCGCGGACGCCGGTTACGACCTGGTCTTCTGCGACGGCGACCGGCAGGAGTACCAGGACTACCTCGCCGAATCGTTGCGTCTGCTGCGCCCGGGAGGCCTGGTCGCCTTCGAAGGGGTCTTCGCGAACGGACGCACGGTGGACTCCGGGCCGCAGCCCACGGAGGTGCTGCGGCTGCGGGAGCTGGTGCGGACCGTGCGCGAGAGCACGGAACTGGTGTCGTCGCTGCTGCCGGTGGGGGACGGGCTCCTCTGCGTCGTCAGACGGTGACCGGCGGACGCGGTCCGCTCCCTTCCACCCGTACTCCACCCGTACGCGAAACAGCCGCCCCGGCACCGCGTGCGGCGCCGGGGCGGCTGAAAGGGTATGGTCGCTTGCGCGTCAGCCGACGACCTTCTTGAGGGCGTCGCCGAGCGCGTCGGCCTCGTCCGGGGTCAGCTCGACGACGAGCCGACCGCCGCCTTCGAGCGGAACGCGCATGACGATGCCCCGCCCCTCCTTGGTCACCTCGAGCGGGCCGTCGCCCGTCCGCGGCTTCATGGCCGCCATGCTCGTTCCCCTTCCTGAAACCCAGCTAAACCGTCTGAGCCGACGGCCCACTGAAGGGCACCTGCGGTCCTTGAAGCAGGACACACGCCACCGGCATCGAACACATTGCTTCCAGGCCATTATCCCGCATGGCGGGACCCGATGACCAACATCGGTCGGCATCGCTTGGGCAACGCGCGCGAGCAAAACCACTCAATTCGGCGATGTGACTGCGATACTGCGCCGCCGCACACACCTCGATCGATCGGAAACCGACGGGAATCGTTTGACGCAGGTCACACGCCGGCCGTGCGCCGCGGTCGGTGATCTCCGTCATGCTGTCCTGCAGACGGGGCCGTACCGGCCGGTACGCGCCGAGCCGCCACACGGAGGGACACACCATGGCCGACACCGTGCTCTACGAGGTGAGTGACGGGCTCGCGACGATCACGCTCAACCGTCCGGAGGCGATGAACGCGCTCAACGTCGAGGCGAAGGCCGCCCTCCGGGACGCGGTCCGGTCCGCCGCGGACGACGACGCCGTACGGGCCGTGCTGCTGACCGCGGCCGGGGACCGGGCGTTCTGCGTCGGGCAGGACCTCAAGGAGCACATCGGGCTGCTGCTCGAGGACCGGGAGACCGGGTCGGGGCGGACGATGAGCACGGTGCGCGAGCACTACAACCCGATCGTGAAGGCGATCGCCGGGGCGGCGAAGCCGGTGGTCGCGGCGGTGAACGGGGTCGCGGCGGGCGCCGGGTTCGGCTTCGCGCTGGCCGCGGACTACCGGATCGTCGCGGACACCGCGGCGTTCAACACCTCGTTCGCCGGGGTCGCGCTGAGCGCGGACTCCGGGATCTCCTGGACGCTGCCGCGCGTGGTCGGCCCCGGGCGCGCCACCGACCTGCTGCTCTTCCCGCGCAGCGTCTCCGCGCAGGAGGCGTACGAGCTGGGCATCGCCAACCGGCTGGTCCCGGCGGCGGAGCTGCGCGCGGAGGCGGAGAAGGTGGCGCGGGCGCTGGCCGAGGGTCCGACGGTGGCGTACGCGGCGCTGAAGGAGTCCGTGGCGTACGGGCTGAGCCACTCGCTGGAGGAGGCCCTGGAGAAGGAGGACGAGCTCCAGACCCGGGCGGGCTCCTCGGAGGACCACGCGATCGCGGTGCGGGCGTTCGTGAACAAGGAGAAGCCGAAGTATCTGGGGCGGTGAACCCTCGCCCCTATATGGGGCGGGCCTTTACCAGGGGCTCCGCCCCCGGACCCCCGTGTCGGCCCGAAGGGCCTCGTCCTCAATCGCCGGACGGGCTTTTTCTTGCCACGCACGTCTCCAGGTGGTCGTCGACCAGGCCGCAGGCCTGCATCAGGGCGTACGCCGTGGTCGGGCCGACGAAGCGCAGGCCGCGCTTCTTCAGTGCCTTGGACAGGGCCGTCGATTCCGGGGTCACCGCGGGGACGTCGGCGAGGGTCTTCGGAGCCGGCCGGCCGTCCGGGTCGGGGGCGTGGGACCAGATCAGGGCGTCCAGGTCGCCGGGCGCCCATCCGGCCAGTTCGCGGGCGTTGGCGAGGGTCGCGTCGATCTTGGCGCGGTTGCGGATGATGCCCGTGTCGGCCAGCAGCCGTTCGCGGTCGGTGTCGGTGAACTCCGCGACCGCGGCGATCTCGAAGCCGGCGAAGGCGGCGCGGAAGCCGGGGCGGCGCCGCAGGATGGTGATCCAGGACAGTCCGGACTGGAACGCCTCCAGGCTGAGGCGCTCGAAGAGGGCGTCGTCGCCGTGGACCGGGCGGCCCCACTCCTCGTCGTGGTACGTCGTGTAGTCCGGGGCGGACAGGGCCCAGGGGCAGCGCGGGAGGCCGTCCGGGCCGGCGGGGGCGGCCGCCGCCGCCTCGCTCACGTCCGTCTGCTCCCTCATAGCCGTCTCCTCGCTCACCGCTGCCTCCTGGCTCACCGCTGCTCGTCCTCGCGGTGCGGGGCGGGCTTGTCCAGGGAGATGTGGGCCGCGGCGGCGCGGGCGCCGGCCAGCGCGGACTCCAGGTCGGCGATCCGGGCGTCGCGCTCGGAGAGCTCCGCGCCGAGGCGGCCGAGGGCGTCGTCCACGTCGGCCATGCGGTAGCCGCGGACGACGAGCGGGAAGCGCAGGCCGTCCACGTCCGCGCGGTCGACCGGCCGGTCGGGCGGCAGGGCGTCCCGCAGACGCTCGGGGGCCGCCTCGGGCAGCGGGCCGTTGTCGCCGCCGCCCACCACGGCGAGGGTCACCGCGGCGACCACGACGGCGAGCGCGACGACCAGGAACAGGAACATAACCATCGCCGGGGCCCCCACGATCAGATGAGTCGGAGTCGGATGTGTGGCTCCGATCGTGCCATGCGAGTCTGACACTCGGGCCGCCGACGTTTCCAGACGGCCCCGGAACCGTTCGTACGAGGAAGAGGTCGCAGGGGATGCTCAGGCTGGGCAGGCGGGAATTCGCACCGCACGAACGGGTCGTCATGGCGATCGTGAACCGGACCCCGGACTCCTTCTACGACCAGGGCGCCACGTTCCGCGACGAGCCGGCGCTCATGCGGGTGGAGCAGGCGGTGGCGGAGGGTGCCGCGATCATCGACATCGGCGGGGTGAAGGCCGGGCCGGGCGAGGAGGTCACGGCCGAGGAGGAGGCGCGGCGGACGGTCGGCTTCGTCGCCGAGGTGCGGCGGCGCTTCCCGGACGTCGTGATCAGCGTGGACACCTGGCGGCACGAGGTCGGTGAGGCCGTGTGCGAGGCGGGCGCGGACGTGCTGAACGACGCGTGGGGCGGGGTCGACCCGCGGCTCGCGGAGGTCGCCGCGCGGTACGGGGCGGGGCTGGTGTGCACCCACGCGGGCGGCGCTCAGCCGCGGACGCGGCCGCACCGGGTGACGTACGACGACGTCATGGCCGACATCCTCGAGGTGACCGTGGGGCTGGCGGAGCGGGCGGTGTCGCTGGGGGTGCCCCGGGAGTCGGTGATGATCGATCCCGGGCACGACTTCGGGAAGAACACGCGGCACAGTCTCGAGGCGACCCGGCGGCTGGGGGAGATGGTCTCCACCGGGTGGCCGGTGCTCGTTTCGCTGTCCAACAAGGATTTCGTCGGCGAGACGCTGGACCGGCCGGTGAAGGAGCGGGTGGTGGGGACGCTGGCCACCACGGCGGTGTCCGCGTGGCTGGGGGCGCAGGTGTACCGGGTGCACGAGGTCGCCGAGACCCGGCAGGTGCTGGACATGGTGTCCGCCATCGCGGGGGAGCGGGAGCCGGCGGTGGCTCGGAGGGGGCTGGCGTAGGGGTTTTTCGCCCCCGCCGCCCCTTCCCGTCCCGTCCCCCGGCCTTCACCCCCGGACCCCCGGCCTTCGCCCACCCGCCGCCCGACTCGGGAGTGGGAAAGGCGCCCTCAGAACGCCCTCGACAGGCCTCTAGCGGCCCGCTTCCTTCGACACCAGGGCCACCGCCTCGTCCACGTCGTCCGTGACGTGGAACAGCAGCAGGTCCTTCTCCGCCGCCTTGCCCTGGGCGATGACCGTGTGGCGGAGCCAGTCGACCAGGCCGCCCCAGTAGTCCGTGCCGAACAGGACGATGGGGAAGCGGGTGACCTTCTGGGTCTGGACCAGGGTCAGGGCCTCGAAGAGTTCGTCCAGCGTGCCCAGGCCGCCGGGCAGGACCACGAAGCCCTGGGCGTACTTGACGAACATCATCTTGCGGACGAAGAAGTACCGGAAGTTCAGGCCGATGTCGACGTAGGGGTTGAGCCCCTGCTCGAAGGGCAGTTCGATGCCCAGGCCGACCGAGACGCCCTTCGCGTCGCACGCGCCCTTGTTGGCAGCCTCCATGGCCCCCGGACCGCCGCCGGTGATCACCGCGAAGCCCGCGTCGACCAGGCCCCGGCCGAGCCGGACGCCGGCCTCGTACTCCGGGGAGTCCACCGGTGTGCGCGCCGAGCCGAAGACGCTGATGGCGGGCGGGAGTTCGGCGAGCGTGCCGAAGCCCTCGATGAACTCCGACTGGATGCGCAGCACCCGCCAGGGGTCGGTGTGGACCCAGTCGGTGGGCGCGCGCTCGTCCAGCAGTCGCTGGTCGGTGGTGCTCGCCTGCACCTGGCCCCGCCGGCGGAGGACCGGCCCCAGACGCTTCTCCTCCGGCGGCTGCTGCTTCCCCTCGGGGTTGCCGGTAGCCATGTGCGCTCCCTCCGTCGTGCCAGTCGTTCCACCTCAGCGTAGATCTGCGCGGGTTACGTCCGAGGGACCTGAGCATGTCCGGCACACAGCGGCGCAAACCCCGTTCGCGTCACGCCGTCAGCCAGGACCGCAGCCGTTCCTCCCCCTCGAGGATCTTCGCGGTGTCCACGCGCTCGTCCCGCTTGTGCGCCAAGTGGGGGTTGCCGGGACCGTAGTTGACCGCCGGGACGCCCAGCGACGAGAAGCGGGAGACGTCCGTCCAGCCGTACTTCGGCTGCGGGGTGCCGCCCACCGCCTCGATGAAGGCGGCCGCGGCCGGGTGGGACAGGCCGGGCAGTGCCGCGCCGCTGTGGTCGTCGACGACGAAGTCCGTCACCCCGCAGTCCGCGAAGACCTCGCGGACATGGGCGAGGGCCTCCTCCTCGCTGCGGTCGGGGGCGTAGCGGAAGTTCACGGTGACGACGCACTCGTCGGGGATGACGTTGCCGGCCACTCCCCCGGAGATGCCGACCGCGTTCAGGCCCTCGCGGTACTCCAGTCCGTCGATCACCGGGTGGCGGGGTTCGTAGGCGGCCAGGCGGGCGAGGATCGGGGCGGCGGCGTGGATCGCGTTGGAGCCCATCCAGCTCCGCGCGGAGTGGGCGCGCTCGCCGGTGGTCCTCAGCAGCACCCGCAGCGTGCCCTGGCAGCCGCCCTCCACCTGTCCGTCGGAGGGTTCGAGGAGCACCGCGAAGTCGCCCTCCAGCCACTCGGGGTGCGCCTCGGCCACGTGCTTCAGGCCGTTGAGGTCGGCGGCGACCTCCTCGTTGTCGTAGAAGACGAAGGTGAGGTCGCGGTTGGGCGCGGGGACCGTGGCCGCGATGCGCAGCTGGACGGCCACGCCGGACTTCATGTCGCAGGTGCCGCAGCCCCACAGCACGCCGTCGCCGTCGAGCCGGGAGGGGACGTTGTCCGCGATCGGGACCGTGTCGATGTGGCCGGCGAGGATCACCCGCTCCGGGCGCCCCAGCCGCGTACGGGCCACCACGTTGTTGCCGTACCGGTCGACCGTGAGGTGCGGCAGGGCGCGCAGCGCGTCCTCGATCGCGTCCGCGAGCGGCTTCTCGGTGCCGCTGACGGAGGGGAAGTCGACGAGCCGCGCGGTCAGGCGCGCGGCGTCCAGCGTGAGGTCAAGCGGGGTGTCGGCCATGCGGTCGACCCTAGCGCGCCGGGAGTCCGCGGCACCGTCCGGAGCACTGTCCGCACCTGACTCACATGGAACCGTACTCTCCAGTACCTTGTACGCGTGCCAGAGCCGTCTCTTCCTTCACAGCGCACGCGTCGCGGCCGTTTCCTCCGCTGGAGCGGGGGTCTCGTGGTGCTGTCCGCGGTCGCCGGATACATCGTGGTCCAGTACGACACCGGCCGCGCAGGCGCTCCCGGCTGCAAGGTCGTCTCGGGCAAGGGCGACGGGGCGACGTACGAGTTCACGCCCGAGCAGGCGGTGAACGCGGCGACGATCACCGCCGTGGGCACCGCGCGCGAACTGCCCGAGCGGGCGGTGACGATCGCGCTGGCGACCGCGCTGCAGGAGTCGGCGCTGCGCAACATCGAGCACGGCGACCGCGACTCGCTGGGCCTGTTCCAGCAGCGTCCCTCGCAGGGCTGGGGCACGCCGGAGGAGATCATGGACCCGGCGTACGCGGCGGGGAAGTTCTACGAGCACCTGGAGGAGGTGCCGGGCTACACCCGGCTGCCGCTCACCGTCGCCGCGCAGCGGGTGCAGCGCAGCGGCTTCCCGCAGGCGTACGCCAAGCACGAGCCGGACGCCGCGCTGCTGGCCGCCGCTCTCACCGGGCGCTCGGCGGCGACGCTGACCTGCGAGGGCCGTCCGGCGGCGACGCGGGCGACGGGTGCGGACGCGGTGCGTGCCGCGCTGGCCCGGGACTTCGGGCGGGACGCTCTGGAGCCGGCCGGTGCCGAGGTGGGGGCGACGTCCTCGCCCACGGTGAGCGCTCCGGCGGACTCCGACGGCTCCGGCGGCTCCGACGGGAGGACCGTGCGGCTTCCGGTCACGGCCGAGGAGGGTGCCGACGCCGGGGCGCGCGGCTGGCAGCTGGCCCACTGGGCCGTGGCCAACGCCTCCGAGCTGCGCATAAAGCGGGTGTCGTACGCCGGGCGGGAGTGGACGGCCGGGCACACCGACAGCCGGTGGCGTCCGACGGACGACGGCAAGAACGCGGAGGGCTCGGCCGACGGCGCGGGTGTCGTGACCCTCACGACCATGCCGTAGCGCGACCGCGCAGGCGTGCGGGTGGGTCACCCGCAGGCGTCATGTGCGGTCGATAATGCGACGCATTGCCAACTCTTTGCGTTGCCCCGCCGCAACCTTCCCGGCGGTCGAGCGGTAGTCACGGCGTCATCGTTCTCTCCCGTCGAAGGAGCACCATGTCCCTCCCCCTGACCCGTCGGATCGCCCGTGCCGCGCTGCTCGTCGCTGCGGGAGCGGCTGCCGGGGTAGGTGCGGCCGGTTCCGCCAGTGCGGCTCCGGAGCTGCCGGCCGCCCAGAACCTCGGCGCGCTGACCGCTGTCGACGGGGCCGCCGGCAGCGCCGTGGACGACGTGACGAAGGACGTCACGAAGACCGCGGGTGACGCCGACAAGGTGGCGCCGGCCACCGGTAAGACCGTGAAGAAGACCACCAAGTCCCTCACCAAGGACACGCCCGTGAAGGAGCTGCCGGTCGGCTGAGGGGCGGCCACTGCCGGCTTCTGTCACGAGTGATGGGGTCCAGGGATCTCCCTGGACCCCATCACTCGTGTGTACGGCCGTTCGTGTGTACGGCCCCACCGCGGCCCACCGGCGCCGGACAGGGGCGTGCGCACGGTCGGGCCGGGGTTCAGGTGGCCAGTCGGGTCACTGCCGCGTGGACGCGTTCGTCCGTCGCGGTCAGGGCCACGCGGACGAACTTCTCGCCCGCCGGCCCGTAGAAGTCGCCGGGGGCGACCAGGATGCCCCGGTCGGCGAGGTGGGCGACCGTGGTCCAGCAGGACTCGTCCCGGGTGGCCCACAGGTAGAGGCTGGCCTCGCTGTGCTCGATGCGGAAGCCGTGGGCGAGGAGGGCCTCGCGCAGGGCGGTGCGGCGGGCCGCGTAGCGCTCCCGCTGGACGCGGACGTGCTCGTCGTCGCCCAGGGCCGCCACCACGGCCGCCTGGGTCGGCGCGGAGGTCATCATCCCGCCGTGCTTGCGGATCTGCAGCAGCGGACCGAGGACCGCCGGGTCACCGGCCAGGAACGCGGCGCGGTAACCGGCGAGGTTGGACCGCTTGGACAGGGAGTGGACCGAGACGATGCCGTCGTACGACCCGCCGTTGACGTCGGGGTGCAGCACCGAGACCGGGTCGGCCTCCCAGCCCAGCTCGATGTAGCACTCGTCGGAGAGGACGAGGACGCCGTGCTCGCGGGCCCAGGCGACGATCCTCGTCAGCTCCTCCTTGGACAGCACCCGGCCCGTCGGGTTGGACGGGGAGTTCAGCCAGAGCAGCTTCAGGTTCGTCGGGTCCAGCTCGGTCGGATCGTCGTACGCCACGTGCTCCGCGCGGGCGAGGCGGGCGCCGACCTCGTACGTCGGGTAGGCCAGGCGCGGGAAGGCGACCTGGTCGCCGGGGCCGAGTCCGAGCTGGGTGGGGAGCCAGGCGACCAGTTCCTTGGAGCCGACGACCGGCAGGACGTGGTGGTGGGTGACCCCGCGGGCGCCCAGCCGGCGCTCCGTCCAGCGGGTGAGCGCGTCGCGCAGTTCCGGGGTGCCCCAGACCGTGGGGTAGCCCGGTGAGTCCGCCGCGGCGATCAGGGCCTTCTGGACGGGCTCGGGCACCGGGTCGACGGGGGTGCCGACCGAGAGGTCGACGATGCCGTCGGGGTGCGCGGCGGCCGTCTTCTTGTACGGCTCCAGCTTGTCCCAGGGGAAGGTGGGCAGCCGGTCGGAGACTGCGGACACGGTTACGGGCTCACTTTCTGGTCCGGTAAACGCCCCGGTCCCGTACGGCGATCGGGAGGATCGGACCGTACGGGACCGGGGCGGCACGTCGGTGCGGGGCCGCTCGTCGCGGAACGGCTACGCCTGCGGCGGCAGCGCGGCGATGAACGGGTGGTCCCGCTCGATCAGACCCAGCTTGCTGGCGCCGCCGGGCGAGCCGAGCTCGTCGAAGAACTCGACGTTCGCCTTGTAGTAGTCCTTCCACTCCTCGGGAGTGTCGTCCTCGTAGAAGATCGCCTCGACCGGGCAGACCGGCTCACAGGCACCACAGTCGACGCATTCGTCCGGGTGGATGTACAAGGACCGCTGGCCCTCGTAGATGCAGTCGACCGGGCACTCCTCGATGCACGCCTTGTCCTTCACGTCGACACAAGGCTGCGCGATGACGTAGGTCACGCTGTCGTTCCTCCTCGATAGGGCGCTGGCGGGCCTCCTCAGGCTCCGCCGCCTGGCGCGCGGGAGCGCGGCGTCGTCGATGCCCGCCCCTAGTATCTCCGTTCCTGGGCATGATCCGAACAGGAGGGGTGAACTGACCTGTGGAAATCTCTGCCGCCGGGCGCCTCGAGGTCCGTATCACCACTGCTGACGTGGGGAAACGGGTCTCCGTACGGAGCTTGATCGAACATGGTCCCCCGGGTGAGAGGTTCACCGACACGGTCGGTGTTCTCACATCATGGGACAACGGTGTGCTGCGGATCACAAGGAAGAGCGGCGAGAGTGTCCGCATCGCGGAGTCCTCGCTGGTCGCGGGCAAGGTGGTCCCGTCCGCACCGGCGCGTCGGCGTGGTCCCGCGGCCTCGTACGAGGAGCTGGCGCGGGTCTCCGCGCGGGCGTGGCGGCCCGTGGAGAGCGAGTGGCTCGGCGAGTGGGAGCTGCGGGCGGCGGCCGGGGAGGTGCCGCGCGAGGAGGGTCCCCCCGGGCTTCCGGCTCCGGGGGAGCGTCCGCCGGGGTCGGCGGCCGGGCGCCGGGCGGGTTTCACGCGGCGGGCCAACTCCGTGCTGCCGCTCGGCGACCCGGGCGTGCCGCTCGACGAGGCGCTGACGGCCGTACGCCGCTGGTACGCGGCGCGCGGGCTGCCCGCGTACGTGCAGACCGCGACCGGCGCCGAGGGGACGCAGGAGCTGCTCTGCGCGGAGCTGGAGCGGCGGGGCTGGGTGCGGGAGGTGACCGCCGAGCTGTGGGTGGGGCCGCTGGCGCCGGTCGCCGACCTGGGCGGGGAGCCGTCCGGGGTCGTGCTGTCGCGGGAGGCCGACGAGGCGTGGCTGGCGCGGTACCGGCGCAAGGGGGTGGGCGAGGTGGCCCTGCGCGTGCTGGGGAGCGGCCCTTCGGTGTGGTTCGCCACGGTGCCGGGCTCCGGCACGGACGCGCCGGCCGCCATCGGGCGGTGCGTCGTGGACGGGCGGTGGGCCGGCTTCGCGGCGGTCGAGGTGGATCCGGCGCGGCGGCGGCAGGGGCTGGCGACCGCCGTGATGGCCGCGCTGGCCCGGCGGGCGCTGGACGAGGGCGCCTCGGCCGCCTGGCTCCAGGTCGAGGACGACAACGAGGGGGCACGGGCGCTGTACGCCGGTACGGGCTTCGCCGCGCATCACGCGTACCACCACTACCGCGCGCCGGAATCGTCGGCTCCGGCAGGTGACGGAGCACCGTGAGCGGGCACGAACCGGGTATGCGCCCTCCGCACCCCCCGTCGCCCGAGCGCTCCGCGGAACTGCGCCGGCGGTTCGCCGAGGAGGCCCGCTGCGAGCGGCCGGACCTGTCCACGCTGTGCCTGCTGATCGGCGCGGAGGCGGACGGCGCGCTGGACGAGGCGGGCATGGACGCCGTGGAGGTGGAGCTGGACCGGCTGGCCGGTGAGCTGCCCTACCGGCCCGGTTCGCCGTACGCGTGGGCGGTGGCGCTGCGGGAGCTGCTGGGCGGGCGGTACGGCTTCCACGGCGTTCCGGACGACTACCAGCGGCTGGAGTCGTCGCTGCTGCACGAGGTGCTGCGGCGGCGGCGCGGGCTGCCGATCCTGCTGTCGGTGGTGTGGATGGAGGTGGCCCGGCGGGCGGGGGCGCCGGTGTACGGGGTCGCGCTGCCGGGGCACTTCGTCGTCGGGTTCGGGGAGCCGAGGGCTGGTGCGGGGGCGGATGCGGGGGCTGGTGCGGGGGCGGGGCAGGTGTTGGCCGATCCGTTCGACGGGGGGCGGGTGCTGACCGGGGCCGACGCGGAGCTGCTGGTGGCGGGGGCGACGGGGGCGGCGCTGGACGCGTCGATGCTGACGCCCGCCGGGGTGCTGGACGTCGTCCTGCGCATTCTGAACAACGTGCGGGCGTGGGCGGCCGCGCGGCCCGAGCACTCGGGTGTGGGGCTGTGGGCGGTGGAGCTGTCGCTGCTGCTTCCGTCGCATGCGGCGCGGTTGCGGTACGAGCGGGCGCGGTTGCTGGTGCAGCGGGGGGAGTTCTTGGCGGGGGCCGGGGAGTTGGAGGCGTATGCGGAGGTGGTCGCCGCGGTGGACGAGGGTGCGGCCGCGCAGGTGCGGGGGGAGGCTCGGGCGGCGCGGGCGCTGTTGAACTGACGTTCGTCGGTGTGGGCCGGGAGGTGTTCGCGCTGCCCGGCGCTTGCGGGGTGCCTCCCCCACTCTCGGCTTCTCCCCCACTCTCGACTCCGCTCGAGCGGGGGGGACCCCCATGAGCGGGAGGTACCCCCATCGCCCACCCTCCCCCACCCTCGGCTGCGCTCGGGCGGGGGACCCCCATCGCCCTGGGGGTACCTCCCAGGCCCTTGAGGCACTGAGGGAGGCACGACTGCCCGCGACTACGGCGGCATGCGGCTGACCGCGGCTGGCGTGGCGTGCGGAGGGGGTGGGGGTTTCTTTGACATGGGTATGGGGGGATACCTATGCTCGCGTATATGTCCGAGATCAGTGCCTCCGAGCAGCGCATCGCGTACGTGGCTTCCGAGCTCACGGCGTGTCTGCCCGCGCTGCACCGGGCGCTGGAGCGGCGGGTCGGGAGTGAGTACCCCCATCCGAAGCCGCCCGAGGGACAGCTGGCGCTGCTGCGGTACGTCGCGCGGCACGAGGGCGCCACGGTGGGCGAGGCGGCCACGGCGCTGCTGATGAAGCCCAACAACGTCAGCGCGCTCGTCTCCCAGCTCACGGAGCGGGGCGAGCTGGAGCGCCGCCAGGACGACGCCGACAAGCGGATCGCCCACCTCCACCTCACCGCGACCTCGCGTCGGCGGATCGCCGAGGTGCGCGCGCTCGAGGAGCGTCTCCTCGGCCAGGCCCTGCGGTCCGTCACCGACGGGGAGATGGACGCCCTCGGTTCGGCGCTCGGCGCGCTGAAAGCACTGACGCACCACCTTCACGCCGCGACCCGCTGACGGCCCCACCCGGGCCGCTTCCGCGCCCGTCCGGCGCTCCCTCGCGCCCCTGTACCGGCCATCCGCCCTCCAGCAGGGGCGGCCTGCTCGGCGTGCCCGAAGAGCGCGCCCCTCCCCCGTACTCCGTTCGTCCCCCTTCGAGAAAGAAACGGCTTCCTCCATGCCGTCCACTTCCGTGGATCACTCCGCCGCGCGCCGGGGCAACCCCTGGCTCGCGCTGATCGCCGTGTCGTTCGGCCTGCTCATGGTGCAGCTCGACGGCTCCGTCGTCGCCCTCGCCAACCCGGCGATCGGCAAGGACCTCGACGCCAGCACCGCTGAACTGCAGTGGGTCACCAACTCCTACCTGCTCGCGCTCGCCGCCTCGATGATCCTCGGCGGCAAACTCGGCGACCGGTTCGGCCGACGCCTGTACTACCTCGTCGGTGTCGGCGGATTCGTCGTCACCTCGGTCGCCATCGGCCTGTCCGGCGGCATCGAGGGCGTCATCCTCTTCCGTGCCCTCCAGGGCTTGTGCGGTGGCATCCTCATGCCCAACACCCTGGGCATCCTGCGCGCCGTGTTCCCCCCGGGGAAGTTCGGGCTCGCGGTCGGCGTCTGGGGCATGGTCTCGGCCGTCTCGACCTCGCTGGGCCCGATCATCGGCGGCCTGCTCGTCGAGCACGTCGACTGGACGTGGGTCTTCTACATCAACGCGCCGATCGGTGTCGTCGCCCTGGCGTTCAGCGCGACGGTCCTCGCCGAGTCCAGGAACTCCACCGGGGAGCGGCGCTTCGACATCGCCGGCGTCGTCCTGCTCGCCACGGGGCTGCTCGCGCTCGTCTTCGGCATCGTCAAGGGCGAGACCTGGGGCTGGACCTCCGCCGGAACCCTCGGCTCCATCGCCCTCGGCCTGGTGCTCCTGGCCGTCTTCTGCCGGTACGAGACTCGGCAGCGGCATCCGCTGCTGCCGATGCGCCTGTTCCGCGACCGGTCGCTGACCACCGGTGTCGTCATGACCGCGCTGAACTTCTTCGTCATGCTCGGCGGCATCTTCTTCATCATGCTGTACCTGCAGAACGTGCGCGGCTACACGCCCGTCGAGGCCGGTGTCAGCACGCTGCCGATGTCGCTCGCCTCGCTGGTCGCCTCTCCGGTCGGCTCCCAGCTCACGGCCCGCTTCGGACCGCGCGTCACGATCCCGCTGGGCCTTGCCCTGTCGGCCGCCGCCATGTTCTCCCTGCTCACCTGGACCGTCGACTCGTCCTACGCCACGATGTGGCCGCCCTACATCGCGCTGGGCCTCGGCGTCGGCATCGTGCTGCCCGCCACCGCCGCCGTGATCATCGGCAGCGCGCCGGTCGAGGACGGCGGTGTGGCGTCCGGCCTGCAGTCCACGATGCTGCAGATCGGTGGCGCACTGGGCACCTCCGTACTGGTCACCGTGATCGCCGGGAAGGTCGGTTCCTCGCTGTTCGGCGAACTCACCGGGGCGGGCGTCCCGGCCCCCGTTGCGCACGGTCTGGAGAAGGCCGAGGACGCCGTGACCATGGGGATCGCCCCGGTCTCCGCCGACATGCCGGCGCAGCTCAAGGCCGCGGTCGTCGAGGGCAGTGGCCAGGCGTTCGTCAACGGTCTGCACTCCGCGGTCGTCGTCACCGGGGTCCTGTGCCTGGTCGGTGCCGTGGCGGCGGTGGCCGGCATCGAACGCCGCCCGCGGGGGACGGCCGGGAACGCGGAGGCCCCGGTGGTCGTCGCCGCCCACTGAGCGGCGGAGCACACCCCACACGCGGGAGCGGGGGGGGGGGGGGGGGGGGGGGCGCCCCCCCCCCGGGGGGGCCCCCCCCCCCCCCCGGGGGGGCGGGGGCCCCCCCGCCCCGGGCCCCCACCGCTCCCGTGTGTGCGCAGACCGTGTCAGCTGGGGTTCGTCTCGATGACGGCGACCCGGTCGGTCTCGCTGATCAGCGCCTGGCGGAGGGCACCGTAGACGTCCTGGGGGGTGACCGGCGTCTTCTTGCCGTTGCCCCGGGCGATGAGGACGCCGTCGAACGCCTGACCGTAGAGCTCCTCCAGGGCCTTCAGGTCGGGCTTGTCGACCAGCTTGCCGTTGACGGCCTGCACTCCGAGGAACTTCCACAGCGAGTTCTCGGGGCTCATCGGCACCGAGTGCGCCGCGTCGGTCTGCACGGTCACGTTGGCCGACATCGCCGGCTCGGCGAACTCCTTCATCATCCGGTCGACCTCGGCCTTGGTGACCTTCGGCTGCTGGTCGGCCGTCGGGACGTCCACCGCGGCGGACTTCCCGGTCTCGACCTGGGTGCGGTACGCCTCCGTCACCACGTCGGTCGCCTTGGCGACGTCGATGCCCAGGCCGCTCTTGGGGTAGACCGGGACGGCCTTGCCGGACTTGAAGGTGATCGAGCCCTCGGTCACCGAGCCGGAGCCGCCGGCGGCGTCCTCCAGGGCGGCCTGCAGCTTCTCCTCGTCGACGGGCATGACCGGTTCGACGACGCGCTGGTTGCCGATGAGGGAGCCGATGACGTTGACCGGGTTGTAGTCGCTGCCGGTGGCCGCGTCGACGGTGGCGTCGGTGTCGAACTGCAGGCCCGCCTTGTCCGGCTCCAGCTCGACGCTCTTGCCGTCGACCGACAGCTTCAGCGGCTGGTTCAGCCGGTCGTCGAGCGCCGCGTCGAGCTTCTTGACGGCCTCGTCGCGGGTGCCGCCGCCGATGTCGACGCCGAGCACGGTGGTGCCCTTCGGGACGTCGGAGCGGTTCATCAGCAGTCCGGCGCCGTAGGCGACGCCGGCGAGGAGGACCACGCAGCCGCAGAGCAGGACGAGCTTGTTGCGCCCCTTCTTCTTCGCCGGCTTCGAGGAACTCGCCGGGGGCGTGGAGACAGGCTCGGGCAGCTTCGGGGGCGTGTGCGTCCGCGGGCCGCCGGCCGGGGCGCCGGGGGCGGTGAAGTCCGCGCCCGGCGGGACGACCGGGATGCCGCTGGTGACGGTGTGCCCGGAGACGTTGTCGTGGCGGGGGCCGCCGTAGCCCGGGGTGCCGGGCTGGGCGGGCCGCTGCGGGGTGAGGATCGCGGTGTCGTCGCTCAGACCGCCGCCGGGGGCTCCCGGAGCACCGGCGGCGCCGGGGCTGCCGCCCTGGTCGGCGAAGTCGGCGGGGGCGCCCTGCGCCGTCCGCTGGGCACCGGGGCGCGCGGGGGTGCCCTGCGCCGCCTGCGCACCGGGGCGGACCGGAAGGGCGGGGAGACCCTGACCGCCGGGAGCGCCGGAAGCACCGGGGCCCTTGCCCGCCTGGCGAGCGACCGGGCTCGAACCGGTCGCCGGTCCGGTGGTCGGGCCCGAGGGACCCTGCGGACCACGCTGACCGGGCTGACCGGGCTGACCGGGCTGGGAAGCCTGGCCCGGCCGCCTGTCGCGGCCGCCCTGGGCCTCGTCCGCGAAGAACGGCAGGTCGTCGCGGCGCGGCTCGTCACCGTGCCCCGTACCCGTGCCCGTACCCGGACGCGTGCCGGGGCCCGCCGGCCCGGCGGCCAGCGCTTCGGTCACGTCGAAGGAACCGGTGCCGCCACCGTGTCCGGGGGCCACGGGCCCGCCGGTCGCACCGGTCGCGCCGGTGGGTCCGGAACCCTGCGCGCCACCGGGACGGGAACCGCCCGGCGCGCCCATGGAGCCGCCGGCGCCACCGGGACGCCCCGCGCCCGGCCGCGTGCCACCGGGCGTACCGGCGGGCGCGGAGGGAGCCTGCGGGGCGCCGCCCGCGGCGGGACCCGAACCGCTCGGCGCGCCCGCGCCGTTGGCGGATCCACCGCCCGGGCCGCCCTTGCCCCCGCCCGCCTTGCGCGGCGCGAACCAGTCGCTGGCCGGCTTCTCCTCGGCCGCGGGCCGGTCGGGCTGAGCGGGAGCCTCGGCCGCGTCGGCGGACGGGGCCGGGGCCTGCTTCGACGCCTCGGTATCGGTGGTGTCCTTGCTCTCCGCGTCCGTGACGGGCTTGCGCACGACGACCGGCGGAATGGGCCGTGATCCGGGGATGTTGATGCGGATCCGTGTCGTCAGCGTGGTCTCGGTCTTGCGGTCTTCCGGCCGCGCGGCCGAACGGCCCGCGCCCGTGCCCTCGTCCGGAATCGCCGGAATCCCGTAGGGCGGGGTGCCCGACGGGTAGGCGGCTCCGCCGCGCCCGTCGGGCCCGGAGGACGGGGTGTCAGTTTCACGACTCAAGGCAGGTTCTCCCGGTTGGCTCCGCCGCCCGTCACGACCTCACGGTGGGAGTCCTCCCAGCTCGGGCGAAGCCGAGGGTTTCGAGGGAGGCTCGGCGGCGCGCACCACCTTACTGGCCCTGTCCGGCCCGTATTCCAGTACCGCCGGGGAAACCCGCACCGGACCCGCACGCCCGTGACACGGCGAAGTGGTACGTCACTTGCCAAGTCGGACGGGACGGCCGTCCGGTTGCCGTCCGGGGGCGAGGGTGGCACAGATCACAGCCACGGCGATGCCGCCGAGGAGGAAGAGGTAGGAGCCGCCGCCCGCGGCGAACAGGAAGTCTCCCTCCGGCCGGCTGGCGGTGAGCAGGACGACGACGAGCATCCAGCCGGCGGCGGCCCAGACTCCCCCGGCCCGGCTGTGGAGCGCGCGGGTGGCCCCCAGGACCAGCCCGGCCTCGCCGGCGAGGGCGAGCAGCAGACCGCCGGGGAACCACGCGGGCTGCACCAGCGCCCCGGCCGCGCCGACCACGGCGCCGAGCAGGAGCAGTCCCAGGCAGGCGACGGCCCGTCCGGCGGAGGGTGGTCGCAGCGGCTGGGCGAGCGCGGAGGACGACCGGTCGCTCACGGCGCCTCCCCGATCCCCGCGAACAGGTCGCTCTCCCGCTTTTCCGGACGTGTGCCGCGCACCAACTCGTAGTACTCGGTGGTGAAGAGCGGCTGGGCGAGCTCGTTGGAGAGCACGAAGTACGGTTCGGCCACGGTGATCTGGGTGGCGTGGGCCCGCATCGCGGCGGCCTTGGCGGCGGCGTGCGCGGTGCCGTCGATCGCGGTGGTGACCCGCTCGTCGTCGACGACACCCGGTACGTCACCGATGACGGCCGCCTTCTCGAAGGGCAGGCCGGGCAGGTCGCCGTCGAGGCGGGCGAAGGACTCCTCGGCGACGGACCGGGGCACGCGGTTCCAGTAGACCTTGGGGATGTCCCAGCCCTGTCCGGCGGCGAGTTCCACGGCGCGCGTGGCGACGCGGTGGGCCTGGATGTGGTCGGGGTGGCCGTAGCCGCCGTTGTCGTCGTACGTGACGAGGACCTGCGGCCGCACCTCCAGGATCACCTCGGCGAGCAGCCCGGCGGCCTGGTCGACGTCGGCCTGCCAGAAGCAGCCGGGGTCGTCGTTGTCGGGAAGCCCCATCATCCCGGAGTCGCAGTACCGCCCGGCCCCGCCGAGCAGCCGGAAGTCCTCGACCCCGAGCGCCCGCATCGCGTCCTTCAGCTCCCCGAGCCGGTGCCCGCCGAGGGCGGCCCCGCTCAGGTGGGCCAGTCCGGGCGGGATGACCTCGCCCCGCTCACCGAGCGTGCAGGTGACCAGCGTCACATGGGCGCCTTCGGCGGCGTACCGGGCCATGGTCGCGCCGTTGTTGATCGACTCGTCGTCCGGGTGGGCGTGCACCAGCAGCAGACGCCGGTCGGGGAGTTCCGTCATGGGGCCAGCCTATGAGGCCGCGTGCTCGTCCCCGCAACGCGGAGGACCGTCCGCGGGGTGGATGTCGTCGAATACGGCGCCGGTGCCCGTACGGGGACCGATGGGCGCCGTCATGTCGTGGACGATCCCCTTCTTGGTGATCTCGAACTTGCCCGGGACCGTGTCGGTGTCGTCCAAGGAGTGAACGACGTCCCGCATGGCCGGGTAAACGTGGGAGCCGCTCCGCCGCGCGTCGTCTGTGCCCAGGGGCAAGGATCGTCACGGTCGTGCTAGGCGGCCTCCTGGAGGTCGGTCCGGCAGGCGCGGCAGCGGCCGGGGTGCGGTGCGCGGAAGGCGCGGTCGCAGCCGTCGCAGTTCTGCAGGGGGTGCCGTACGGGCGGCGGGGCGGCCGGCGCGCGGAACGGGGGTGGAGGCGGGAGCTGGTCGGTGAGGCGGTGGGCCAGGAGGGCGGCGGGACGTCGTACGCCCTCGGGCGGCAGGTCGGCGGTCAGCGCGTGGCGTACGGCGGCGGGGGTGACGTCCCGCTCCAGCCAGGCGGCGACGCCGGGGGCCAGGTGGGCCGTGTCGCCGGTGGAGAGGAGCAGCCGGGGCTCGTGGCGGTGGAGGTCCGCGAGGAGGTCGGTGGCGGCCCGGAACAGCGCGGGGGCGTCGCATGCGGGACGCGGTACGGCGGGGAGCGGTTTGCGGGGTGCGCGCCGCTCACGCGTCTGCTGTGGCGCGCGTCCTTCACAGGGCTCCTGCGGTGCGCGTCGCTCACGCGTCTGCTGCGGAACAGGCCTGAGGTCCCCGGCCGGCGTCACCTCGCCGTGGCGCCCCACCGTCGGAGAAGCCCCACTTCGCCAAAAGCGTGAGCAGCGGCCAGAGCAATGTCATCCAGACGCTCAAACGAGCAGGCCGAAGACAGTGAGGGCCAAGATGCTCACCGTTTTCGTCATTCGTCCACACCACGCACGATGACCAGCGGTGGCCGTACCCGTCTGTCAGCCGATCTGCACCGGCCGTTCCGGAGCGGAGGCTGAGGGGTTCATCGGTCGCCGGGCGTAGGTCCCTCGCCTCATGCGTGTTCAGAGCCTGCTGGCTACGGTCGACACCCATGCAGACCACAGGGATCGTCCGCCGCCAGGCGGCGGAGCGTAGGCGCGACACTCTGAGACGGCTCGCCACCGAACGGGATGTGTGGGTCTCGACAGCACATCCCGATCACGGGCCGCACCAGGTGCCGCTGTGGTTCCTGTGGGACGGGCGAGCGGTGTGGGTGTGCACCAGTGCCACTACCGCGACTGCGCGGAACGTCCGCGAGGAGCCGCGCGTGCGCCTGGCGCTGCCGGACACCCTCGACGTGGTGCTTCTCCAGGGTGAGGCGGAATGCTTCTCGGACCAGGACGTGCCCGAAGACGCGGCCGAGGCGTTCGCCGCCAAGTTCGGGTGGGACCCGCGTGCGGAGGAAGGCTCCTTTCTGTACGTGCGTGTGGTACCGAGGAGCGTGCGCGCTTGGCGCGGCGAACCGGAACTACGCGGCAGAGTGATCATGCGCGACGGGACGTGGCTGGAGTAGCGGCCGCAGCCGACCGACGCCCCTCTCCCCACCAGCAAGGTCACAAGCAGATCAGGCGACGCTTGACTTGTCAGCCTCTGAAGATGGCTTGACCAAAGTCGGAGGGGTGCCCCCTCAGACGTCCTGGAGCCGCCGGAACGGCCGGTCCGCCTCCAGGGCGAACGCCAGCTCCAACAGCGTGCGTTCGGCGCCCGGACGGGCGGAGAACATGACGCCGATGGGCAGTCCGTCCGGTGTCGTGCTCGCCGAGGGAACCGAGATCGACGGCGTGCCGACGACGTTGTCGACCGGGGTGAACGCCACGTAGTTCAGGAGCCGTTCGATCAGCGTGGCGTACGGGACGGTCGGGCTCAAGTGGCCTATCGGCGGGGTGGTGTGGGCCAGGACCGGGGAGAGGATCAGGTCGAGGCCGCGGAACCCTGCCGCGTACGCCTCACGTGTGCGCTTCAGCCGGCGCAGTACGGCCGGCGTGGTTCGCCAGGCCCTCACGTACGTCTCGCGCAGGCCCCGGCTCAGCCCGTCCATGCGGCGGCGGTCGAAGTCCGTGCCCAGCGTCCTGCCGGTGACGCCGATCAGGAACGACAGCAGGCCCCAGTAGGTGAGGAAGTCGTCCGTGAAGTGCGGGTCGATGGAGAGTTCCACCGGTTCCACGGTGTGACCGAGCCGTTCCAGGCGCTCGGCCGTCTCCGTCACCGCCGCGCGGGTGTCCGCGTCGGAACGGACGCCGTTCGGGGAGTCCGGCAGGAATCCGATGCGCAGGCGTCGGCCCGAGGGGCCCTCGACGAGGCCGACGGGCGGCAGCTTCGGGTTGCGCCAGTGCTTCTCCGCGGCGGCCAGGAACGCCGCGCTGTCGCGCACCGAGCGGCTGACCACGCCGTCGACGACGAGATCGATCGGCAACTGACGTCCCTGCGCGTTCGCCACCATCCGGCCGCGAGTCGGCTTCAGTCCGACGAGGCCGCAGCAGGCGGCGGGAATGCGGATCGATCCGCCGCCGTCGTTGGCGTGCGCGATCGGGACCGCGCCGGCGGCGACGAGCGCCGCGCTGCCGCCGGACGAGCCGCCCGCCGAGTGGTCCGCGTGCCACGGATTGCGGACGGGCACGGCGTCCTCGTACTCCGTGGTGGGGCTGAAGCCGAACTCGGGCAGCCGGGTCTTGCCGAGCACCGTGACGCCGGTGCTCAGGAACTGGCGGGTGAACGGGGCGTGCCGCCGGGCGACGTGGGGTGCGAACGCGACACTGCCGTGGCCCGTCGGCAGTCCCCGGTAGTCGGTGTTGTCCTTCACGAAGGTCGGCACCCCGGCCAGGAGGCCACCGGAGTCGGAGCCGTGCGCCGGGACGTCGAGGTGCGTCTGGACCGCATGGAGCCGGGGCTCGACGGCCCTGACCCGGGCCGCCGCGTCACGGGCCACCTCGGCGGCGCCGACCTCGCGCCGGCGGATCGCGCGGGCGAGGCCGACCGCGTCGTGGTCGCCGAGGGCGTCGTCCCGGAAGACGTGCACCCTGGTCCGCGTCTCGCTCTGCTCTTCGGAAGTCGTCACCGTCGGCTCCGCCCCTGAACGCGTGGATGAGTGCCCGCCATCATTCCCTACCCGCGAGTAACAGGCGAGGGGCCGTCAAGCACGAGTCGGCCGGTCCACCGTTCCCCGAGAGGCCCCGCCCCAACCGCCCACGGAGTCCGGGACGGGGACTCCAGCCGCACCTCAGAACGCACCTCGGGGCCCGGCGGAAGGCAGGACACGAGCACGCCGAAAGAACGGGCGGGACACGGCCCCGCCGGCCCCCGCGACACCCCCCGGGGCCCGACCGGAAGACAGGGCGGAAACGGGCATGCCGGAGGAACGGGTGGGACGTGGACTCCGGCTGGGTCCCGGGACGTGCCTCGGGACCCGGCCGGAAGACGGAACGGCCGCTCAGAAGTTGATGCTGCCGATCATCCCCGCGATGTTCGTCGTCAGCTCGCTGATGGTCGGGGCGATCGTCGACGAGGCGAGGTAGAAGCCGAGCAGCATGCACACCACGGCATGCCCTGCTTTCAGGCCCGACTTCTTGATCAGCAGGAAGACGATGATCGCCAGCAGCACCACCGCCGAAATCGAGAGTGCCACGGCGGTTCACCTCCAAAGGTCCCAGGGCGCGGGGGTAAGGGGACGTAGGAACATGGGGGCAGGTAAAGCGACACAACAGCCAGCAGGTTCATACCCACTATGCGCTAACGATCATAACTATCCGTACGTGCGCATCGGTCGGCGCACGGCCGCACAAGGGGGCGCATGGCCAATATGGTCATGGCATGACGACCGAGGCTGACTCCTTCCCCCGACGGCACGCCCGTACCCTGCGTTTCACGCTCGGCGCGCCGCGTTCGTTCAGCGTGGCTCCCGACGGCTCGCGCGTCGTGTTCCTGCGCTCCGGTTCCGGTACGGACCGGGCCAATTCGCTGTGGGTCCTCGACACGGAGGGGGGCGGGGAGCGCGTCGCGGCCGACCCGCACGCCCTCCTGGGCGGGGCCTCCGAGAACCTCTCCGCCGAGGAGCGCGCACGGCGCGAACGGAGCCGCGAAGGCGGTGCCGGCATCGTCGGCTACGCCACCGACACGGCCGTCGAGTTGGCGTCTTTCGCCTTGTCAGGGCGGCTTTTCACGACCGAACTACGGGTCGGTACGGCACGTGAACTGCGCGTGCCGGGGCCGGTGATCGACCCGCGTCCGTCGCCGGACGGACGGCACGTCGCCTACGTCTCCCGGGGCGCGCTGCGCGTCGTGGGCGCCGAGGGGACGGACGAGCGGGCGCTGGTGACCCCGGAGTCGGAGGGCGTCACCTACGGCCTGGCCGAGTTCGTCGCGGCCGAGGAGATGGGCCGCTCGCGGGGCTTCTGGTGGGCCCCGGAGTCGGACCGGCTGCTGGTGGCGCGCGTGGACGACACGCCGGTACGGCGCTGGTGGATCTCCGACCCGGCCCATCCGGAACGGGAGCCGCAGCGGGTGGCGTACCCGGCGGCGGGCACCCCGAACGCGGACGTCCGGCTGTTCGTGATCGACCTCGACGGGGCCCGCACCGAGGTCTCCTGGGACCGTGCGCGCTACCCGTACCTGGCCCATGTGCACTGGTCAGCGGCGGGTGCCCCGCTGCTGCTGGTCCAGGCGCGCGACCAGCGCGCCGCGCTGATCCTGGCCGTGGACCCGGACTCCGGGGCGACCCGGATGGTGCACGCCGACGAAGATCCGATTTGGCTGGAACTTTTCCCTGGGGTTCCGTGCTGGAGCCCTTCCGGGCAGCTGGTGCGGATCGCGGACGAGGGGGGTGCGCGACGACTCGCCGTCGGTGAACGACCGCTCACCGGAGCCCAGTTGCACATCCGTGCCGTACTGGACGTCTCCGACGACGACGTGCTGGTCTCGGCCTCGGCCGGCGAGGAGGCGTCCGACCCGGAGATCGGCGAGGTGCACGTCTACCGGGTGAACGAACTCGGTGTGGAGCGCCTCTCGCGGGAGCCCGGTGTGCACTCGGCGGTGCGTGCCGGGGGCGTGACCGTACTCGTCTCCGCGACCCCGGACCGGCCAGGTTCGCGGGTCCAGGTGCTGCGTGACGGGAAACCGACGGCGACTGTCCCGTCGTACGCCGAAGACCCCGGTATGTCCCCCCGTGTGACGCTGACACAGGGGGGCGCACGCCGAATTCCGTGCGCCGTGCTTATGCCCCGGGACTACGCCGGTGACAGCCCCCTGCCGGTGCTCATGGACCCCTACGGCGGCCCGCACGGGCAGCGGGTGCTCGCCGCCCACAACCCGCACCTGACCTCGCAGTGGTTCGCCGACCAGGGGTTCGCCGTGATCGTCGCGGACGGGCGCGGGACGCCGGGCCGCTCCCCCGCCTGGGAGAAGTCCGTCCGGGACGACATCGCCGCCGTCGTCGTCCAGGACCAGGTCGACGCCCTCCAGGCGCTCGCCGCCGACTTCCCCCTCGACCTGGACCGGGTCGCCGTCCGGGGCTGGTCCTTCGGCGGCTACCTGGCGGCCCTCGCCGCCCTGCGCCGGCCCGACGTCTTCCACGCGGCCGTGGTGGGCGCCCCGGTCACCGACCTGCGCCTGTACGACACCCACTACCAGGAGCGCTACATCGGCCACCCGGACGAGCAGCCGGAGGTCTATCGCCGCAACTCGGTGATCGACGACGCGGGCCTGGTCGACGCCACCGGACCGCACCGCCCGATGATGATCATCCACGGCCTCGCGGACGACAACGTGGTGGTCGCCCACTCCCTGCGGCTCTCCTCCGCGCTGCTGGCGGCCGGCCGCCCGCACGAGGTGCTGCCCCTGTCCGGCGTCACCCACATGACCCCGCAGGAGGAGGTCGCCGAGAACCTGCTCCGGCTCCAGCTCGGCTTCCTCAAGCGTTCACTGGGGCTCGCAAACGGGGACGAACCGCGTTAACACACACGCAACTTCACGGAAGCGGTACCGATATACGGACACGGCACGCTGATCAGCGTACGGCCGTGCGGGTGCCGTAAACGGGCCGGGGTGCGCCATGTCACCCCGGCCCGTCGCCGTGCCCCTCCACCGGTACCAGCGCTTTCTCCTCGGCGAAGTGGCAGGCCGAGGCGTGCGCCACCGGCCCACCGGCCGTGCGGAACCACTCGGGCACCGCGAGCGCCGGCACCTCCAGCGCGCAGCGCTCCCGCGCCTTCCAGCAGCGGGTGCGGAAGCGGCAGCCGGAGGGGACGTCCGCCGGGGACGGGACGTCACCGCTGAGGACGATCCGCTCACGGTGCTCCCGGGCCTCCGGGTCCGGTACGGGCACGGCGGAGAGCAGGGCCTGGGTGTACGGGTGCGTGGGGTGCTCGTAGATCTCGGTGTCCGTGCCGGTCTCCACGATCCGCCCCAGGTACATCACCCCGACCCGGTCGGAGAGGTGCCGGACGACCGACAGGTCGTGCGCGATGAACACGTACGCCAGGCCGAACTCGGACCGCAGCCGGTCCATCAGGTTGACGACCTGGGCCTGCACCGACACGTCCAGCGCGGAGACGGGTTCGTCGGCGACGATCACCTCGGGGCGCAGCGCCAGGCCGCGTGCGATGCCGATGCGCTGGCGCTGGCCGCCGGAGAACTGGTGCGGATAGCGGTTGACGTGCTCGGGGTTGAGACCGACGACCTCCAGCAGTTCCCGCACCCTGCGGCGCCGGTCGCCCCTGGGGGCCGCCTCGGGGTGGATCTCGTACGGCTCCCCGATGATGTCGCCCACCGTCATGCGGGGGTTGAGGGAGGTGTACGGGTCCTGGAAGACCATCTGGATGTTGCGGCGTACGGCCTTCAGGGCCTTGCCCGACAGCCTGGTGATGTCCTCGCCCTTGTAGCGGATCGAACCGGCCGTCGGGCGTTCGAGGTTGACCAGCATCCTCGCGACCGTGGACTTGCCGCAGCCGGACTCGCCGACGATGCCCAGCGTCTCGCCCCGGCCGAGGCGGAAGTCCACTCCGTCGACCGCGCGCACGGCGCCGGCCTGCTTGCGGAACACGACGCCCCGCGTCAGCGGGTAGTGCTTGACCAGGCCGCTGGCCTCCAGGACCGGCTCAGCCGTCGAGGCCATCGAGGCACTCCCTCCAGAAGTGGCAGGCACTCCCCCGCGTCACCGAGACCTCGTACGGCGGGGGCTCGTCGGTGCGGCAGACGTCACGGGCCAGCGGGCAGCGGGGGTGGAAGGCGCAGCCCGGCGGGATGTGCGTGAGGCTGGGCGGCAGGCCCTCGACGGCGTGGAGCGCCCGGCCCTTGAGGTCCAGGCGCGGGACGGAGTCCAGCAGGCCGCGGGTGTACGGGTGAGCGGGACTCTTGTAGAGGTCGTGCACCGGCGCCGACTCGACGATCCGGCCCGCGTACATCACGGCGATGCGGTCGGCGACGTCGGCGACCACGCCCAGGTCGTGGGTGATGAGGATCAGCCCCATGCCCAGTTCCCGCCGGAGCTCCGCGAGCAGGTCCATGACCTGGGCCTGGACGGTGACGTCGAGGGCGGTGGTCGGTTCGTCGGCGATGATCAGGGCGGGTTCCAGGGCCAGCGCCATCGCGATCATGATGCGCTGGCGCATGCCGCCGGAGAACTGGTGCGGGTACTGCCCGGCGCGCTCCCGGGCGGCGGGGATGCGCACCCGGTCCATCAGCTCGACGGCCCTGGCCCGCGCGTCCCTGCGCGACATGCCCCGGTGCACGGTGAACATCTCGGCGAGCTGGTCGCCGACGGTGAGCACGGGGTTGAGGGACGACAGGGCGTCCTGGAAGATCATGGCCATCTCGGCGCCCCGGACCTTGCGGCGTTCGTCCTCCTTCAGCTTCAGCAGGTCCCGGCCCCGGAACAGCACCTCGCCGCCGGTGATCCGGCCGGGCGGGGTGTCGAGGATGCCCATGACGGCCTGCGCGGTCACGGACTTGCCGGAGCCGGACTCGCCGAGCACGGCCAGGGTCTCGCCCGCGTCGACGCCGTAGCCGACGCCGTTGACGGCCTTCGCGACCCCGTCGCGGGTGTGGAACTCCACGCGCAGGTCCCGCACTTCGAGCAGCACGGCGGTTCACCTCAGCTTCGGGTCGAGGGCGTCGCGCACCGCGTCGCCGAGCATGATGAACGCCAGGACGGTGACCGCGAGGGCCCCGGAGGGCCACAGCAGCGCGTGCGGGGCGTTGCGGACGTACGGGGAGGCGGCGGAGATGTCGATGCCCCAGGAGACGCTGGGCGGCTTCAGGCCGACGCCGAGGTAGGACAGGGTGGCCTCCAGGGCGATGTACGTGCCGAGCGCGATGGTCGCGACGACGATGACGGGCGCGACGGCGTTGGGCGCGATGTGCCGCAGCATCAGCCGGGCGGGGGAGGCGCCGAGGGCGCGGGCGGCCTGGACGTAGTCGTTCTGCTTGACGGTGAGGACGGAGCCGCGGGCGATGCGGAAGATCTGCGGCCAGCCCAGCAGCACGATGAAGCCGATGACGGGCCAGACGGTGTCGCTGGTGACGACCGACAGCAGCACCAGTCCGCCGAGGACGACCGGGATGGCGAAGAAGACGTCGGTGACGCGGGACAGGGCCGCGTCCCGGACGCCGCCGAAGAAGCCCGCCAGGGCGCCCAGGACGCCGCCCAGGACCGCGACGCCCAGGGTGGCCAGGACGCCGACCGTGACGGACGTACGGGCGCCGTGGACGGTGCGGGTGTAGACGTCGCAGCCCTGGCCGTCGAAGCCGAAGGGGTGGCCCGGCCCAGGGCCCTCCTGGGCCCTGGCCAGGTCGCACTTGAGGGGGCTGCCGGGGGCGATCGCCGAGGGCCACAGGGAGACGAAGAGGAGGAAGAGGACGACCAGCCCGGAGACGATGAAGACGGGGTCGCGGCGCAGGTCGCGCCAGGCGTCGGACCACAGGGAGCGCGGCTTGTCCCGCGGTCCGGAGCCGCCCCGGCCCTCCGGCCGTCTCTCCGGGGTCCCGGCCGCCTCGACGCCCACGTCCACGGTGCCGCCGACGGCGGCGCCCGCGACGGCGGGCTCGGGTTCGTAGTGCTGCTCAGGCATGGCGGATCCTCGGGTCCAGGACGGCGTAGAGGAGGTCGACGACGAGGCTGGCGACCAGGAAGACCAGCACGAGCACGGTGACGAAGCCGACGACGGTCTGGGTGCTCTGCCGCAGGATGCCCTGGTAGAGCTGGTAGCCGACGCCGTGGATGTTGAAGATCCGCTCGGTGACGATCGCGCCGCCCATGAGGAAGCCGATGTCGGCGCCGATGAAGGTGACCACGGGGATGAGGGAGTTGCGCAGCAGGTGCCGCACGACCACCCGGCGGCGGGGCAGGCCCTTGGCGACGGCGGTGCGGACGTAGTCGGAGCTCCGGTTCTCGGCGATGGAGGTGCGGGTCAGCCGGGTGACGTAGGCGAGGGAGACGGAGGCCAGGACCAGGCCGGGCAGGAGCAGTTCGGCGAAGGGCGCCCCGGCGGAGACCGAGGGCCGGATCCAGTCCCACTTCACGCCGAGCAGCAGCTGGAGCAGCAGGCCGGTGACGAAGGTGGGCACGGAGACGACGACGAGGGTGAACAGCAGGACGCCGGTGTCGACGGGACGGCCCCGGCGCAGTCCGGTGACCACGCCGAGGGTGACGCCGACGACGACCTCGAAGACGATCGCGATCAGGGTGAGGCGGATGGTGACGGGGAACGCCGTCGACATCAGCTCGGTGACCTCCTGACCGTTGAAGGCCGTGCCGAAGTCGCCGGTGAAGACGTTCCCCATGTAGGTCAGGTACTGCTGCCGGACCGGCCGGTCGAGGCCGAACTCCCGCCGCAGCCGGGCGGCGGTCGCCGGGTCGCACCGGCGTTCGCCGCAGAGGCCCGCGACGGGGTCGCCCATCACGTTGACCATCAGGAAGATCAGCAGCGTGGCCCCGACGAAGACCGGGATCATCTGGAGCAGCCGCTGGACGACGTAGCGTCCCATGGCGGTTCAGCCCACCTTGATCTGGTCGTAGACGGGGACGCTGAAGGGGTTGAGCCTGACGTCGGAGAGGCGTTCGGACCAGCCGGCGCTCCCGTTCTGGTACCAGAGCGGGATGGCGGCCATCTGGTCGCGGACGACCTTCTCGGCCTGCTGGAACAGGCCGACGGCCTTGACGGGGTCGGTCTCCCGGTTGGCCCGGTCGACGAGGTCGTCGAACCGCTCGTCGGACCACTTGCCGTCGTTGGAGGAGGCGCCCGTGTAGTAGAGCGGCTGGAGGAAGTTCTGGATGAGCGGGTAGTCCATCTGCCAGCCGGCGCGGAACGGGCCGCTCATCTTGCGGCCGGTGATCCGGTTGCGGTAGTCGGCGAAGGTGCCGACCGGCGCGGCGACACAGGCGCGTTCGTCGTCCAGCGCGTTGTTGACGGAGTTGCAGACGGCGTCGACCCAGGCGCGGTGGGAGCCGGTGTCCGCGTTGTAGGTGATGGTCACCTTGCCGCCGGGCAGGCCGCCGCCCTCCCGGATGAGTTTTCTGGCTTCGTCCGGCTTGTACGCGCAGTACTCCCCGCACAGGCCGGCCTGGTAGCCGCCGTCCTCGCCGAGGACCGGGGAGGTCCAGTCGGTGGCGGGGGTGCGGGTCCCGCGGAAGAGCGTGTCGGTGATCCGCTCGCGGTCGATGGCCATGGACAGGCCCTTGCGGACCTTCTCCGCGCCGGGCCGGCTCCAGTCGTCGTCGTAGTGGGGGAAGGCGAGGGTCTGGAGGATGCCGGCGGGGGTGTTGAGGTAGCGGTCGCCGAGGTCGCTCCTCACGTTCTTCAGCTGGGCGGCGGGGATGTCGTCGGCCAGGTCGAGGTTGCCGGCCATCAGGTCGGTGTAGGCGGTGTTGTTGTCGGTGTAGACCATGAGGTCGACGCCGCCGTTGCGGGCCTTGTCGGGGCCGGGGTACCCGTCCCACCTGCGCAGGGCCATCCGTGAGCCGCGGGTGTACGAGTCGACCAGGTAGGGGCCGTTGCCGACGGGCTTCTTCACCCAGGCGTCGTGGTCGTCGAAGAAGGCGCGGGGCAGCGGGGCGAAGGCGTTGTAGCCGAGGGTGTCGGGGAAGGTGGAGAACTTCTGGGTGAGCCTGACGGTGAAGGTGCGCTCGTCGACGACCTTCAGGCCGGAGAGCGTGTCGGCGGTCTGTTTGCCGCCGTCCTCGGGGTGGATCTCGTCGTAGCCCTCGATGTAGCCGAAGAAGTACGCGTTGCGCTGGTTGTTCCTCAGGCTCGCGCCGTAGTTCCAGGCGTCGACGAAGGACCGGGCGGTGACCTTCTCGCCGTCGCTGAAGGTCCAGCCGTCCTTGACGGTGATGCGGAAGTTCCGCGAGTCGGAGGTCTCGATCCTCTCGGCGAGCATGTCCTTCGCCTCGCCGGTGACCGGGTCGTACCGCTTCAGCCCCCGGAAGATCATGTCGAGGACCTTGCCGCCCTGGACCTCGTTGGTGTTGGCCGGCTCCAGCGGGTTCTGCGGGTCGCCCCAGGAGGCGCTCAGTACGGTGCCGGCGTCGTCGGCACCGCTCTCGCCCCCGCAGGCGGTCGCGGCGAGGGCGAGAGCCACCGCGCAGACGGCCCATCGGGCGTGCGTGGCTCCGCGCATGGGGTGCCTCCTCGTACGTGCGCCGGTCCTTTACGCCAATATCGGCGCGAAGGGTGCACGGCGCACATGTACGGCGCCCGTACGAGGGTGACCCCAGCCGTGGGTACGGAGGAGACGCCAGGGAGGGGCAGCGGAAAGGGCACGGGTGCGGGAGTCCTGCGCTCCCGCGCCCGTGCCCCGGGTCCCTTCAGGGGGCCGGCGTCAGGCCTTGGCCACGCCGCCCTGCTCCAGGGCCTTCAGCCCCGGGTCCATCACCACGTCCTCGGCGCGGGCCTCGGTCGTGGGCTCCTCCGGGAAGTGGCAGGCCGTCAGGTGGCCCGGCTTGCTGCCGTCGATCCGGACCAGCGGCGGCTCCTGCGTCGCGCACTTGTCCTGCGCCTTCCAGCAGCGGGTGCGGAACCGGCAGCCGGACGGCGGGGCGATCGGCGAGGGCACGTCGCCCTCGAGGCGGATGCGCTCCCGCTTCTCCGCGTCGATGTCGGCGTCCGGAACCGCGGACAGCAGCGCGTGCGTGTACGGGTGGCGGGGCCGGTTGTAGATCGAGTCGCGGTCCGCGATCTCCACGATCTTGCCGAGGTACATCACCGCGACGCGCTGCGAGAAGTGCCGCACGATCGCCAGGTCGTGGGCGATGAAGACGAAGGCGATCCCCATCTCCCGCTGCACCTCCTGCAGCAGGTTCACCACCTGGGCCTGGATCGACACGTCGAGGGCCGAGACCGGCTCGTCGGCGACGATCAGCTTCGGCTCCAGCGCGATGGCACGCGCGACACCGATGCGCTGGCGCTGGCCTCCGGAGAACTCGTGCGGGAAGCGGTTGTAGTGCTCCGGGTTGAGACCGACGATCTCCAGGAGCTCCCGGACGCGCTTCTCACGGCCGCCCGGCGGGTTGATCCCGTTGATCTCCATCGGGCCCGCGATGATCGTGCCCACGGTCTGCCGCGGGTTCAGCGAGGCGTACGGGTCCTGGAAGATCATCTGGATCTCGGACCTGATCGGCGCCAGCTCCTTGCGGCCGGCCCGGCTGATGTCCTTGCCCTTGTACTCGATGGTGCCCGTGGTCGGCTCGTACAGCCGGGTCAGCAGCCGGCCGGTCGTCGACTTGCCGCAGCCGGACTCGCCGACGAGGCCGAGGCTCTCCCCCGGGAAGACCTCGAAGTCGACGCCGTCGACGGCCTTGACCGCGCCGACGGTGCGCCGGATCGGGAAGCCGCCCTTGATCGGGAAGTGCTTCGTCAGACCACTGACCTTCAGCAGCGGCGCGCCGTCGCCGTCCCGCTGCTGCGGGGCGGTGTCGGCGACCGCCGTGGTCGTCTTGCTGTTGTCGCTCATGGTGATGCCCCAGTCGCCGGTTTCCGCTCAGCCCAGCCGGGGCTGAATCGTCTCGATGAACACCTGCTGCCGCTGTTCCGCCGTCAGGTGGCAGGCGGCGGCACGCCCCTGGGCGAGCAGCGGGCGCTCGCCCGAACAACGGTCCCCCGAGACCTTGTCGGTGAAGCCGCACCGCGGGTGGAACGGGCAGCCCGAGGGCGGGTTGAGCAGGGAGGGCGGCGATCCGGGGATCGGCATCAGCGGCTCGTCGACGGAGGCGGAGAGCCTCGGCATCGACCCCAGCAGGCCCCAGGTGTACGGGTGCTGGGGCGACTTGAGCACCTCGCGCACCGAGCCGCGCTCCACGGCCCGGCCCGCGTACATCACCAGGATGTCGTCGGCCATGTTGGCGACCACACCGAGATCGTGGGTGATCATGATGATCGCGGAGCCGAACTCCTGCTGCAGGTCCTTGAGCAGGTCGAGGATCTGCGCCTGCACCGTCACGTCGAGCGCCGTGGTCGGCTCGTCGGCGATGAGCAGGTCCGGGTCGCAGGAGAGCGCCATGGCGATCATGGCGCGCTGCCGCATGCCGCCGGAGAACTGGTGCGGGTAGTCGTCGACCCGCTTCTGCGGGTGCGGGATGCCGACCTTCTGGAGGAGGTCGATGGCGCGCACCCGGGCGTCCTTCTTGGAGGCGCCGGTGTGCTTCATGAACGGCTCGCCGATCTGGCGGCCGATCGTGTAGTACGGCGACAGCGCGGTCAGCGCGTCCTGGAAGATCATCGCCATCTTCTTGCCGCGCAGCGTCTCCAGCTGCTTCTCGCCGGCCGTGGTCAGCTCCTGGCCGTCCAGCGAGATCGACCCGTCGATGGCGGTCTTCTTGCGGTTGTGCAGGCCGAGCACGGCCAGGTTGGTCACCGACTTGCCGGAGCCGGACTCGCCCACGATGCCGAGGGTCTTGCCGCGCTCCAGGTCGAAGGAGAGCCCGTCCACCGCCTTGACGATGCCGTCGTCGGTGGAGAAGTGGACCTTGAGGTCGCGCACCGAGAGGAAGGCGTCCCCCGCGGCGGCGGCCGGAGCCTCTTCGGGCTTGGTCTGAGTGGTCACGGTGGGTTCTCCTAGGACAGACGCACGCGCGGGTCGATGACGGCGTACAGAGCGTCCACGATCAGGTTGAAGACGATGATGAGCGCGGCACTGACCAGCATGACGCCCATCAGCATCGGCAGGTCCTTGTCGATGACGGAGTCCAGCGCGAGCCGGCCGAGTCCGGCCAGACCGAACGTCAGCTCCGTCACCATGCCGCCCGACAGCAGCGAGGACAGGTCGATGCCGAGGATGGTGATGATGGGGATGAGGGAGCCGCGCCAGGCGTAGCGGAAGAAGACGAAGTTGCCCGACATGCCCTTGGCGCGGGCCGCCTTGACGTGCTCCTCCTGGAGCTGCTCGATCATCGAGGAACGGCTCATACGAGTGTAGTTGGCGGTGAAGATGGTCGCCATGACGACCCAGGGGATCAGCAGGCCCATGAACCAGCCGCCGAGGTCCTCGGAGAAGGGGATGTACTTCGGCTTGTCGAGCCATCCGGTGCTGTAGACCAGGCCGAGCATCACCAGCGGGCCGAGGAAGTAGATCTGCATGGAGCTGATGACCAGCGAACCGGAGCTGAAGCTCTTGTCCACCCAGGTGCCGCGGTACTTGGCGGCGAGCATGCCGGCGCCGAGGCCGACGATGAGGAAGACCAGCAGGCTGCCGACGGTCAGCGAGAGCGTCAGCGGGAAACGGTCGAGGATGGTGTCCCAGACGTTCTGGTTGTTGGCGAAGGAGACGCCGAAGCAGGGGGCGTCGCAGTGACCGACGGCGAAGTCACGGCCGGCGAAGATGCCGATCAGGAAGTTCCAGTACTGGACGGTCACCGGCTGGTCGAGGCCGAGGTTCTTGTGGATGATCTCCAGCGCGTCCGGAGTGCAGTTCTTGCCACAGGCCAGCAGCGCCGGGTCCTGCGGGATCGCGAAGAACATGAAGAAGGTGAACGCACTGATCAACACCAGGATCAGCGCCGCGCCGAACGTCCGGCGAATGAGGAAGGGAAGCATGGCAGGAAGCTGCTCTCAGGACGGCGGCAATTCGGAGGGTGAGTCTGGAGACGTCCGGGGCCCGGTGGGGGGCGCTCCGCCGCGCGCCCACCACCGGGATCCCGGGCCGGCGGTTACTTCTTGAGGAAGACCCGGGTGACGTCCACGTAGCTCGAGTCGGAGCTGTAGCGGATGCCGCCGACGTTCGAACCGAAGATCTGGAAGACCTTGGTGTAGTAGATCGGGGCGGCCGGGTTGACCTCAGTGGAGATGTACTCGCTCAGCTCGGCCCACGCCTTGCTCGCCTCGGCGGTGTCGGCGATCTGCAGGATGCGCTTGATCTCCGAGTTGACGTGGTCGTCGTTGATGTGCGAGTAGTTCGACGAACCGTCCTGGATCTGCGTGCCGTCGTACACCGGCGGGATGACCGTGGAGGCGGACGGCCAGTCCTGGCCCCAGCCGGTCATGTACAGGTCGTAGCCGTTCTTGACCTTGCCGACCTGCTCGTACCAGGTGGCGCTGTCGATCTCCTTCTTCTGGATGTCGAGACCGATCTTCTCCAGGGCGTCGGTGATCAGCACGGCCTGCTGCTGGCGGACCGGGGTGTTGGCGTAGGCGTAGACGAGGCTCTTGCCCTCGAAGCCGCCTTCCTTGATCAGCTTCTTGGCGGCCTCGATGTCGCCGTTGGGCTTCTTCGCGCGGTTGAACGGGTCGAAGGACTCGTCGTAGCCCGGAGTCGTCGGGGAGGTCAGCGAGTTGGCGACCTCACCGCCGTAGGCGCCGCCGTCGGCCTTGAAGACCGAGGTGGAGGGCAGGGCGAGGGTGATGGCGTCACGGAGCTTCTTGTCCTTGACGCGGTCCATGTTGAAGTTCAGCTGCCACACGTAGGGCGCGTAGCCCTGGATCGTGCGCTTCATGGCCTCCTTGTCGCTCACCACCTTCTGGAGCTGGGTGGTGGCGACCTGGCCCGTGAACATCATCGCGTTCTTGGCCTCGCCCTGGTCGGCCAGGAGCGTCTTGGTCTGGTCCTCGTCGTCGTGGTTCATCGAGATGTCGAAACCGTCGACGTACTGGTGGCGCACGGAGTCGGACTTCGGGTCCCACTCGGTGTTCTTGACCAGCTTCATGGACTTGCCGGGCTTGAACTCGGCGATCTTGTACGGACCCGTGGCGACCGGGTCGGAGTCGTACTTCTCCTTGGTGTCCGTCTCCTCCGGGACGATGCTGTAACCGGGCATGGTCAGCATCTGCGGGAGGTCGGGCTGCGCGGTCTTGAAGTGGAAGACGACCGTCTTGTCGTCCGGCGTCTCCAGGACGTCGTCCGGCAGGTGCTTGCCCTTGAACGGACCCTCGTACGCGTCGCGGTAGGTGGTGCCGGCGCCGGACAGCCACTGCTGCAGGTAGCTCGGACCGTCGGTGATGAACGAGGCGTACAGGCGCTCGACCGTGTGGCGGATGTCCGCCGAGTTGATCGGGTTGCCGTTCTCGTCCTTCAGGTCGTCCTTGAGGGTGTACGTCCAGGTCTTGCCGCCGTCCGAGACCTTGCCCGCGTCGGTGGCGAGGTCGCCCACGACGGTCAGGTTGCCCTGGTCGTCCTCGGAGTACTGGGTGAGGCCGCGGTAGATGAGGCGGCTGAGCAGCTTGCCGTCCGAGACGTAGATCTGACCCGGGTCCAGGTGGGAGAAGTCGTCCTCCTGGTAGACGGCCATGGTGCCGCCCGGCTGGGCGCCCGGGATCTCGGCGGCCGGACCGGTCGACGCCTTCACGTCACCGATCTGCACCGGCTTCGACTGCGACTTGGCGTCCTCTTTCTTCTTGCTGTTGTCCTTGACGGGACTGTCGCTGCCGCCGCCACCGCAGGCGGTGAGGGTCAGAGCGCCGGCGGCGACCGCGACGATCGCGGCCGTGGCGGCACGGTTACGGAAGATGCTCATGGGGACGGATCCACCTGCCTGTGAGTAGTGAGCACTGCTGGTACGTGGTCGGAGCCGGGCCGTACGGCACCGGGGACCGGCCGGGCGAGAGTGTGGGGGGACATCCCCTGTGGCTCAGCGCCCCGTCTTGGGATCGAAGGCGTCCCGCACCGAGTCGCCGAGGAGGTTGAAGGCCACGACGAAGATCACCATGGCCACTCCGGGGAAGAGCATGTAGTACGGGTCCTGCTCCACGATGTTGGCGCCGATGGAGAACATCCGGCCCCAGTCCGGCGTGGGCTCGACGTACCCGACGCCCACGAAGGAGAGGAACGCGATGCTGAGGATGGTGGCGGGCAGCATCAGCGTCGCCTGCACCAGCGTCGGCGTGACGATGTTGGGCAGCAGCTCCTTGCGGATGATGCGCCAGGGCGAGGCCCCGGAGATCCGCGCCGCCTCGATGAACTCCCGGTCGCGCAGGGAGAGCGCGGCGCCACGGACGATGCGCGCCATGCTCATCCAGCCCAGGAAGGACAGCACGATGATGATCGCGCAGGTGCGCACGTAGGTGGGCGTCTCCTTGTCCGGGGCGACGAACACCGTGGTGATGACGGGCATCGCGGCGACGAAGAACAGCTGGCTGGGCAGGGCCATGAAGAAGTCGGTGATCCGGCCGAGCCAGTAGTCGATCTTCCCGCCGAAGTAGCCGCCGGCGAGGCCGATCAGCACACCCAGGACCGTCATCAGGAGCGTCGCGACCAGCGCCGTGGCGAGGGAGGTCCGGATGCCGTAGATCAGCTGCGTGAACACGTCACGGCCCAGGCCCGGCTCCACGCCGAACCAGAACTCCCCGTCGATGCCGCCGAAGGGCTTCGCCGGCATGGTGAACATGTCGAGGAGTTCCGGGTTCTCCTGCCCGTAGAGGGTGTACGGGTCCTTGCCGTACACCTTCGAGATCAGCGGGGCGCAGGCCGACACCACGAAGAAGAAAATCACCACACACGCGGCGACGACTCCGGTACGGTCGCGCTTGAAGCGCTGCCACATCAACTGGCCGGGGGAACGACCCTCGGGCTGCTTGACGCCCTTGACAACCGTGTTTTCGGCGGTCGCCGCGAGCTCAGGGTCCAAGACAGCCGCGGACCCGGAGTCCTCGGCCTTGATTGGACTGGTCATCGTGTTCGTCCCCCGGGGGGTTGGAGAGTTGAGCGCAGCACAGATACCGGCAGGTTCTGTGGTTTGGGGGAACTTTCGCCAAGACAGTCAACGCGCGTCAAGGGCGGAAGGCATAGGGATCTCCCTACCGTTCATATTTTGAGCGAAAATTGCAAAGATTGACACCTACACGCGCTTGACACCTTCGAAGACAAACGGGCGATTCGGACAATTGCGTACAGCTTTTTGTTTACATGTCCGAAACGCGTTCGCGTGCACACCGATATCCGAACGGACCTTCACGGTTCCCGGCGGCGGCGGGGGGTCCTCGGGCTCGCGAGGACGGACCGCGCGGCGGCCCCGTACCATGGGGTGAGGCCGAGGCGTGTTCAGCCCGGCAGGGCCCGCACACCACAGACGCTCGTGCGGGGCATTCCTCAGCACTCCGGGAGTACGCCTTATATGGCCACGCGCCACGACATCCGCAACGTCGCCATCGTCGCCCACGTCGACCACGGCAAGACCACCATCGTCGACGGCATGCTCAAGCAGGCCGGCGCCTTCGCCGCGCACCAGCTCGACTCGGTCGACGACCGCATGATGGACTCCAACGACCTGGAGCGTGAGAAGGGCATCACGATCCTCGCCAAGAACACGGCGGTGAAGTACCACCCCAAGGACGGCGGGGAGCCCATCACGATCAACATCATCGACACCCCAGGCCACGCCGACTTCGGCGGTGAGGTCGAGCGCGGTCTGTCGATGGTCGACGGCGTGGTGCTGCTGGTGGACGCCTCCGAGGGCCCGCTGCCGCAGACCCGCTTCGTGCTGCGCAAGGCGCTCCAGCAGCGGCTGCCGATCATCCTCTGCATCAACAAGACGGACCGTCCGGACGCCCGGATCGACGAGGTCGTCAACGAGACCTACGACCTCTTCCTCGACCTGGACGCCGACGAGGACCAGATCGAGTTCCCGATCGTCTACGCCTGCGGCCGCGACGGCGTCGCCTCCCTGACCAAGCCCGAGGACGGCACGGTCCCGGCCGACTCCGACTCGCTGGAGCCGTTCTTCTCCACGATCCTGGAGCACATCCCGGCCCCGACCTACGACGAGGCCGCCCCGCTCCAGGCCCACGTCACCAACCTCGACGCCGACAACTTCCTCGGTCGCATCGCGCTGCTCCGCGTCCACCAGGGCGAGCTGAAGAAGGGGCAGACCGTCGCCTGGATGAAGCGCGACGGGTCCGTGGCCAACGTGCGCATCTCCGAGCTGATGATGACCGAGGCGCTCACCCGCAAGCCCGCCGAGAAGGCGGGCCCCGGTGACATCTGCGCGGTCGCCGGCATCCCGGACATCATGATCGGCGAGACCCTGGCCGACCAGGAGAACCCGGTCGCGCTGCCGCTGATCACGGTGGACGAGCCGGCGATCTCCATGACCATCGGCACCAACACCTCCCCGCTGGTCGGCCGCGGCGGCACCGGCAAGGGCGCCGACAACAAGGCGGCCGTCAAGGACCGCAAGGTCACCGCCCGCCAGGTCAAGGACCGCCTGGACCGCGAGCTGATCGGCAACGTCTCGCTGCGCGTCCTGGACACCGACCGCCCCGACGCCTGGGAGGTGCAGGGCCGCGGCGAGCTGGCGCTGGCCATCCTGGTCGAGCAGATGCGCCGCGAGGGCTACGAGCTCACCGTCGGCAAGCCGCAGGTGGTCACCAAGGAGATCGACGGCAAGGTCCACGAGCCGGTCGAGCGCATGACGGTCGACGTGCCCGAGGAGCACATGGGCGCCGTCACGCAGCTCATGGGTGTCCGCAAGGGCCGGATGGACAACATGTCCAACCACGGCTCGGGCTGGGTACGTATGGAGTTCGTGGTCCCCTCCCGCGGTCTGATCGGCTTCCGCACGGAGTTCCTGACCCAGACCCGCGGCACCGGCATCGGCCACTCCATCCACGAGGGCCACGAGCCCTGGTTCGGCACGCTCACCACCCGTAACAACGGCTCCCTGGTCGCCGACCGCGCCGGCGCGGTCACCGCGTTCGCGATGACCAACCTCCAGGAGCGCGGTGTGCTCTTCGTCGAGCCCGGCACCGAGGTGTACGAGGGCATGATCGTCGGTGAGAACTCGCGCTCCGACGACATGGACGTCAACATCACCAAGGAGAAGAAGCTCACCAACATGCGGTCGTCCACGGCCGACGTGGCCGAGTCGATCGTGCCGCCGCGCAAGCTGTCGCTGGAGCAGTCCCTGGAGTTCTGCCGCGACGACGAGTGCGTGGAGGTCACCCCGGAGGCGGTCCGCATCCGCAAGGTGAACCTGGACGCCCGCGAGCGCGCCCGCGCCGCGAGCCGCGCCAAGCACGGCTGACACCGACGCGAGAGCGGCACATCCCCGGCGGGGGGTGTGCCGCTCTCGCGTGTGCGGGTGCCGCTCCCGCGTGTGCGTGTCAGTTCCCGGACGACGGCGCGGTGCTTCCGGCGGCCGGTCCGCGCGCCGTCTTCTTCAGGAAGCCCATGTCCTCGTAGACCGGTGTACGGAAACCGAACGCGCCGGCGTTGGCCAGGTTCTTGCGGGCGGCGGTGAGCTGGGGGCGCTGGTAGAGGGGGATGGAGCCGGCCGCCGCCCAGATGCGGGAGTCCGCCTTGCGGAGCAGGGCGCGGTGCTCGGAGGCGTCGAGCGTGGTGACGGCCTGGTCGAAGAGCTGGTCGACCTGGTCGGTGCCGACGCGGGTGTAGTTCTGCTCCACGTTCAGGGAGCCGTCGGCGGCCGGGACCGGTTTGGCGTGGACGGGACGGACGTCGGTGGCGGGGTAGGCGGTCGCGGGCCAGGAGTACAGGGCGAGGTCGTACTCGCCGGACGCGATGTGGTCCTTGAAGTAGCTCTCGTCGTCGACCTTGGAGATCTTCGTGCCGATGCCGATCCGTTCCAGCATCTTCGAGATCCGGCCGGCCACGGTGTGCAGCGTGTCCGAGCCCGGCCCCGAGGGCAGGACGAAGCGGAGGGTGAGCGCCTTGCCGTTCTTGGCGACGCGGGTGTTCCGGGCCCGGGCCGGGGCGGCGGTGCCCCGGGGGGCGTAGGCGCCGGGGGCACCGCCCTGCCTCAGCTGCCTGGTGCCGGTACCGGAGTCCCGCGGGGCCTTGCCGTCGTCCTCTCCGACGATGTACGTGCCGTCGTCGCCGCCCTCGGACTCGCTCCCGGAGTCCCCTTCCGAGCCGGCCGCCTTCTCCCCCTTCTTGTCCTTCTTCTTCTCCTTCACCGGCCCGCCCGGCACCCAGCCGGCGTCCGCGAGCAGCGCCCGCGCCTCCTTGGTGTCCTGCTCGCCGAGGGCTCCGCTGCCGTCGGCGTAGGCGGTCTGGCCGAACAGCGCGAGGTGGCTGCCGAGGGGCTCGGCGGGCAGGCCCAGCGGCTTCAGGACGGCCTCGGCGATCGCCCGCCGGTCCAGGGCGCGGGCCACGGCACGGCGGACCCGCTCGTCGGCGAGGGGGCCGTCGGCGCCGTTGAGGGCGAGCTGGGTGTGGGCGGGCTCCAGCGACTTGCGCACCTCGAAGCCGCCGAGGGCCTTCTGCTGACGGGCGTACTTCGCCGTCTTCTTGCGCAGCTTCTTGCGGGCGGAGATCTCCTCGTCGGCGGCTTCCTCGTCGGAACCGTTGGCGATGGCCCAGGAGCGCAGCGCGTCCGCGGCGGACCGGTCCGCGCCGGGGCCCGTCAGGGGGCTGTTCCCGCTCCGCGGGAGCGCGGCGGCGGTGATGCGGCGGGCGGCGGCCGGGTCGATCTCGGCCAGGTCGACGGTGCCGGCGCTGAGCGCGGAGATCCGCTTGCCGCGGGGCACGGCCCGCAGCACGATCGTGGAGAGCCTCGCCGGGTCGCCCCACCAGCGCGTGCTGCGGGTGAGGGTGACCTCGTCCTTCCCGGTGTCGACCTTCTTCACCGTGAAGGGCCCGGCGGTGACCTTCAGCTTCTTGCGGGCGCCGTCGTTGAAGGAGTCCGGGGTGCCCATGACCTCCTTCGGGTACAGCGGCGTGAACAGCGACTTCCAGTCGGCGTAGGGGCGGCTGAAGGTGACCTTGACCTCGAGGTCGTTCTCGCCCCGCTCGATCTTCGAGATGCGGTCGTAGCCGGCGTTGCGGGCGGTCCAGTAGGCGGTGTCCTTGCCGGACAGGGCGCGCCACTGGGCGGCGAAGTCGGCGGCGCCGATCTCGCGGCCGTCGCTCCAGACGGCCTGCTGGTTGAGCCGGTAGAGCACCACCTGTCGGGGCTCGGTGTCGACGACCTCGGCGGACTCCAGGTAGTCGGGGTTGCGCACCGGCCGGCCCCGGCCGTCCATCCGGTACATCGACGGCAGGACGGCCTGGGCGATCCGGGTGGTGGTGGCGTCGGCGTCCGACTGGAAGGTGTTCAGGGTCTCCGGGACGGTGTCCACGGCCCAGCGCAGGGTGCCCCCGTCGGCGATCGCGGACCGGTCGGCGCGTGCGACGTCCGCTCCCGTGAGGGGTCTGCCCGCCGGGTCGTCGGAGCCGCATCCGGCCAGCGCGGGCACCGCGAGCACACCGGCGGTGAGGAAGGCGACCGATCGCAGAGCCGCGCGCGGGCCGACGCCGTCGTGGGACATCTCTGAGTACCTCCGGGAAGCCGCGGGCGTTACGATCACTTTTGGTGGTATTTGGAGCTCATCCGATGTACGCGGCCCACTGAAGAGGAAAGGGTTCGGCAACTCAGGGCGACACGGCGGCCACGGGGGTCAAGCCCACCCGTGCGGCGCAAAGCACCGGAGGGCGCGCCCGTGCGCCTCGGCCAATCGATGCACATCCCTTCACAGCGCAAGGTGTGACGCGCAACACTCGCAGGCGCACGAACGTTGCCGCCTTGGGCCAGAAGGACCCGTGGAAGTGAGGGCAAGTCATGTCCGTGCACGACGAACTGGCATCCGTCCAGCGCTGTCTCGACGACCTGATCCGGTCGGTGGGGCGGCTGGAGAAGGAGATCGGCAGCGGCGGCCTGGAGATGCGCCGCGTCCGTACCGACACCGATCATCTGCGCGAGAGCGTGGCGCTGCTGCGGGAGACGGCCCCCGTCGTCGCGGCCGCGCGGAAGCGGACCGATCTCGTGACCATCTCCGACACGCCGTACGACCCCTCGCTGTGGGTGGACACGGACGACGAGGGCCTCGGTGCCCGCGACCGTCGCGCCCCCTGACCTCCCGCCGATCGCGACGCCCCCCGACCCCTACCGGAGTGGACAAGTGGCCACTGGTACGGAACCTCCCGCCACAGAACCCCGTCCCCGAAGCGGCGGTGTGAGAGCCGGTACGCGCGCCGCGATCGCCGCCCCGCACCTGCGGACCGACCGCTGGTGGCTGGCCCCGGCCGCCACCGCGGCCGGGCTGCTCGCCTTCGTCGTCTACTCGACCTGGCGGGCCTTCGCGAACGCCGACTACTACGCGGCGCCGTACGTCTCGCCGTTCTACTCGCCGTGCCTCGCGGAGAACTGCGAACCGATGCGGGCCGGGCCGAACTGGGAGATCTTCGGCAGCTGGTGGGGCATCTCACCGGCGATCATCATCCTGATCTTCCCGCTCGGCTTCCGGCTGACCTGCTACTACTACCGCAAGGCCTACTACCGGGGCTTCTGGGCGTCCCCACCGGCCTGCGCGGTCGCCGAACCGCACGCGAGGTACACCGGGGAGACCCGCTTCCCGCTGATCCTGCAGAACGTCCACCGGTACTTCTTCTACGCGGCGGTCCCGGTCGCCGGCATCCTGACCTACGACACCGTGCTCGCCTTCCGCGACGAGCACTACGCGTGGGGCCACATGGGCCTGGGCACCCTGGTGTTCCTGGTCAACATCACGCTGATCTGGGCGTACACCCTCTCCTGCCACTCCTGCCGGCACATCGTCGGCGGGAAGCTGAAGCACTTCTCGAAGCATCCGGTGCGCTACCGGATGTGGCAGACGGTGGGCCGGCTGAACGCCCGGCACATGCAGCTCGCCTGGGCGTCGCTGCTGAGCGTGGCCCTCGCCGACCTCTACGTCTACCTCGTCGCGTCCGGTGTCTTCGACGATCCGCGCTTCTTCTAGCTGGGGGCTGTGACTGATGTCCGTGGTCGACCGACAGGAGTGGGACGTCGTCGTGGTCGGGGCCGGCGGCGCCGGTCTGCGCGCCGCGATCGAGGCGCGCGAGCGGGGCGCCCGTACGGCGGTGATCTGCAAGTCGCTGTTCGGCAAGGCGCACACCGTGATGGCCGAGGGCGGCATCGCGGCGGCGATGGGCAACGTCAACGCCGGGGACAACTGGCAGGTCCACTTCCGCGACACCCTGCGCGGCGGGAAGTTCCTCAACCAGTGGCGGATGGCCGAGCTGCACGCCCAGGAGGCGCCGCAGCGGGTGTGGGAGCTGGAGACCTGGGGCGCGCTGTTCGACCGGACGGAGGACGGCCGGATCTCGCAGCGCAACTTCGGCGGCCACGAGTACCCGCGCCTCGCGCACGTCGGCGACCGCACCGGCCTGGAGCTGATCCGCACCCTCCAGCAGAGGATCGTCGCGCTCCAGCAGGAGGACTTCCGGGAGACCGGGGAGTACGAGTCCCGGCTGAAGGTCTTCCAGGAGTGCACGGTCACCCGCGTGCTGAAGGACGGGCCCCGCGTCTCGGGGGTCTTCGGGTACGAGCGGGAGTCGGGGCGTTTCTTCGTGCTGGAGGCGCCCGCCGTCGTCATCGCGACCGGCGGCATCGGCAAGTCGTTCAAGGTGACGTCGAACTCGTGGGAGTACACCGGCGACGGGCACGCGCTGGCGCTGCTGGCCGGGGCTCCGCTGCTGAACATGGAGTTCGTGCAGTTCCACCCGACCGGGATGGTCTGGCCGCCGTCGGTGAAGGGCATCCTCGTCACCGAGTCGGTGCGCGGGGACGGCGGGGTGCTGCGCAACTCCGAGGGCAAGCGGTTCATGTTCGACTACATCCCGGACGTCTTCAAGGAGAAGTACGCCGAGTCCGAGGAGGAGGGCGACCGCTGGTACGACGACCCGGACCACAACCGGCGCCCGCCCGAACTGCTCCCCCGCGACGAGGTGGCCCGCGCGATCAACGCCGAGGTGAAGGCGGGCCGCGGCTCCCCGCACGGCGGGGTCTTCCTGGACGTGTCCACACGGATGCCGGCCGACGTCATCAAGCGGCGGCTGCCGTCGATGTACCACCAGTTCAAGGAGCTGGCGGACGTCGACATCACGGCGGAGGCGATGGAGGTCGGGCCGACCTGCCACTACGTGATGGGCGGCATCGCCGTCGACTCCGACTCGGCGGCGGCGCGCGGGGTGCCGGGGCTGTTCGCGGCCGGTGAGGTGGCCGGCGGGATGCACGGCTCCAACCGGCTGGGCGGGAACTCCCTGTCCGACCTGCTGGTCTTCGGGCGCCGGGCGGGCTGGCACGCGGCCGAGTACGCGAGCGGGGCGGGGGCGGCACGGCCCCGGGTGGACGACGCCCAGATCGACACGGCCGCCGCGGAGGCCCTGCGCCCGTTCTCCGCGGAGGGCGGGGAGCCGGACGGGGGGCCGCCGGAGAACCCGTACACCCTGCACCAGGAGCTCCAGCAGACGATGAACGACCTGGTCGGCATCATCCGCCGCGAGCACGAGATGAAGCAGGCCCTGGAGAAGCTCGCCGAGCTGCGGGAACGGGCCCGCCGGGCCGGTGTCGAGGGGCACCGGCAGTTCAACCCCGGCTGGCACCTCGCCCTGGACCTGAGGAACATGCTGCTGGTCAGCGAGTGCGTGGCCCGGGCGGCGCTGGAGCGCACCGAGTCGCGCGGCGGGCACACCCGCGAGGACCACGCCGGGATGGAGCGCTCCTGGCGCAACGTGAACCTGCTGTGCGCACTCACCGACCCGGCGGGCGGTCTCGCGGCCGCCGCCGACCCGGCGCGCGGCCGGATCGCCCTCACCCGCGAGACCACCGAACCCATCCGCCCCGACCTGCTCGCCCTCTTCGAGAAGGAGGAGCTGGTCAAGTACCTGGCCGAGGAGGAGCTCCACGGATGAGCAGCTACGAGGCCCGCTTCAAGGTGTGGCGCGGGGACGTCGGGGGCGGCGGCCTGGAGGACTTCGCGGTCGAGGTGAACGACGGCGAGGTGGTCCTCGACATCATCCACCGCCTCCAGGCCACCCAGGCCCCCGACCTCGCCGTGCGCTGGAACTGCAAGGCCGGCAAGTGCGGTTCGTGCTCGGCGGAGGTCAACGGGCGTCCCCGGCTGCTGTGCATGACCCGCATGTCGGTGTTCGAACGGGACGAGACGATCACCGTGACCCCGCTGCGGGCCTTCCCGGTGATCCGCGACCTGGTGACGGACGTCGGCTTCAACTACACCAAGGCCAGGGAGGTCCCGGCCTTCGTCCCGCCGGAGGGGGTTGCCGCGGGCGAGTACCGGATGGCGCAGGAGGACGTGGACCGCTCGCAGGAGTTCCGCAAGTGCATCGAGTGCTTCCTGTGCCAGGACACCTGCCACGTGGTCCGCGACCACGAGGAGAACAAGCCCGCGTTCGCCGGGCCCCGCTTCCTGATGCGGATCGCCGAGCTCGACATGCACCCGCTGGACGCGGCCGGGGAGACCGGCCTGGACCGGAGCCGCACGGCCCAGGACGACCACGGCCTCGGCTACTGCAACATCACCAAGTGCTGCACGGAGGTCTGTCCCGAGGGGATCAAGATCACGGACAACGCGCTGATCCCCCTGAAGGAGCGGGCGGTGGACCGCAAGTACGACCCGCTGGTGTGGCTGGGCTCGAAGATCAGGAGGCGTTAGGAGGCGTCGGGACGCAGCCAGCCCTCCCGGTACTCCCTCCAGTTCGTCTCCGTCGCCGCGAAGTCGATGTACGGGGCGACGCCGAAGAGTTCGCGGTCGGGGTCCGTGCGGGAGAGGCCGAGGCGGGCGCCGCGGACGGCGGCGGCGACGGTCTCGGCGTGGCCCCAGTGGCTGGGGTTGCTCTCGTAGTAGAAGGGCAGGCCCATCAGCAGGTGTGTGGTGGGCGGGGTGACCTCCAGGGCGAGGGAGGTCTGCTGGGCGACGTAGCCGCCGTAGGTGCTCTCCAACGGCCGGGCGGTGTCGTACGACATCACGGCGATCTGGTCGACGCGCCGGGCGACCTGGCCGAAGAACTTCTGGGACCACCACTTGGGGTGGTCGGCGAAGAGGCCGGCGACGGTGTGGAGGCCGGGGAGCGGGTCGATCTGGTGGGCGGCGACGGACAGTTGCGCGTCCCGGGCGCGGGTGACGGCGCGCAGGTCGTCCAGGAGGGAGAGGTAGTCCGCGTCGTCGGAGTGCAGGGGCTCCAGGTCGAGGTGGACCCCGTCGTACCCCACGTCCAGGACCTGACCGGCGCTGCGGACGACTTCCGCGCGGGTGGCGGCGCGTTCCAGCCGCATGCCGTCGGGCCCCTCGGTGGCGAGGACGTCCCCGAGGAAGGCCTGGACCCGGACACCGGGCAGCTCCCGGCGCACGGCGTCGATCAGCCAGCGGGCGCGGGGGTACTTGGACTCCGGCAGCGTCCCGTCGTGCTCCAGCGGCCCGGAGTGGACGTACAGGTCCCGGATCCCGGTGTCCTCGAGCCGGCGGGCGAGCGCGGTGACGTCGGCGTCCTTCTTCCGCCCGTCGACCCAGGCGTGCCCGAGCCACATGGCGTCCCGGTCACGGGTGTACGTGCCGTCCGCCGGGTCGCCCATGTAGTTGACGCGCAGGGCGGTCTCGATGGCGAGGAGGGGCACGACCAGCAGGAGCACGGCCGCGAGGGCACCCCGCCGGACCCGCCGGACCCAGGGTCTGCGGCGCTTTCCGGTCCGCCCGTCGGTGGAGGCCGTGTCGCCCGCTCCGGCCGGCTCCGGCGGGGACGTCCCGTCCGGGGTGGCCGCCGGTTCGGCGCGCGGAGGCGTGCCGGGCGGGGGGTCGCCCTCGGCGGTGTCCCGCCGGGGAGCCCCACCGTCCGCGCCGTCCGGAGAGGTCCCCTCCGGTGGGGTCACCGGTTCCTGCGGCTCCGTACGCTCCATGCCGGCTCCCCTTCGCCCGTCGACGCCCACCGGGCAGCCGCGTGATCGATGTTGAGGGGGAGGACGAGGGGAACGGGTGTTCCGGTTGCGATCATGTGGCGCGGGGTGCCCGCCGCATGTGCCGGTGGCCGTCGAGGGGGAAGGCCGGCGGGGTGGCGGGGAGCAGGCCGGACAGCGTGAAGCCGCACTTCTCGGCGACGCGGCAGGAGGCCGTGTTGTCGACCTGGTGCAGCAGCTCCAGGCAGGCCAGGCCCTCGTGGGCGAAGGTGGCGAAGGCCCAGTCGGCCACGGCGGTCAGGGCTCGCGGGGCCACTCCCCTGCCCCGCGCGTGGGCGGCCGTCCAGTAGCCGACCTCGGCCGAGACGGCGGTCGTGGCCGACCGTTTGAGCACGACATGGCCCGCAGGCCGGGCGTCGGACGCCTCCCTCTCCTCCACGGCGAACGCGAGGCGTTCGCCGGCCTCCCAGCCGCGCCGCTGTTCGGCCACCCAGCGCGCCGCGCTCGGCTCGTCGTGCACGGGCGCGCTCGCCCAGCGGCGCATCGCCGCGTCCTCGTACAGCTCGGCCAGGACGGCCGCGTCCTCGGGCGTCCAAGGGCGCAGGGTGAGGGGGCCGGCCGTCAGGCGGACCGGGGCGATCGGAGTGGTGGACATGGCGCGAGCGTATACGCGCCGCGCCGACGGGCCGTCAGAACAGGCTCAGCAGCGCCTCCGCCGGGTCGGTGAGGGGGGTGTCCGTGCCGGGGAGGGGGAGTTCGAACCAGACCGTCTTGCCGCGGGGGGTGCGGCGGGAGCCCCAGGCCGCGCTGAGCAGGCCGACCAGCTGGAGGCCGCGGCCGCCCTCGTCGGTGTCGCGGGCGCGGCGGCGGCGGGGCTGGACCAGGCCGGAGTCCCAGACCTCGCAGACCAGGGTGCGGTCGAGGAGGAGGCGGAGTCTGATCTCCCCCTCGCCGTACCGCAGGGCGTTGGTGACCAGTTCGCTGACCAGGAGTTCCGTGGTGTCGACCAAGGGCTCCATGTCCCAGGCGAGCAGCTGCGCGCGGGCGTACTCGCGGGCGCGGCCCACGCTGCGGGGCTCGCGGGGCAGGGTCCAGTCGCCGACGGACTCGGCGGGCAGTCCCTGGACGCGGGCCATCAGCAGGGCGATGTCGTCCTCGCCGTGGTGGGTGCCGAGGGTGTCGAGGACGTGGTCGCAGACGTCCTCCAGGGGTGCGGAGGGGTCCCTCAGGGCGTGCACGAAGGCCTGGAGGCCCTCGTCGAGGGGGTGGTCGCGGCTTTCGACCAGTCCGTCCGTGTAGAGCGCGAGCAGGGCGCCCTCGGGCAGTTCGACCTCCACCTCCTCGAAGGGTTCGCCGCCGACGCCGAGCGGCATGCCGGGCGGCACGTCCAGCATCAGCGCGGGCTCGCCGGGTTCGACCAGGACGGGCGGCAGATGGCCCGCGTTGGCGAAGGTGCAGCGCCTGGTCACCGCGTCGTAGACGGCGTAGACGCAGGTCGCCAGGTAGACCTCGGAGAGGTCGGCCTCACGGGGGCGGCGGGCGGCGCGGGTGGCCTGCTGGACGCCTCCGGGGGCGCCGAGGCCCCGGGCGATCTCGTCCAACTGGGAGAGCACCTCGGCGGGTTCCAGGTCGAGCTGGGCCAGGGTCCGTACGGCGGTGCGCAGTTCGCCCATGGCCACGGCCGCGCGCAGACCGCGCCCCATGACGTCGCCGACGACCAGCGCGGTGCGGTGGCCGGGCAGTTCGATGACGTCGAACCAGTCGCCGCCGACCTCGCTGGACCGGCCGGTGGCCGCGTTGCCGGGCAGGTAGCGGCAGGCGATGTCGAGGCCGGAGGCCTCCGGGTCGCCCGGCGGGAGCAGCGAGCGCTGCAGTATCAACGCGCGTTCGTGCTCGCGCCGGTAGAGGCGGGCGTTGTCGATGCAGACGGCGGCGCGGGCGGCCAGTTCCACCGCGAGGTCGCGGTCGCGGTCGCCGAACGGCTCGCTGCCCTTGGTGCGGGCGAACTGCGCGAGTCCCACCACCGTGTCGTGGGCGACCATCGGCACGGCGAGCGTGGACTGCACCAGGCCGCCGTCCCCGCCGGGGACGCTCTGCGGACGGGCGGTGCGCAGGGCGTCCGCGCAGGGCGAGTTGAACGGGTAGTGGTGGACGGCGCCCAGCTTCACCGGCTCCCCGGTGACGCTGAACGGCGCGTCGGACACGGCGCTGGCGAAGGCGACGCGGCGCACCTCCGCGCTGCCGTCGGCGAGGCCCGGCGGGGTCTCGTCGCCGGCCAGCAGCCCCTGGTACAGGTCGACGGTGGCCAGGTCGCAGAAGCCGGGGACGACGACGTCGAGGAGTTCGCGGGCGGTGGTCTCCAGGTCGAGGGAGTTGCCGATCCGGGCGCCCGCCTCGTTGAGGAGGGCGAGATTGCGCCGCGCGGCGGCGGCCTCCCGGGCGGCGGCGCGGCGGTCGGTGATGTCGGTTCCGAGCCAGGAGATGCCAATGGGCCGGCCGCTTCCGCTGTGTACGCGGTAGAGGTTGACGGACCAGTGGCGGCGCTCGTCGGAGCCCGGTACGAAGCCCGTGACGTGCATGTCCGTGATGGAGTCGCCGGTCTCCAGGACCCGGCGCAGGGTCGCGGCGACCCGCTCGGCCTCACCGCGCGGCAGGTAGTCGTGGACGCCCTTGCCGCGGTGGTCGTCGGGGGTGCCGCCGAAGACGGACGCGAACCGCTGGTTGGCGCGGCGCACCCGCAGGTCGGGGTCGATCAGCAGGAAGCCGAACGGAGATTGGCCGAATATGGCCTGCGAGGCGGCGAGGTCGGTCTCGATGCGGCGCAGGGTGCGGACATCGACGACGATACAGACGGCGGCCTTCTGCCCCTCCTCGGTCCGCGTCGGCATGACGTAGACCTCGGCGAGGCCCTCCCGGTCGCGCTCGTCCGCCACCATGGTGGCCGGCAGCCGGAAGGGCACCACTCCGGTCCACTCCCGGCCGTCGAGGATCTCGGCCATCTTGCGCTGGCCGCGCTCCCGACGGACGGGCTCGATGAACGCCTCGATGGGGTCCATGCCGACGGCTCGCTCGGCGGGGATGCCGAAGATCTGCTCGGCGCGCAGGCTCCACTGGTCGACCAGCCCGTCCGGGCCGATGGAGAAGGAAGCGGCCTTGATGTAGTCGTACATGGAGCCGGGCGGACTGCTCTGCCACATCATGTCGCCGGACGGAGCGTCGCCGGAGAAGGGGCCGTCGACGGCCCCTCTCCTCGCGCCGCCCGACGGGTCCTCGGACTCCGTGGCCTTCGCTGGTATCTCGCTCACGCGAACCGTCCCCTCCAGCTCACCGCGTCCGGCACCGGTCACCGGGGGCGGCTGCCCGCAGTATCCAGCACTACGGTGCCGTACAACACGGTGTTCACGATCACAGCACGGTCCCGATGCTTTTCGGTCCGCGCCGTGAGAACACTTCCAGTCTTCTAACCAGCGGACACGTCGTCGAATCCCCCTCTTCGACAACCTCTGGAGTCCGGAACCGGTCACTCGACGGAAGTGGCGCTCGCGTACACCCTGAACGGGCGTGCGATCCCTCATCTCGGCACCACGAGTTCGAACCACACGGTCTTGCCGGGGGCGGCCGGCCGGGTGCCCCAGCGGCGGGAGGCGGAGGCCAGCAGCTGCAGCCCGCGCCCGCCCTCGTCCTCGGGCCGGGCGGCGCGTTCGTGCGGGGGCTCGGGGAGGGGGTCGGAGACCTCCACCAGGAGGACACCGCCGAGGCCCGCGGGGCGGGTCAGGCGCACTCCGATGGGGCCGGTGGCGTACCGCAGGGCGTTGGTGACCAGTTCGCTGACCAGCAGGGCCGCGAGGTCGCCCACGCTGTCGAGGTCCCAGATGCGCAGCTGGTCACGGACGGCGCGGCGGGCGGCGCGCACGGTTCCCGGGTCCGCCGAGAAGGTCCACGCGGCGCGGTCGCCGTCGGTGTCGATCACGCGGATCACTTCCCCGCCGAGGGAGTCCACCCATGTCCGGTTTCATGGTGTTAATGGGCACATACCCGATATCCCGGACGGAGTACCGTGCTCGACGGCGCATCGTGGCACGAGCGGCGCGGGAAGGCGCCCGCACCCCGTCACTCCTGCCCCCGCGCGCCGGACCCGTACTTCACACGCCCTCCCGGAGACCGAGGTGGGTGAGGGTGTCGCGGACCGCGGGCACGTCGTGGTCGAGCCAGTCGACGTCCCAGATCCGGTCGGGGGTGAGCCAGCGCAGCTCGTCGTGGTCCTCGAGGGGCCGGGGCGCGGCGGATCCGGGGCGCAGGCGCGCGGTCCACACCCGCATCACGTACGGCGTCCGCAGCGGCCACTCCCCCGGGACGCGCTCCACGGCCTCGGCGTCGACGCCGAGCTCCTCGCGCAGCTCCCGCACGACGGCCGCCTCGGGGGCCTCCCCCGGCTCGACCTTGCCGCCGGGCAGCTCCCAGCGCCCGGCCAGTTCGGCGGGTGCGCTCCGGCGGGCGGCGAGCAGCCGCCCCTCGTGCCACAGGGCCGCACCGACCACCACGATCCGCTCGCTCATGCGCCGGAGCCTACGGGAGGGGCGGGTGGGGGTCGCCGGTGGTCCGGGTCAGTCGGCGGACGTTCCGTTCTGGCCGATCCGCTCGACCCAGTAGAGCTGCTTGTGGCCGCGCCCGTCGAGGCTCTCCGCGATCCTCTCGGCCTCGGCTCGGGTCGCGTACCTGCCCACTCGGTAGCGGTTGCCGTTGTCGTCCTGGCGCACGACGAGCCAGGGAAGAGTCACCGTGCCGTCGTTCATCGCTCCCCTCCGCTTCTCGTCCGCGGCCGGTGCCGCGCCCCGCCCGATAAGGAAACCCCAGTCCGCATATGCCCGAGCCTACGCCTTACCTTCACTGAGCGAATACGCCTTTTCACAAAGAGGCACGCAACCAGCCAGAACGCAGGGGGCGCACGGTGGCGGATGCGCCGTGCGGGGAGGCCGACGCGTCCGGTCAGCGGCATGGTGCCCGGTGCGCCGCGCTCCGGGGGCGACCTGGGAAAACGGCCAGATTGCTACGGCACGGGGGCGAAGGCTCCGCGGGGGACACGCCGGAGCGGAGGCGGGCCGGGGGCGCGGAAGGGCGCACGGCGGGTCGGTGGAGGAGTGTGACGATCACCACTGGGGAGCGGGCGGGGAGGCGCGGGGAGCGCTGGGAGCGCTGGGAGCGCGAACCGCCGGCACGGGGAGCGCCGGCGAAAGACGCGGAGAGCGGCCGGAAAGCCGCAGGAAGCACGAACCGGCCGGCGCGGGGAGCGCCGACCGGAGACGCGGGTACCGACCGGGACGCGGAGGTGCGGGGCGGGGGCGGGCCGCCGACGAGCGGTCGCGAGGAGCGCGGTGCGGGCCTGACGGCCGGCCTCCCGGGAAGGCCCGGAACGCTGGCACGGCCCACCGGACACGACGGGGCGGGAGGCCCGCCCCTCGCCACCACCGGGTCCGCTACTTCACCGGGAGGTGGTAGGCGGCTCGGTAGCGGTCGGCGGGGATGACCACGTCGGCGGTCTCGACCGGCCGTCCCGAGGCGAAGTAGGTGCGCTGGATGACCAGGACGACATGCCCGGGGACACCGCCCAGCAGCACCAGTTCCTCGGCGAGTCCGGGGCGGGCGCCGACCTCCTCGGTGACGTTGTCCACGATCACGTCGATGGCGCGCATGCGCTCGACGACCCCCATGCCGCCGAGCGGTCCCTCCTCGGGCAGCATCACGGGGGTCCGGCCGGTGAGGGCGAGCGGCTCCCAGGAGGTGGAGAGCATCATCGGGTCACCGGCCTCCCGGAAGAGGTACCTGGTGCGCATCACGCGGTCGCCGGGCTCGATGGCCAGCCGCTCGGCGACGGCGCCGGGGGCCTCGGTCTGCTCGCTGCTGGACTCCCAGGTGCCCCGGACGCCCGCGTCGGCCTGCTCCTGCCGGAACGGCGTGGCCCCGTGCTCCGGCCGGAACCCCGAACGGGCGACCCTGCGGGGCACCGGCCGCTCGCGCACGTACGTCCCCGAGCCGGAGCGGCCCTCGACGAGCCCCTCCGCCATGAGGACCTTGCGCGCCTCCAGCGCGACCGTGTCCGAGACGCCGTACTCCTCGCGGATCCTCGCCTGGGAGGGGAGCCGCGTGTGCGGCGGCAGTCGGCCGTCGACGATCTTCTTGCGGAGATCACCCGCGACACGCAGGTACGCCGGCTGCTCACCGAATGTCACAGGCCACTCCCATCAGGTTGTACAGACAGCAACAGCGTCGCAACCGTAGGTTGTGCCAGGCAAGCAAAGGCCAGAGAATCACTCGTTGTGATGACACTGTCGGACGGGGGCTTTACGCAGGCACTTTCTCCCCGCTATGACGGCCGTCACACCTCCATGCCACCGCCCTCCGGCTCACACCCCGCCTCCTGGTCGCACAGGAGCGGGGCCGCGGCCAGGCCCGGGGCCTTGCGTGCGGTGACGGAACCGTCGGAACCGTCGGGACCGACGGGGTTCCCGCGGGACCCGCAGGACGCGGGTACGGACGCGAGCGGCATCGTGGACACGGAACGACGGACCCCGTCCCCGGGGTGCCTCCTCCGGGAACGGGGTCCTGTGCGGTGAGCGGCGTCCGCCGGAGCCGGAACCACGGCACCCAGCCGTCCAGCCACCCGGTGTCCCACGACGCGTTGTCGCCGACGCGCAGCCTCCACGTACCGTCGGCCGTCTCCGCGGAGACGGCCGACAACGCGGGCGGTGGCGGCGCTCAGTCGTCGAAGGCCGTGGCCCGGGTGCGCTTCTCCCAGGCCAGGACGTCCTCGCGGACCTGGTCGAGGTGGCCGAGGACCGCGCCGACGCCGTCGTCGCCGAGCGGCAGCCGCAAGGGGGTGTCCGCCGCCTCGAGCGCGGCCAGGATCAAGGCCGCCGCCTTCGCCGGGTCGCCGGGCTGGGAGCCGTCGCCGCCGGCCACGGCGGAACGGGTCTCGCCGACCTTGGCGTACAGCCCGCTGTCCGGGCTGACCCCGGCCCTGCTCGTCTCGAACAGGCCGGTGCGGAAGGCCCCCGGCTCCACGATCAGCACCTTGACGCCGTACTCCCGCACCTCGTCCGCGAGCGCCTCCGACATGCCCTCCAGCGCGAACTTCGTACCGCTGTACGCTCCGAAACCGGCGAGGGACATCTGCCCGCCCATGCTGCTCATCTGCACGATCGCCCCCGTGCGCCGCTCCCGCATGCCCGGCAACACCGCCCGCACCAACGCGGCGGGGCCGAAGACGTGCACGTCGAACAACGCGCGCAGCTCGTCGTCGGAGGTCTCCTCGAGGGCCCCCACATGGGTCCGCCCCGCGTTGTTGACCAGGACGTCGACGCGTCCGTACCGCGCCACCACGTCCCGCACCACGGCCTCGGCCGCCGCGACGTCGGTCACGTCCAGGCGCAGCGCCTCCGCCTGGCCGGTGTGGGCGGCGACCAGGTCGTCCAGCGCCTCCGGCCGGCGGGCCGTACCGATCACCACATCGCCGTCGGCGAGGGCGGCCTCGGCGATCGCCCGGCCGAATCCGCTGCTCGCGCCCGTGATCAGCCACACCTTGTTCATCCCGGCTCCTCGTGCCTCGACCGCCCCTCGGTTACGTCAACCACCTTTGTTCCAGGGCCGGTTGCCCGTCCAAGACCTACGCTGACAACCGATGGCTATGAAGACGGACGTTCACCTGAGGGACCTGCGCTACTTCCTGGTCGTGGCGGAGGAACTGCACTTCACCCGCGCGTCGGAACGCCTGTACGTGTCACAGCCCGCCCTGAGCAAGCAGATACGGGCGCTGGAACGGCGGCTGGACACCGAACTGTTCCGCCGCGACCGGCAGGGCGTGGCGCTCACCACCGCCGGTACGGCGCTGCTGCCCCACGCCCGGCGCCTGCTGGCGGCGTGGGAGGAGGGGGCCGCGGCGGTGGAGCGGGCGGCACGGTGCGGCACGCTGGTCGTGGGCATGAGCACCAGCCTCGGCCGTGGCGGCCTGCTCCCGGCGATCCGCTCCCGTTTCACCGCCGCGCACCCCGACACCGAGGTGCGGCTGCGGCAGGTCAGCTGGGAGGACCCGACGGCGGGCCTCGCGGACGGCGGGGCGGACGTGGCGTTCGTCTGGCTGCCGATGCCCGACGCCGGCCGCTACGAGTGGACCGTGGTCGCCGAGGAGCCCCGCCTGGTCGCCCTCCCCGAGGCGCACCCCCTGGCCGCCCGCGCGGACCTCACCCTCGCGGACCTCGCCGACGAGCCGTTCCTGGCCCTGCCCCCGAGCACGGGCATCCTGCGCGACCACTGGCTCGCCCTCGACGAACGCCCCGGCGGCCCGCCCCTCATCGGCGCGGAGATCGCCGGTACGGAGGAGACGTACGAGGCCCTGGTGGCGGGTCTCGGCATCTGCCTGGTGGCCGCCGGCAACGCCCCCCTGCTCACCCTGGGCGGCGTCACCACCCGTCCGGTCCGCGGACTCTCCCCGACCCGGTTCGCCCTGGCCTGGCGGACCCAGGACGGCACGCGGCCCCTGGTCCGGAGCTACGTGGAGGCGTGCCGCGGCGCGACAGGACAGGCGTAGTCCGGGAGGGGGACCGCCCTGAAGGCCCGTCCTGAAGGCCCGTCCCGGAGAACCGCCGCCGCTCCATGTCGCGCTGGACGAAGCGGCCGCTCCACCGGCCCGGACACCCTCCGGCCGAGAGCCGGCAGGGCCTCGTCGAACGGGTACTTCCCGACCACGCCCCTCACCGCGGCAGAAGCCCCTGTCCCGACACGCCTCCCACTCCTGTTCCTGACCGCCCGTGACGCGGCCGAGGACCGGATCGGCGGGCTGCGGGCGGGCGGCGACGACTACGTCACGAAGCCGTTCAACCTGGAGGAGCTCGTCCTGCGCATCCAGGCCGTGCCGCGCCGCACCGGCGGCCACCGGCAGGACGGCCTGCCGGTCGTGGGTGATCCGGAGCTCGACCCGGACAGCCGTCAGGTGATCCGGGGCGGCCGGTCGGTGGAGCTGTCCCCGACCGAGTTCAGTCTGCTGCGGGTGCTGATGGAGAACGCCGGACGGGTCCTGTCCCGGGACCAGCTGCTGGAGCGGGTCCGGCGCTACGACTTCGGCGGTGACGACTCCATCGTCGCCTCCTGCATCAGCCATCTGCGCCGCAGGATCGACACAGGTGAGCCGAAGCCGATCCACACGGTGCGGGGCATCGGCTGCGTGCTGCGCAGACCCCGGCCGTGAGGCTGCCGTCCGCCCGCCGGGCGCTGGGACGACTGTCCCTGCGTGGCCGCCTGGTGGCGATCTGCCTGCTGCTGGTGGTCGCCGCCCTGCCGGCCAGCAACGCGCTGCTGGTCACCCTGCTGCAACGCCAGCTGGTCGGCCGACTGGACGAGCGGCTGCGGTCCGCCGCCTCGGCGGCCGCCCGCCTGCCCGACCTGGCCGGGATTCCGGGCGGCACCGGGCCACGGGTGCGGGACGTGGTGGAGAGCGAGCTGACCGGCGACGTCTACGTGGCCTACCTCGACGCCGAGGGGCGTGTCCGGTGGACACCGCGTCCGGCCGCCACCGGCGCACCCCGGCTGCCGGAGCTCGACCGGGCGGCGGTCGAGGCCCGCGACGAGCGGCCGTTCGAGGCCACGGCCAGGGGCGGCGGCGAGAACCGGCGGGTGATCGCCGTGCCGCTCGGGCAGGCAGACACCACGGCAGGCGGCAGCGTCGTGGTGGCCGGTTCGCTGGACCAGGCCGGCACGACGATCCGGCACCTGGGCCTGCGCATGCCGGCGATCGACTCCCTCGTGCTCGCCCTGCTCGGCGCGATCGGCTGGTTCGCCGTACGAGCCGGACCGCGCCCGCTGCGCCGGATCGAGACGACCGCGGCAGCCATCGCGGGCGGTGACCCGTCCCGCCGGGCACCCCGGTACGGATCGGTGTCGGCACCCGAGGCGGCCTGGCCGTCCTGGAGCCGAGCGACGAGGGGCCGGGCCTGACCGCCGAGCAGGCCGCCCCGTCTTCGACCGCTTCCACCGGGTCGACCACGCCCGCGGCCGCACCCGGGACGGCGGCGTCGGCCTGGGCCCGTCCATCGTCCACTCCCCGGTGAGCGCCCACCACGGCCGCATGGAGGTCGACGCGGCCCCGGGCCGGGGCGCCACCTTCCGCATGGTGCTGCCCCTGCACCCCGACAGCCCTACCGCGGGCTCCTGACCTTCATTCAGCCACCTTCGTCACCCCGGGCGTCGCGCGTGCCGTGACGGCCCGACGTTCCCTGAGCGCCCAACCCCATTGCGCAGCAACAAAGTTGGAGTTCACATGCGTCCGGTGGAACAAGTGGTAATGTCACCGACCGTACCCATCTGGTACCGAGTGGTGAAGTCAGTCACCCTGGTGCGTCAACCATAGGAGTCGGCTTGGCAGCCCGTGAAGGAACCAGGCGGCGCACCGCTTCCCTGCTGGCGGCCGTGTGGGCGGCCGGAGCACTCACCGGGTGCCAGACCATCGCGGACGCCGCCTCCACCTCGGGCTGCGAGGGAACCGAGAGCCGGGTCGACGATCTGAAGTCCTACGGCGTCCTCGACTCCCGGCCTCAGGGGACGATCGAGCCCGGGGGCTTCGAAGGTCTTGACGCCGGCTGCTGGGAGGACAGCGGCGAGGCGCAGCTGTACGCCGAGCGCACTTACGTCTTTCCCGGTGACAAGGCCGACGTGACACAGCACTACCGGGCCGCGGCGGAGCGCGAGGGCTGGAAGCCGTCCCCGGCCACCCGGCGGTCGTCGAAGGCGGATCGGCCCACGAACCTGTGCTTCACCCGCGACGAAGCGGAGAACTCCGCGATGCTGGACGTCTACTTCCTGACCAAGGAAATCCTCGACGCGGAGGAGACCAGGACCGGACCCGAGTTCGACTCCGGAGTCGGCTACCGCGTGGCCGTCACCTCCTCGGCCGACGGGTCCACGACCAGCTGTTCGGACTGAGGCCGCACCCCGGGCAGGGCGTGACGGCGGCAGCCCCCGCACCTGTACACGTGCCCACCTGCGTCACGGCGACCCCTCAGGATGTTCCGATCGGCTCCGGTGACCTGGTCACCCGCGCCGCGTCCCCTCCTGTGACATTTCGGGCTTCCTTCAACGCGAAACAACGACCATCATTATCTGCCAACCTTTGACCAGAAGATGATCACTTTGGCGCGCAACGGATGACACATGTGAGCACCGTGTAAAGATCTTCGGTGTTTGCGGGATGAACCCGCACCGTTGCAAGGAGTGAGCTTGACAGCCACGTTCCTTAGGGCAGGAAGCGGACCGAACGATCCGTCCGCCCAGCCCTTCCTCCCCATGCCCCGGCGAAGACACCTGCGCTCGGTGGCGACAGCGGTCACCCTGGCGATGGCGTTCGAAGCCGCGGTGCTCGTCGGGAACACCAGCACGGCGGCGGCTGTGGGCTTCCAAAGCCCGGCTGCCGACCAGGTGAAACAGGCGAAGGACCGAGGGGAGGCAACAGCCGGTTCGGTGGCCGCCGCCCGGCTGAAGGCAAAGATACAGAACCGGCGGATCGAGGCTCTGGACGCCCGGACCGAGACGTCCACGGTCTACGTGAACCCGGACGGTTCGGTGACCGAGCAGGCGTACGCCGGTCCGATCCGCCTCAAGGACGACCAAGGCCGCTGGCAGGACATCGATGTCTCCCTGCGGAAGCTGTCGGACGGCTCGGTCGGCGCCCGGCAGCACCCGCACGGGTTGCGCCTGGCCGGCAAGTCCGCGGCCCCCAAGGGCCTGAAGAGCGCCGGCAGGACAACCGGCTCAGCGGGCGTCCCCCTGGTGACGCTGGAGGGCCGGACCGGGCAACGGATGCGACTGGGCTGGTACGGCGCCCTCCCGGCGCCGCGGATCGAGGGCGAGGAGAACAACATCGCCCGCTACCGCGGCGCGCTGCCCTCGACGGACCTCCTGATCGAATCGACGCGCACCGGCTACGAGCAGTTCCTCGAACTCAAGGACCGCAGCGCCGTCGACGCGAACGGGGCGATCTCCTACAGCCTGACGGCCGATGGCATGAAGGCGAAGGCGAACGCGGACGGCTCCGTCTCCTTCACCGACGCCAAGGGCAGGTCCGTGGGAGTGCTGCCCGCGCCGGTCATGTGGGACGCGCGCGTGGACGCCAGATCCGGTGAGCACGAGCGCACCGCTCAGGTGAAGGTGAAGGTCGCCCAGGACGGTGACACCGTCACTCTGACCCTGACGCCGGACGCCGAGTTCCTGGCCGACACCTCCACGGAGTTCCCGGTGACGATCGACCCCGCCATCAACGTGGGGTCCAGCTTCGACACCTTCGTCCAGGAGGGGTACACCACCGACCAGTCGGCCTCGACCGACCTCAAGCTCGGCAACAACGGCTCTTCACAGGTGGCGCGGTCGTTCCTGTCCTTCCCGATGAAGAACATCACGGGCAAGCAGATCACCGCGGCGAAGCTGAACCTGTTCGCGTACCACTCGTGGTCCTGCACCGCCAAGGGCTGGGAGGTCTGGTCCACCGGAGCCGCGAGCACCTCCTCGCGCTGGACGGCACAGCCGGACTGGGGAACGCGGTACGCCACCAGCACCCAGACCAAGGGATACTCCAGCGCCTGCAACGACGGTTGGGTCGGCGCCGACGTGACCGGCCTGGTGAAGTCGTGGGCAGCCAACGGCAACGGCACCAACCACCTCGGTCTGCGCGCCACGGACGAGACCGACCCCTACGGCTGGAAGCGCTTCTACTCCGGCAACGCGTCCTCCAACACGCCCTACCTGTCGGTCACCTACAACTCGGTGCCTGGCGTGCCGACGCTCATAGCCCCGCTCGGCGCCGCGGCCACCAACGACACCACCCCGACGCTGTCGGCCAAGGCCCTGGACGGCGACGGCTCGCAGGTCACCCTCGGCTACGAGGTGTGGACCTCCACCGGCACGTCCGCGCTGCGCACCGGCAGCAGTGCCGCGGTCGCCTCCGGGGCCCAGGCCAACTGGACGCCCAGCGCCCTCGCGCCGGGCTCCTACAAATGGCGCGTACGGGCCGGTGACGGCTCCGCGACCGGCCCCTGGTCGGCGTTCCGCACCCTGACGGTGGACACCACCGCCCCCGCCGTGACCGCGGTCGCCTCCAGCGACTTCCCGGCCGGCCAGTGGTCCGGCAGCCCGGACGACAGCGGTGACTTCAGCGGTGAATTCACCCTCACTCCGCCGTCGTCCGACGTCAAGGAAGTCCAGTGGCAGCTGGACGGCGGGGCCTGGCAGTCGATCGCCACCACCGGCGCGGCGGTGACGGCCGAACCGGTGTTCCGCGCGGGCAAGCACACCCTGACCGCACGCACCAAGGACGCCGCCGGCAACGTCTCCGGCACCACCGCCTTCACCTTCTACGCGGGTTCGGGCGCGGCACTGCTCACCCCGGCCCAGGGGGACCGCCCGGCGCGGCGGACCGTACTGACCGGCCAGGGCAAGACCGCCGACACCGGGGTGCGCTACCAGTACCGGCGCGGTGAGACGGACACCTGGAAGGACGTCCCCGTCGCCGACGTGCGCCGGAAGTCGGACGGCACGGCCCTCACCGCCTGGCCGGCTCCCGTCACCGGCGGCCTGCCGGAGGCACTGGTGTGGAACATCACCGACAGCCTCGCCGAGGACGGTTCGATAGAGCTCCGCGCGGTCTTCACCGACGGATCCAGCACCGACGCCTCCCCGGCCACCTCGATCACGGTCGACCGCAACGCGGGCGCCGCGCCGACCCAGGCCGCCGGCCCGGGAGACGTGAACATGCTGACCGGTGACTACGTGCTGTCGGCGACGGACAGCTCGGCTTTCGGTCTGACGGCAAGCCGCACCGCTTCCTCCCGCCGCCCCGCGGACGGAGGACAGCAGGAGGGACAGGTGGCCATCTTCGGTCCTCAGTGGACCGCGGGCACCGTCGCGGAACTCTCCGATTCCGAGTCGCTGTACATACGCAAGACGTCGAGCGCCTCTGTCGCGCTGGTGGACATCGAGGGCCAGGAGACCGGGTTCACCGCGATCAGCGGCGGCGGGTGGAAGCCCGAGGAGGGCGCCGAGGCGCTGACGCTGACCGGCAGCCTGACGAGCTCCTTCACCCTGAAGGACACCGAGGGAACGACTTCGCAGTTCACCAAGATCGACGCATCCGCGACGACCTGGCAGCTCACGAAGACCTCGCTCTCGACGGAGAACTCCACCACCTCGCTGATCGCGGAGAAGGTCACCGTGGACGGCAAGGTGCTGTCCCGCCCGAAGTACGCGATCGCCCCCACCTCCGCGGTGAGCAACGACACCTGCGCCAACACCCCCTCCACCAAGGGCTGCAGGATCCTGGAGTACCAGTACGCCACCACGACCACGGCGACCGGCGGCACGCTGGGCGACTACGCAGGGCAGGTCTCCCGTATCCGCGTCTGGTCCACCGATCCCGGCGCGGCCAACGCCACGGCCACGGTGGTGTCCACCTACGCCTACGACGCCTCGGGGCGCCTGCGCGAGCAGTGGGACCCGCGCGTCTCCCCGGCGCTGAAGACGGCCTACACCTACGACAGCGCGGGCCGTGTGGTCACCCAGACCCCGCCGGGCGAGCTGCCGTGGACCTTCGAGTACGGCAAGGCGGGCGCCGGCTCGGTGGCAGGCGACGGCATGCTGCTGTCCGCCTCACGCCCCACCCTGAAGCCGGGCAGCGCGGACGAGACCGACGGCGGCAAGGCGGCGGTCTCCCTCGTCTACGACGTTCCGCTCTCCGGCGCCAAGGCACCCAACCAGGTGGCCGCGGCCGACGTCAAGACCTGGGGACAGACGGACGCGCCCACGGACGCCACCGCCCTCTTCCCCGCCGACCAGGTGCCCGCTTCCCACAGCGGGAACGACCTCGCCGCGGGTGACTACGACAAGGCGATCACCACCTACACCAACGCCTCCGGACTTCAGGTCAACACCGGCCTGCCCGGCCGGCACCTGACGACCACGCAGTACGACGCGCACGGCAACGTGGTCTTCGAGCTGGGAGCCACCAACCGGGAGCTCGCGCTCGGCAGTGCGGACTACCAGGTGGACACGCAGAGCGAACTCGGCATCCTCTCCGACTCACCGGCCGAACGCGCGTACAAGCTGGCCACGGTCGCCCAGTACTCCGACGACGGCCGACGGATGCTGGCGGAGCAGGGACCACTGCACCTGGTCACCCTGACCAAGCAGCTCCAGGGCGACGCCGACAGCCCCGACATACCGGCCGGCACCCAGGTACCCGCGCGGGAACACACCGTCACCCGGTACGACGAGGGACGCCCGACCGACGGCTCCGCCCTGGTCTCCGACCAGGCGACCACCAGCACGACCGGTGCGTTCGTCGAGGGGTACCCGGCCGACGGCGACGTCCGCACCACCGCCACCGCCTACGACTGGGTCAAGGGACTCCCCACCAGCACCACCACGGACCCGGGCGGGCTCAAGCTGACCCGCACCTCCGCCTACGACGCCCAGGGGCGCATCACCAAGAACGCGCAGCCCGAGTCCAACGGCTCGGACGCCGGAACGATGGTGTCCCGGTACTGGTCCGCCACGGGAACCGGGTCCTGCTCGGGACGCCCCGAGTGGGCGGACCTGCTCTGCTCCAGCGGCCCGGCAGGGAAGATCACCGGCGGTGGATCGAACCCCGATGAGCTCCCCGTCAAGACCCTCGAGTACGACCGCTGGGGCAACATCACCAAGACCACCGAAACAGCCAATGGCGTGACGCGCACCACCGTCACCACCTACGACGCGGCCGGCCGCGGCAAGCAGGTCCAGGTCAGCGGTGGAATCGGCACCGCGGTGCCGACGCAGACCATCACGTTCGACGCGGCGAACGGGCAGGTGGCCACCATGTCCGACGGAGCCGGCACAGTCCGCCACGTCACCGACAAGCTCGGCCGTGAGATCTCGTACGACGACGGCGCGGGCAACGTCACGCGTACCGAGTACGACGTCCGGGACCGGGTCACCAAGCGGTCCGACTCGGCTCCCTCGGAGACCACGTACGACTACGAGAGCCTCACCGGTCTTCCGACCCGGGTGCACGACTCGGTCATGGGCACCATCGGCGACGTCACCGGCTCCTACGACTCCGACGGCCGCCTCTACCGGCAGAAGCTGCCGTGGAACATGGACGTCGAGTTCAACCTGGACCCCACGGGCAGCGAAACGTCGCGCTACTGGCACTGGGAATCCGGCTGGACCGTGCAGGGCGAGTCGATCAGCGAGAACATCCATGGACAGGTCGTCTCCCGCACCACCTACACCGGCGGTGGCGCGTACCAGGCGTACACCTACGACGCGGCAGGCCGGCTCACCAAGGCGGACGACACCCAGACCGGTGTCACCACCCACCGCACCTACGGATTCGACGACAACACCAACCGCACCTCGCTGGTCACCACGATCGACGACGTGGACGGTGGCGACCCCACCACCACGACGGTCGACTCGTCCTACGACAGCGCCGACCGGCTGATCTCCACCGGAACCGCCTACGACGCCTTCGGCCGGACCACGTCCCAGGCCGACGGAGCCCGGAACTCCTACTACGCCAACGACCTGGTCCGCCAGATCACGGCACGTGGCAAGCGCACCACCTGGGACCTCGACGCGGCCGGGCGGCTCGCCTCGTACACCACCGAGAACCAGGACGACAGCGGGGCCTGGGCCACCTCGGCGACGGTTCGCAACCACTACGGGGCCGACGGAGACAGTCCCACGTGGATCAGCGAGGGCGACAGCAGGATCTCCCGGAACCTGTCGGATCTGACCGGTGGCCTGATCGCCACCACCGGTTCCGCCGGTGACGTGATCCTCCAGCTCACCAACATCCACGGCGACGTGGCCACCCAGATCCCCCTGGTGGACGCCACCACCCCCGTGGTCAACGCCTACGACGAGTACGGCAACCTCCTTCCCGGAACGGACGAGGCCCGCTACGGCTGGCTCGGTGGAGAGCAGCGCTCCTCGGAGACGCCGAGCGCGGTCACGCTCATGGGTGTCCGCCTTTACGACGCGAGTACGGGACGCTTCCTCTCCGTCGACCGCATCATCGGAGGAAACGCCAGTTCCTACGACTACTGCTCCGCCGATCCGGTGAACTGCTACGACATCAGCGGGAACTACAGCATCAACGGTCTCGTTCCCGAGGCCGCGATCTGTGCCCTGTTCCTGCTGTGGTGCGGGGACATGGTCTACATCACCCACTGGGCCCTGGGCGAGGCCAAGAAGAGGTACTCGAACAAGGCGAAGCAGAACGCTTACCGTCACTGCATCTGGCAGGCCATGCTGACCTGGGCGGTCGGTTCCTACTTGGCCAAGGCCTTGGGCAACGCCCATGAAAAGAAGGCGGGGAAAAGCAAGGCCGCAAAGCGCGACTCCAAAGCCGACCAGTACAACAACAAGATCGGACGGAGCAAGGGCGGAAAGATCACAGCCTGGACGTACGGGAAAGCGAAACAGACCGCTTGCCGATTCTGCAAGGACGCGGTCAAGAAACACAAACTGAAGTCCAACGCCGCAGGCAAGACGTGGGTTTAAAGTAGCGCTCACGCAGGCTTAGGGCGAGCGGGGTGGTGTGACGGTCCCACGTCACACCACCCCGCTGCACGCGAGCAGCCGTCAGGGAAATAAAACGAAGTCGCAGGATATTTCCGGAGCACAAGAATGCGAAGACATCGTCGCGGCAAGGCCGACCGGTCGGACGAACAACCGCCCTTGGCACTACAAACCAGCATCAACGAGACGAAGGACCTCATCGAGGTTCTCCGGCACGCGCGGACACAAATAACCGAGTTAACCCGGGGCGACGCCCATCAGGAACTGGTTGCGAAAGCCAGCGGATCGGCCCTCATTTCCTCTCTCTACGCGCGTATCGGCCTGGCTGTTGTCCGAGGAAAGGATGCCGTCCCCGTACTCATCACCGAGATCGGCCAGGTCGAGGCGGCAGTGCTCAACCTGGAATCCTATGACGGACATGAAGTGGTTCTCTGCCTCGGGCACGCGCTGCTGCAAAGGCTGGAGACCCGCAGAGACGCCTACCGGTCGTTGTGCCTCGTCGACGGAGTGTGGGCCATCACCGACGAGACGGGAGAGTCCGCCAGTGGAGCAGCGGCACCTTCCCTGACCTGACGTTCCGCTTCCGCGCACCGGCAGCCGGCCGGCACACGCCGCCGCGCCGGACCCGGTCCGACCCGCACGTCCGCCGGACCGGCACCATGGCGGCACGTCACCCGCCGCACATTGAACCGGAATGCCCGAAGCCAGACCCTGGCCTGCGGCGGAGCCTCCTTCAGGGATCCGACCCGGGCTTTCCTCGTCGACGTGCGCCGACTCCCGACGGCCGTTCACGGGTGTCCTGCGGACCGGCGGGGCACCTTCAGGGCAGAGAAATCCATGGCACGCCGACGGGACCTGCGACGAAACTACGCAGGTGAGCGCCTCCTACCCCCGCCCGTGCTGCGGGCACCGCGTGCTGAGCGCGATACCCGGCCCGTACGAGATCCACCCCGTCTGCTTCCGGGAGGACGACGGGGTCCGGTTCCGCCGGCCCACCACGGCCGGCGGCGCGAACAAGGTCTCCCCGATCGAGGCCCAGCGCAACCATCAAGACTCCGGCGCCTGCGACCAGCACGGCCTTCGGTACGTCCGCCCTCCGGCCGAGGACGAGCCGCTCGCCCCCGCCCGACGCCCCATCGACCTGACACCCGACTCCTTCGAGGGCCGGACAGCCGAGGACCGCGCCCCGTGGCCCGACGACCACTCGGTACTCTGCCGGTGGCTCCCCGCCTTCTGGCGCCGGGACCGTCCATGACCACCCACATCGAGAGAATCGTCCAGCGGCTCGACGACTCGACCGACCCGTCGTACGACGCCCGCGCGGAACTGATCGGCATCGGCCCCGACGCCGTCCCCGCCCTCATCGACGGACTGCCCTCCCTCGGCGGCTTCGGGCAGCTGACCGCCATCGAGGTCTTCGAAGAGGCGGCGGACCCGCGCTGCGGCCCTTTTCCGACCTGCCTACCACCCACCTCATGCCAAGCGCGCCGGAGGGAGTGAACCGTTCCGGGTTCGGTTGGTCTACCTCGGGTTGAGAGATGATGAACCCGCTGCTTGAACGGGGGGCAAGCCCTTTTTGTTTCACACCTCAGCGTCGAGGCGGCTTTTTCTTCGCTTGCCCCTTGATGACCTTGACCGGAGGGAACTGCACACTGATAAGGCCGTTACGGCGCTTTACGACCTCCACCCGGATCGGACGCTCAGGGAGGACGTTGAAGGTGGCCGCTGCGCGGATGTCTCCACTCTCGTCCCACGCAAAGGAGCGGTCTTCGGCGTTCTTGAACAACTCGATCACGCCCTTGAACGCCAAGTCCATGACCGCGCCCTGCAAATTCCTAGACATGCCTTCCACACTGATGGGCATCAGCTCTTCCCCCCGAAGATCGGAACCTTGACGACCGTAACGTTCGTGCGGTGCTCGGCCACTGGGAACCGCTTCCTGGTCTCCGCCGCCCTCGCACTGTAGGACACCACGGAGCGGACGCGCTGCCCGTTCGACCCACTCCACCTTGTCAGTCTCTCACCAAGGTGTGACAGGCCCGCCCCGCAGGGACGGACCCCTCGGAGAGTCAGACCGTCCGGGGATGGTTCCAGTGGTAGGCGGCAGGAGAGATCCCCAGGAACTCGCAGACGCGGGCAACGGTCGGCTTCTCGCCTCTCCCCTCGGCCACAGCCTCTCGCGGGCTTCCTCGATGTCCTGCCCGGTCACCCTGGTACCGGTGCGCTTCCTCGGAGTCATGTCCGCCTCGATGCGGTCGATGGCCACCGCGGCTTCCCCGGCAGCCTCGCCGGCCTGCAACTCAAGATGCTTGGCCACGCCCGGGAGGGCGACGGTCCGAGAGATGAGAGACCTTCCCTCGTGGTCGGCCAAGGCCGTGAACAACTGGGCGGTGGTCCTCTCGACCGTTGCCCCCGAACCATCGGGGAGGGAGAGGAGACGAACGAGGAGGCCAACCGCTTCGAGGCTCAGGGAACCGTGCCGAGCGATGGCGTTGGGGACTTGCACATAGGCAGAGGTCCGCCGCGCACGATGGACGCGCATGGCTGAAGCTAATCCCTTCAGTTGCGCGTCAGCGCCCGGTTGTTCCCGGGCGCGTGCCCCCAGGGTTGCCCCCTGGAGGTTTTACTTTGTGCGGCTGGAACTTACATGACGTTATGGAAAACGCCCAACATCGTCACTCCAGGTAATATCGATCGGTAGGCTTCAAGGCGTGTCGGCGCTTCGGGGAGCACTGCGTCGACGCTTGAACCCCTGCCGGAAGAAACTCCTGGTCAGAGCGATCCGGGCTCAGTCGGGGAGTCACCACCCAGTCACCACGGGGACGCGCAACAACAGGTTCCAACGGATGAACGAGGAGAGGCCAGATCCGAAGATCTGGCCTCTGACCTGCCGTTATGCGCCTTGACCAGCCTTCTTGACGATCAAGGGAAAACGCCCTACACGTTGAAGCGGAATGTCTGCGGGCTGATCCTGACCTGCGACAGAGCCCCGTCCAGGGCTCTGAACTGGGGTTTTCTGGTTGGCATGCGTTGGCTTCCGACGGCCGTTTACGAGTGTCCTGCGGACTGGCTGCGGACCGGCCGGGCGGGCGGAGGCCGAGAAATCCATGGCGCACCAGCGGGACCGGCAAGGAGACTGCCCGGGTGAGCGACCGCTACCCCTGCCCATGCTGCGGGCACCGCGTGCTGGGCGAGATGCCCGGCTCGTACGAGATCTGCCCCGTCTGCTTCTGGGAGGACGACGGGGTCCAGTTCCGCTGGCCGACCATGGGCGGCGGCGCGAACAAGGTCTCCTTGATCGAGGCCCAGCGGAACTACCAGGACTTCGGCGCCTGCGACGAGCACGGCCGCCGGTATGTCCGCCCGCCAGCCGAGGACGAGCCACTCGACCCCGCCTGGCGACCCATCGATCTGACGCGCGACTCCTTCGAGGACTGGGCGGCCGAGGACCGCGCCCCATGGCCCGACGACCGCTCGGTGCTCTGCTGGTGGCTCCCCACTTTCTGGCGCCGGGACTACTCCGCGTCATGACCTCTCGCATCGAGACACTCGTCCAGCAGCTCGACGGCAAGGCCGACGAGTCCTACGACGCCCGTGCGGAGCTGATCTGGATCGGCGCTGACGCCATACCCGCCGTCATCAACGGCCTGCCTTCCCTCGGCGGCTTCGGTCAGCTGACCGCCATCGAGGTCTTCGAGGAGGTGGGTGATCCCCGTTGCGGCCCCGCTCTCATCGGCCTGTTGGACAGCGACAACCCGACCGTCCGCGAATGGGCGGCCATGGCCCTGGCGAGTCTGGAGATCGACGGCGCCACCGAGCCCCTGCGCCGCGCCTACCGCGCCTGCCTGGAACGGGCGACCCCACCGGACTGGACCGAGCCCGTCGGCATCCGCTGGGCCCTGACCGAACTCGGTGCCCGCATCCCCGTCGTCCCGCCGCTCACCGCGCGCCTACGAGCCGCCACCGTGGACGACGCCCCTGGCTGGCCCTCGACCCACTTCACCGAGATCATCAACGACCTGGCCGACCACGCCCAGGTGATCCTCTACTCCCAGTTCTGGCGGGTGGACGCCGGCGGCACGTACGGCGTCTCCGGCCCCGGCCTGGACTGGGAACTCGACTGGACCGCGCCCTGGGAGCACCTGGTCGAAGAGTCCCGCACCTGGTCCCTACTGGAAGCCCCCGAAGCCCCCACCGCCGACAACATCTTCGTCGCCCCCACCTGGATCGACCGCACCGACCTGCACCCGGAGAGGTGACCGATGCCGTCCCAGCACCCCGAGGAGACCGGCTACGGCCATGTGGTCGAGAGCTACGTGACGAGGATGTACGGCGGCCTCCCGCGCTATCTCGTGCTGAACGGCGGGCGGTTCCTAGGCCCCCGGTGGTGGCACACCACACGCTTTACCCGGCACATGATCGCTGACGCCGCCGCGATCAACGACGAGGAACTGGAAGCCCTCCTCGGGTACGAATGGCGCTCGCGCCTCACCGCCGCCTGGCTGATCGGCGTCGACCGCCGCGAACGGTTCCACGAACGCATCGGCGACCTGCTCCTGGCCAGCGAGGTCTGCTATTCCGGCAGCGCCTACTGCTTCACCCTGGCCCGCTTCGGCACACACGCCGACGCCGAGATCCTCACCGCCTACCTCGACCGCTACCTCCCCCGCGCCGACCTGCACTACGACCAGCCCTCCGCCCTGGGCGCTCTCCTCCGCCTCGACGCCCACCTCGGCACCCACCACGCCGACCGCTTCACGGAGCCCGGCGGCCTGTGGGACGAGTGGGTCAAGGGCGTGGGACGCCTCGGCTACCCCAGCTACACCCCCGCCGAGCTTCGCCGCTGGACGGACCTCCAATGCGACTTCGCCAACGGCTGGACCCGGCCGTAGCAGCCGCCTGACCGCGGCTACGTGAAGTCCGCGTACGCCATGTGCCGACCGCACGTGCGGCACATGAAGAGGTAGCCGGTGGGCTGACCGTCCTTGTCCAGGGCACCCAGAAACCTTTCCACCGCCCCGGCGGACCACCCCCACGCGCCGGCCTCGCCGCGCAGCTCCTCCCGGGCGTCCGGGAACGCGGCCAGCTCGGCCGCCCCCACCGCACCCAGGAACGCCGTACCGTCACCGCAGTGGAAGAACCACCGCGGGTCCTGCCAGGAGGAGAAGCCCGGCGTGCACGCGTCGACGGACCTCACGACCTCGAGCGGGACATCGTCCCCGACCGGGTCACCGATGAAGTGCGCGTCGTACTTCGCAGCCGCACTGCCGTCCGCGATGCACCACGGACACAGCAGGTGGGAAAGTTCCTCGACCGCGTACACCGGACCCGTGTAGATGAACCCCCGCGCCACCCCGCAGCAGAGGCACGTCGTACCGGACGCGACGACCGCCCCGGTCGCCAAGAGGTCGGGGTGATAGGGAAAACCGGGCAGCTCCTCGGACACGCCGGTCACGCTACCCGCACACGGGAAGTCGTACCGAACTGCACCCTGTCTCTCATTCGGGTGCCGTGGGCCTCCCGTCGGTCATGCCCGGGCGCGCCTGTTCCCCCTTGACGGTCCGTCGAGCCGACTCGGCGTCCGACACGTCGACCGCGTCCGGGGTCGCTTCGGCCGCTGCGCTGCAACGAGCGTAAGCGCCAGACAGACGGGGCTTCTCCTCCAGCGTCTTCACCATGCGTCGTGAAAAGCCATACGGCGAGGAGCACCGATGCGGTTGACGTGGAGGACTGCCTTCCCGACTTCCTGCGGGTCGGTGACTTGCCACGCGTTCACGCATTCGGTCCACGCATCACCGAGAGATCCATTAGGTTGACTCTGCGTTCACCACCTGACCAAAGGGTTCCGTATGCCACCACTACCCGCATTCGATCCCGTCACGGAGTGCCCTCCCCCGGGCAGGTTTCCGCTGACCTGGGACGAAGTCGAGTCGGAACTGGTGAAGGCGGCGCACTTCACGGACTCGTCCACGCGCGGCCACCTCTTCGGAGAGCTGCGGACCCACTACGCGATGGTGGAACTCACAACCGGAGCAGTGGGGCGGCTATGGCTCGCCGGAAGCTTCGTCAGCGGCAAAGTGGATCCCGAGGACGTCGACGTCACCTACCTCATACCTTCAGATGCATACGCCCGGGCGATGGCGGACGCCGACACGGTTGACTACCTTGACAATCTGGGTACCAAGGACTGGTGTACGCGCCATGCCATGCGAGTGGACGCATATGTCCTGTGCCTTCCCGAGACAGAGGACTTCCGCTCCCTGGGGGTGACTGGGGCCATGGCACCCAGCGACCACAAGGTCTTCGAGAGCCTCGGGGTCTATGACGAGGTCTGGCAGCGCTGCCGGAGTGGGCAGAACGGTATCCCCGAGAGGGCCCGGCGAGGGTATGTGGCGGTGCTGCTGTGAACAGTCCGCAGAACCTGCCCGATCCCTCGGACAAGGAGGCCCTGAGGGCCTGGATGCAGGCCAACCGTGTCAAAGCAGACGGTCGTCATCCGGTGCGGTCAGCAGATGAATTCGCCGCGGCACAGAGGCGCAAACTGCTGAAGACCATGGGGTGTGCAACCGGCAGCGCCGAAGCCGGTACGGCTCGGCGATCACTCCGGCTGGCTCTCGAAGGGGCGCCCGTCCGGGAACATCGCATGGAGTCGTCCGTACTCGGACAGTGGCTGACCTTCTTCCAGGAGGCCGTCACCACCGTCGCCCACGCCCTCGACGAGAGTCGCCCCACACACGACTACGGTCCGTTGCCGCAAGCCGTCCGAAAAGCAACACGGCTCTACGCCGCAGCGACCTTTCCCTCGTCGTACGGCATGGTCCTGGAGGAAGCACCGGCAGACGAGGTCGAGCTACCGCTACCGGAGGTGGTCTCGACGGAGTCATTGCTGGACCGCGCGATGGGAACTGTTCTCGACATCACCGACCGGGCGGAGGCAGGTCCAGGAGCCATCGACGCGGTGATCGAAACAGCGCTGCCCCTGGGTGGGCGGGTCTTCAACCGTCTTGCCGACCTGACAGAGGTACTCGCTGACTCGGGCACGGATGTCAGCCTGACCTGGAGTTCGCCGTACAACGGTGTGCGTGCCTCCCGCCTCGGCTCAAGAAACGCCCAGCGGTGCCGGGACGCACTGCGCGCCGCGCAGCCCGAGGAACACGCGGAACGGTTGGCAGGCAGGCTCGTCGGCGGCAGCGTGCTACGGGGAACGGTGGAGATCGAGACGGCCGATCGGGGCGTGATCACGGCGCGCGTGGATCACGAAGTCACCAGCCTGTTGAGTGCCTACGCGAACCGTCGGATCACCGCTGAGGTCCTCGTATCAACCGTCCGCTCACCGCATGGGCGCGAGCACCACAGCTATGTCGTACTCAACTTGGCCCTGCACACGAGCTGACAAGGCCGCCCGACCCACTCCGCCGCAGGTCAGGCCGCCTCTAAGCGCGCGATCAGACGTTGAAGCGGAACTCCACCACGTCCCCGTCCTGCATCACGTACTCCTTGCCCTCCATGCGGGCCTTGCCCTTGGCGCGGGCCTCGGCGACCGAGCCGGTCTCCACCAGGTCGGCGAAGGAGATAACCTCCGCCTTGATGAAGCCCTTCTGGAAGTCGGTGTGGATGACGCCGGCGGCCTCGGGGGCGGTGGCGCCCTTCTTGATGGTCCAGGCGCGGGATTCCTTCGGGCCGGCCGTGAGGTAGGTCTGCAGGCCGAGGGTGCGGAAGCCGACGTGGGCGAGGGTGGCGAGGCCGGGCTCGTCCTGGCCGACCGACTGGAGGAGCTCGAGGGCCTCGTCCTCGTCCAGCTCGGCGAGGTCCGCCTCCAGCTTGGCGTTGAGGAAGATCGCCTCGGCGGGGGCGACCAGGGCGCGCTGCTCGTTCTTGAAGTCCTCGTCGGTCAGCTCGTCCTCGTCGACGTTGAAGACGTAGAGGAACGGCTTCGTGGTGAGGAGGTGCAGGTCGTGGAGGAGCTCCGCGCGCTCGGTGCCCTGGACGACGCCATGGGAGAAGAGGGTGTCGCCCTTCTCCAGGATCTCCTTGGCCTCCTCGACCGCCTTGACCTTCGGCGCGACGTCCTTCTTGATCCGCGACTCCTTCTGGAGGCGGGGCAGGACCTTCTCGATGGTCTGGAGGTCGGCGAGGATCAGCTCGGTGTTGATCGTCTCGATGTCGTCCTTCGGCGAGACCTTGCCGTCGACGTGCACGACGTTCTCGTCCTTGAAGGCGCGGATGACCTGGCAGATCGCGTCGGACTCGCGGATGTTCGCGAGGAACTTGTTGCCGAGGCCCTCGCCCTCCGACGCGCCGCGCACGATGCCGGCGATGTCGACGAAGTCGACCGTGGCCGGGAGGATGCGCTGGGAGCCGAAGATCTCGGCCAGCTTGGTCAGGCGGGGGTCGGGGACACCGACGACGCCGACGTTCGGCTCGATCGTGGCGAACGGGTAGTTGGCCGCCAGCACGTCGTTCTTGGTCAGGGCGTTGAACAGGGTCGACTTGCCGACATTCGGCAGACCGACGATTCCGATCGTGAGCGACACGTTGCGACTTCCCGTACGTGAGGTTGGGGGACGAGGACCGGCCGACGGGGCTGTGTGGGCCGATCCACCAGTCTACGGCGTGCCCGCCCGCGCCCCCGCGATCCGTCGAACGTCCGGCCGGACCGCGATCCCCGGCGTGTCTGACGGGCCGTTCGGCACATAAAACGACCTACGTTGGTGCAGTGGAGCAACACAGGACGCGACCCGCGCGGTACGGACGGTACGGACCGCGACGTGACAGCCCGGCCGGACCGGTCGGGCCACCGCTGCCCGCGCAGGCGGGGCGGGCGACGGGGGGCGGGGCCGGGAGGACCGCCCGTGTGCCGGAGGACCGGCCCGCCCGTGTGCCGGAGGGCCGACCCGCCGCCCCGCCCGCTGCCCGGCGGCTGCCCAACCCCCGGCTCACCGGGCTGGGCTCGACCCTGTTCTGCGGGCTGGTGATGCTCGTCCTCGGTCTGCTGACCGAGGCGCTGTTCGGGGCGCCGGGGACCGTGTACGGCGTGCTCTTCCTGCCGGTGTGCGCGCTGACCGCGCTGTGGGTGCGCGAGGGGGACCTGCTCGTCGCGCCCGTCGTGGCGCCGATCGCCTTCGCCGTGGGGCTGGCCCCGGCCGCCGACGGCGCCCTCCTCGACCGGCTGATGGGCATGGTGACGGGACTCGCCACCCAGGCCGGGTGGCTCTACGGCGGGACGCTGGTCGCGGGCCTGATCGTGCTCTCCCGCAGGACGAGCCGGGTCCGGGCGGCCAACCGGCGCACCGCGCGGAACCGTCCCGCCCGGCCGTGACCCCTACGCGCCCGTCGCCGCCCGCATCGCCGCGCCCACGATGCCCGCGTTGTTCTGCAGCCGGGCCGGGACGATCTCCGCCCTGATGCCCTGGATGTGGTCCAGGAACTTGTGGGACTTGCGGCTGACACCGCCGCCGATGATGAACAGCTCGGGCGAGAACAGCATCTCCACGTGGGCCAGGTACTTCTGCACCCGGTGCGCCCACTCCTCCCACGACAGGTCCTCGTCCTCCCTGGCCTTGCTGGAGGCCCGCTTCTCCGCGTCGTGGCCGTGCAGCTCCAGGTGGCCCAGTTCGCTGTTGGGGACGAGTACGCCGTCCACGAACAGGGCGCTGCCGATGCCCGTGCCGAAGGTCAGCAGGACCACCGTGCCCCGGCGGTGACGGCCGGCGCCGAAGTGCATCTCGGCGACACCGGCCGCGTCCGCGTCGTTGACCACCGTCACCGGCAGGCCGCCCAGCCGGTCGCCGAGCAGCACGCGCGCGTCGGTGTCGATCCAGCCCTTGTCGACGTTGGCCGCCGTACGAACCGTGGTGCCGCCGGTGACGACACCCGGGAAGGTGACCCCGACCGGTCCGGTCCAGCCGAAGTGGTCGACGACCTGCTTCACGCCGTCGGCCACCGCGTCGGGGGTGGCCGGGTGGGGGGTGAGGACCTTGTGGCGCTCCTGCGCCAGGTCCCCCAGGTCCAGGTCGACCGGGGCACCCTTGATCCCGGAACCGCCGATGTCCACGCCGAAGATCTGCATGGCCCTACGTTACGACGTACGACGGACCGTCACACCGGCCGTCTCCGTGATCTTCACACCCGCTCCGCCGTCACCGCGTGGAATCCGCCCCGGACCCGCCGCGCTCGGCCACCAGGGCCGCCGCCTCCTCGCGCAGGTCGCGGCGGAGCTCCTTGGGCAGGGAGAAGACGATGGACTCCTCGGCGGCCTTGACGATCTCGACGTCCTCGAAGCCGCGCCCCGACAGGAATTCCAGCACCTGCTCGACGAGGATCTCCGGCACCGAGGCGCCCGAGGTGACGCCGACCGTGTTCACGCCGTCCAGCCAGGCCTCGTCGATCTCGTCGGCGAAGTCCACCAGGTACGCCGCGCGGGCGCCAGCCAGCTTGGCGACCTCCACCAGCCGCTTGGAGTTGGAGGAGTTGCGGGAGCCGACCACGATCACCAGGTCCGCCTCGGCGCCCATCTGCTTGACCGCGAGCTGGCGGTTCTGCGTGGCGTAGCAGATGTCGTCGCTGGGCGGGGAGATCAGCTGGGGGAACTTCTCCTTCAGCGCGTCGACGGTCTCCATGGTCTCGTCGACGCTCAGCGTGGTCTGGGAGAGCCAGACGACCTTGGAGGGGTCGCGGACCTCGACCTTCGCGACGTCGTCCGGCCCGTCGACGAGCTGGATGTGGTCGGGGGCCTCGCCGGAGGTGCCGATGACCTCCTCGTGGCCCTCGTGGCCGATCAGGAGGATGTCGTAGTCGTCGTTGGCGAAGCGGACGGCTTCCTTGTGGACCTTGGTGACCAGCGGGCAGGTGGCGTCGATGGTGGCGAGCCGGCCGCGCTCGGCCTCCTGGTGGACGACGGGGGCGACGCCGTGCGCGGAGAACATGACGATGTTGCCCGGCGGGACCTCCTCCGTCCGTTCGACGAAGATCGCGCCCTTCTTCTCCAGGGTCTGCACGACGTACTTGTTGTGCACGATCTCGTGCCGGACGTAGACGGGGGCCCCGTACTGCTCCAGGGCCTTCTCGACGGCGATCACGGCGCGGTCCACTCCCGCGCAGTAGCCACGGGGGGCGGCGAGCAGGACACGGCGGCCAGGCGAAGCGGTCATGCGTCCCATCGTAAGGCCGCCCGCGGGGGCCCGGTCACGGTGCGTTGTCGGTGGGGCGCACTACTCTCGCGGACATGGCTCTCAACACGTCTGCGGAAGCGCCGCTGCCCGTCGGTGAGGTGTCGCGGCTGATCGGGGGGTGGATCGACCGGCTCGGCGCGGTGTGGGTCGAGGGGCAGATCACCCAGCTGTCGCGGCGGCCGGGCGCCGGGGTGGTGTTCCTGACGCTGCGCGACCCGTCGTACGACGTCTCGGTGGGCGTGACCTGTTACCGGCAGGTGTTCGACGCCGTCGCGGACGTGGTGAGCGAGGGCGCGCGGGTGGTGGTGCACTGCAAGCCGGAGTGGTACGCGCCGCGCGGGCAGCTCTCGCTCCGGGCCGCCGAGATCAAGCCGGTGGGGGTGGGCGAGCTGCTGGCGCGGCTCGAGCAGCTGAAGAAGTCGCTCGCGCGGGAGGGGCTGTTCGCGCCGGAGCGCAAGAAGCCGCTGCCGTTCCTGCCGCGGCTGATCGGGCTGGTGTGCGGGCGCGCCTCGGCGGCCGAGCGGGACGTGCTGGAGAACGCGCGGCTGCGGTGGCCGGCCGTCCGTTTCGAGGTGCGCAACGTGCCCGTGCAGGGGGTGCACGCGGTGCCGCAGGTCGTCCAGGCCGTGAAGGAGCTGGACGCGGTCGACGAGGTGGACGTGATCATCGTGGCGCGGGGCGGCGGCAGCGTGGAGGACCTGCTGCCGTTCTCCGACGAGCAGCTGGTGCGGGCGGTGGCGGCGTGCCGTACGCCGGTCGTCTCCGCGATCGGGCACGAGCCGGACAACCCGCTGCTCGACCACGTGGCCGACCTGCGCGCCTCCACGCCGACCGACGCCGCCAAGAAGGTGGTGCCGGACGTGGGCGAGGAGTACGAGCGGGTACGGATGCTGCGCGACCGCGCGCGGCGCTCGGTCCTGGCGCTGCTGGACCGGGAGGAGCGCGGGCTGGCGCACGCGCTGGCCCGCCCCTCGCTGCAGGATCCGCACCGGATGGTCGAGGCGCGCGCGGAGGAGGTCACGGCGCTGCTGGGGCGGAGCAGGCGCAGTCTGCGGCACCAGCTGGACCGGGCCGACTCCGAGCTGACGCACACGCACGCGCGCGTGGTGGCCCTGTCCCCCGCCGCGACGCTGAAGCGTGGGTACGCCGTGCTTCAGCGGGCGGACGGGCAGGCGGTGCGGGATCCGGCCGAGGTGGAGGCCGGTGAGACCTTGCGGGCGCGGGTGTCCGAGGGCGAGTTCACGGTTCGAGTCGATACACAGAGGGTGGACGGATGACCGGCAAGACGGAGCAGACGGCGGCGGCCGAGGCGCTCGGGTACGAGCAGGCGCGGGACGAGCTGATCGAGGTCGTACGACGGCTGGAGGCGGGCGGTACGACGCTGGAGGAGTCCCTCGCGCTCTGGGAGCGGGGTGAGGAGCTGGCCGGGGTGTGCCGGCGGCGGCTGGAGGGGGCGCGGGCCCGGCTGGACGCGGCGCTCGCGGAGGAGGAGCGGAAGGAGGAGGGCGGGGCGGAGGGCTCCGGGGAGGCCTGAGCTGTGAAGTGGACCACCGGACTCCAGATTTAGTTGAGCATTGAACTTCATAGGCGTACCGTCGGACCCGTCCACCGGTCCGTGGCTCCTACACGGACATCCGTGGTCCCCCCACGGACAGACGGGCCGACGTACCCCCGAGAAGGTTCACGCATGTCACTCGCCCTTGACCCCGCCGCCCAGGACCTGCTGTTCCGCGAGGCGCGCACCGCCAACACCTTCACCGACGAGCCGGTGACCGACGAGCAGGTGCGGGCGATCTACGACCTGGTCAAGTACGGCCCCACGGCCTTCAACCAGAGCCCCCTGCGCATCACCCTGGTCCGCTCCCCCGAGGCCCGCGAGCGCCTGGTCGCGCACATGGCCGAGGGCAACCGGCCCAAGACGGCCTCCGCCCCGCTGGTCGCGATCCTCTCCGCGGACAACGAGTTCCACGAGGAGCTGCCGCAGCTCTTCCCGCACTTCCCGCAGGCCAAGGACGCCTTCTTCAGCGAGCGCCCGGTGCGCGAGGGTGCCGCCTCGGTGAACGCCGCCCTCCAGGCCGCCTACTTCATCATCGGCGTGCGCGCCGCGGGCCTGGCCGCCGGCCCGATGACCGGCCTCGACTTCGAGGGCGTCCGCAAGGAGTTCCTGGACGACGACCACACCCCGCTGATGGTCGTCAACATCGGCCGCCCCGGCCCGGACGCGTGGTTCCCCCGCTCCCCGCGCCTGGAGTACGAGCAGGTCGTCACCACCGTCTGAGCGTCACCACGACGGACGTACAGGGGCGGGGGGGCCGGCGGGGGGGCGCCCCCCCCCCCCCCCCCCCCCCCCCCCCCCCCCGCCCCCACCCCCCGCCCCCCCCCCCCCCCCCCCCCCAAGCGCGGGTGGGGCGCGGCGCACATAGTGTGCCACCCCCGGACG